>JAEEPQ010000134.1 GCA_016284885.1 Desulfovibrio sp.
CGAGGGCCGGGGCGGGGCCGTCGCCCGCCGGCTCGGTGCAGCGGAGGGCGACGGCGCCGGTGGCCGGCGATGCGGAAGCCAGCGGGGCCAGGGCCCGGCCCGTGAGCGCCATCTCGGTGGTGGTGGCATGGGGGTTCAGGGCGGTGTCGCGCAGTTCGTCCATGTCGGCGCGCTGGGCGTCCTGCCAGAACGGCCTGGCGATGACGGCATGGTAGAGGCCGACGGCCGCACCCTTGGTGAGCATGGACCCGGCGTAGCCTTCGCCGGAAGCGTGCAGCGGCGCCGGCATGAGCTTGCGCGCGCGGCTCGAACGCCTGAGCATGGCGTTGCTGTCGGCCAGCAGGGCCGCGGTCACGTCGCCCTTCCAGCCTTCGGCGTTCTCATCGAGCCATTTCTCCAGGTTGTCCACATGCTGGGTGACGACGCGCCCGTCGCGCAGCAGCAGCCAGCAGGCGTAGGCCTTGATGCGGGCGTCGCCGGCGTTGTACGGGTCGTTCCCGGACTGGGATTCCAGCGTGTTCAGTATCCTGCGCAGCAGGTTCTCGGGCACGGCGCGCCCGTTCTCACGCAGCGTGAGCAGGAAGTCCGCGGCGTAGGCCGTGACGAAGGGGTCGCCTTCCGAGCCGGACCACAGGGAGACCTGGTAGCCGTTGAAGCAGCGCTCTATGGCTTCCACGGCGGTGAGCAGGGCGCGTTCGCGCTCCCTGCGCTTCTTGGCGGGATCCATGCCCTTGCCAGACTGGAACAGGTCCAGCATGGCGGCATCGTTCAGCGAGGCCGCGTAGGGGAAGGCCCGGCTGATGAGCTGCTCCGTGCAGCCGTAGGGGTAGGTGCCCAGGCGTGCCGCCAGGGAGCGCATGGCCAGGTGTTCCGCCGAGGCCACGGTGAGGGTGCTCTTCTGCTCAAAGGGATACATGTCCCTTATGGAGCGGATGTTCACGGAGTTCTTGACAGGCTGCATCTCTTCGCGGCGCATCCGGGGCACCGGCGGACGGATGGAAAGGGTCTGTTCCCTGACAACGGCCGCCCCGCCGGGCAGCTTGTCGCTCTCGGCGGTGAAGGTGATGCCGGAGGAGCCCAGCTTGTCGCTGACCTTCGCGTGGAAGGGGATGACGGCCTCGCCTTCCTCATCCACGTTCACGACCTGCTCGAGCTGCGTGTTCACCAGGGTGATCCCGGCATCCGGGGCGATCTTGATGCGCACGGGCAGGGACTTGCCCGAACCCTTGATGGTGTTGGCCACGGTGAGGGCGCCTTCGAAGGTGTCCTCGGGCGCGGCCGCCAGGGGGAGCAGCGGGCGCAGGATGACGGTGCCGCGCACGGTGGTCATGCTCTCGGCGCTGCCGGCCGTGAGCATCCCGTTGTCCAGCGAGGAGCCGACGGCCATGATGCGGATCTTGCCGGAAAGGTAGGACGGGACGGGGATGTCGAGTTCGGCCTTGCCGGAAGAGAGGTCCACGGCGCCCTGCCACAGGGCGAAGGGCGGCTCGCTGCGGCGGCGGAAGGGGTTGAGGAACCTGCCGCCGGGGTTGCCCATGTCGCCGCCGAAGGCCGGGATGCGGCCGCGCAGCCGGGCATGGTCGGGCATGAGCAGGTCGAAGGCCTGGCGCGTGACCACGTCGAGGGCGCGGTCGGCGAGCAGGTCGTTCAGCGGGGCCGGCGTGCGGAACCCGGTGAGGGAGAGCACGCCTTCGTCAACGGCGAAGAGCAGGGCGCGGCCCGGACGCTTCGCCGAAAGCGAAACGTGCATGTTCGCGCCGGGGAGTATGGTCTGGGGGGCGTCGATGGTCAGGCCCATGTCGCGCCGGGCGAGCCCGCAGTTGAACGGGGCCGCGGCGTAGGCGTGGGGCTTCATGTAGATGGCGTCGGAATCAGCGGAACGGCTGAAGGACACGCACACGTATCCGCGGCCTTCGAAGCCTTCGGGCACGGTGATCTGCTGCGTGGTCTCGCCGGCCTTGGCGGTGAACCACTTGCTGGCCACGACCTTTTCACGCTCGATGGTGATCAGGCCGCTGCCGGCGTAGGGGGCGGAAAGCGTGAAGGTGAGCGTGCCGCCCGGCTCGCAGGAGGCGTTTTCGAGCCTCAGGCGCAGGCTGCCGCCCGCCAGGGACTGCGAGGAACCGGAAAGCTGCGGGTCCTTGAGCTTGTCGCCCGCGACGCTGAAGGGGATGACGGCAAGGGTCTCGCCCTTGCTGCCGGTGAGGGTGAGCAGGTAATCGCCCGGGGTGTCCGAGGGCAGGTCGATGGAGGCGCCGTCCTTGCCGATGGGCGCGGGCTTCGTGGCGATGGCTTCGTCCACGGGGGTGGAATCGTAGCGGTATTCGCCGCGCGTGTCCGTCACGAGGGAGTTGACATAGCGCCGGCTCGAGAAGGTCGCGGTCACGCCGTCGAGGGCCGCCGGGGCCAGGTCGTTGTCGAGGGCGATGACATGCAGCCCGGCCTTGGCGCCCTTGGCGATGTAGTCGAGGTTGTTGGCTTCGCCGGTGGGCTTGTAGCCCACGACGGCTTCCAGGGGCGAGAACATGGCGTCGATCTGGCGCGTCACGGCGCGCCCGCCGGCCGCTTCGAAGCCGTCGATGCGCACGGTGCCGCGGAAGCTGCCGCCGATGCCCTCGTAGGGCAGGGCGAAGCTGGCGCTGCCGTCTTTGCCGGTGAACATCTCATCGATGGGGATGGAGCGTTCTTCGGAGAGCGGCGGGGTGGCGTCGTAGAAGGTATAGTCAGGCTTGCTGCTGAAGCCGAGGCGTGCCGGGCTGGCCTCGAAGCTGGCCTGGATGCGGTGCCCGGCGGCGCTGCTGCCGTAAAGCGTGGAAAGGAGGACCTGGGCTTCGACCTTGCCGGCGCCCTGCCCGGTGCGGATCCATCCCTTGGGGAGGGCCGGGGAAAGGCTGGCCTTCATGGCCATGGTGTCAGGCTCGAATTCCTCGACGCGCGCCGTGGCGCTGCCCAGGACGGCCTGGGCCGAGGGGAGGGAGATGTCCAGGCGGTAGGTGCCGGCAGGAGCGTCGAGCGGCGACTGCCAGGCGAGTTCGACGAGCCCGTCAGGCTCGACCTTGACCGGCTTGCGCAGCACCGTGGCCCCGGTGGGGCTGGTGAGCGTGGCTTCCAGGGGCAGGCCCTTGGGCAGCGGCTCCCAGTCGAAGCGGCGCACCAGCGCGCCGAAGTGCAGGGTCTCGCCGGGCATGTACAGCCCGCGCTGGCTGAAGACCGAGGCGAGCAGGCCGTCGGCTTCGCAGTGGCGGCCGTTGACGTCGAAGGCGCTCATGTCCAGCTTGCGGGAGGATTCCTGCAGGGACAGCCAGGCGAGGTCGCGCCCGGAGGAGGCGATGACGGCCACGGGCTTCTGCTCGGCGGAGAGCCCGGTCACGGAGGCGAGGCGCACCATGCCGCCGGCGTCGCTCTTGCCGCTGATCAGCGGCAGGCCGTTGACGCCGAGCAGGCTGACTTCGACCCCCTGCATGGGCTTGCCGGAGGAGAGGTCCTGCACGAAGGCCACGGTGGAGCCGTCGCCTTCGGACTTGAGGGTGAGGCCGATGTCCGTGATCAGCAGGAGGCGCGAGGCGAAGGCCGCCTTCTTGCCGCCGGCCCATCCGGTGATCTCGATGTTCATGAGCCCGCGGTGGTCCCCGTCGCCCTGCAGCAGGGGGGCGGCGTCGAGCACGGGGAAGAGGCCCTTGCCCGGCCCGGCCTTGGGCAGGGCGATGGTGCCGGAGACGGAGTCGCTCATGGCGGCCATGCGCGCGCCCTGGCTGGCCAGTTCATCCTGGACCCATTCGCTCTGCATGTCTTCGGGGTCGTAACTGTCGGAATCCTCTGAGAATCCCCGGTTCCCGCCCAGCATGGCGAGGAACGGGTCGCGGATGCGCCGGGCCTTCCAGGTGATGGAATCCAGGCCCATGGCGTAGAGGTCGATCTTTTTCTCGCCGCCCAGGGTGAGGATGTTGCCCGGCTGGAGGAAGGCCAGTTCGGATCCCATGTCAGGCGCACGGAGGATGAAGCGGCGCACCGACTGCAGCTTGAGCCCGCCGGTGGACTTGAGGTCTTCCTTCACGGCCGCCATGAGGTAGCGCCCGGCAGTGAGGGGGACGGCAAAGCGCACGGTGTCCGTGGGGGAGTCGTGGGAGATGAGCTGCGCCTGGAGCTTCTTCCCGCCCTGGATGTCGGCGGCGGAGAGGGCCGGCATCTTCTTCCAGTTGGCGGCGGTGCCTGCGCTCTTTTCGGAATGCAGGGGCAGCTCCACGAGGTCCAGGGACTTGAGCAGTTCCGAAGGCTGGACCCTCAGGCTGGTCTTGGCTTCGAGCACGTAGCGGACGTTGAGGTCGCCGTCGTGGTCCTTGAGCAGGTCCATGCCCGTGACGTCCATGAGCTGGGCGTTCCCGGTCATGGTGAAGATCTTGCCGGCGATCTGGTTCTTGGCCGTGACGATGGAGCGCCTGCCCTTGTCCATGAAGTAGGCGGGCATGCCGCTGATGGCGAAGCGCACGCGCGTGTTGTCCCTGGGCATCTTGGCGATGGGGGCGTTGACGACGACGCTGTCGCGGGCCTGGTTCCAGACGAAGCGCAGCTTGCCCAGTTCCAGGCCGCTGCCCTGCTTCTCGGCGCCGAATTCAAAGCGCTTCTCCATGGCGGCGGGGTCCACGGGCCAGATGAAGCGCACGGGGACGGACAGGGCGTGCTGGCCCTTGGGCGAGGGGTCGATCCAGAAATTTTCATGCCCGACGCTGGCGGCCTGGCCCTGGGTCTCGTACACCACGGTCTTGCTGCGCATCTTCACGCGCTTGGGCAGGGGGACATTGTCCAGCTTGACCGTGTAGCGCGTCTGCGGGGCGAGCCTCTCCTCGGGGGAGAAGCGGAGCGTGTTGGGCGAGCTCCATATCCATTTGCCCGGGGTCTCCGGGCTCATGGACACGCCTTCGGCCAGGGTGCCTGTTTCGCCCATGGCAGCCGAGGCGCACTCCTGCGGCCAGGCTTCCCCGTAATTTTCCTTGCAGATCTTTTGGTCGACCTGGAAGAAGATCGTGAAGCCGCCGCGCCAGGAATCCACGGCGGGAGCGCTGATCGCGGCATAGCGGTATGCAGGCCCGGCCTCAGCGGCTCCTGACGACATGACCAGCGCCGCCAGGGCAAGCAGTGAAAACATACGTTTTTTGAGCATGGGCACCTCAGTGAAGCTGATGTTGCTGCCAGAACTCCTGCTCCGGCACCTTATGTCCTGTATAGCAGACTCTGCAAATTGCGCAAGTCCGCCCATGCCTGCCGGACCGCGGCCCCCTGCGGCGGGGCGTTGCCTGCGCAGGCGGCATGCGCTATATACGCAGGGCAGGGCGGGCGCCGGGACGCCACGCAGCCCTGCAGGAAGGAGCGGCCATGGCCAAGCAAGCCTCCCTGGGAAGGAATGTCGCGCTCAACGGGATCAGGACGCTGTTCAACCTGCTGTTCCCCCTGGTCACCTTTCCGTATGTGTCGCGCACGCTTTCCGTGGACAATGTCGGGATCTACGGTTTTTCCGATTCCATCGTCAGCTATTTCATGATGGCTGCCGCCCTGGGCATCTACACCTATGCCGTGCGCGAAGGCGCCAAGCTGCGGGAAGACCGCGGGAAGCTGGAGCGCTTCGCCAGCGAAGTGTTCACCATCAACATGGTGTCCATGCTCCTTTCCTATGCCCTCATGGCGCTGTTCCTCCTTGCGGTGCCCCAGCTGAACAGGCATGCGGCGGTCATAGGCATCCTGGGGATCCAGATCTTCTTCTCGGTGATCGGCACGGAATGGCTCTACGCCATGTTCGAAGAGTTCGCCTTCATCACCCTGCGCAGCATCGCCTTCCAGCTGCTGTCCCTGGTCCTGCTCTTCCTCCTCGTGAAGGGGCCGGATGACCTCCTGGCCTATGCCGGCATCGCCGCCTTCGCCGGCGCCGGCTCGAACATGGTCAATTTCTTCTGCGCCAGGCGCTTCTGCCGCATCCGGCTGGTGCGCGGCGTGCCGTGGCGGCGGCACCTGCCCCCCATCCTGGTGATCTTTTCCACCACGGTGGCCATCTCCATCTACACCTGTTCCGACACCACCATGCTGGGCTTTTTGTGCGGCGAGCACGAGGTGGGCATCTATGCGGTCTCCTCCAAGATCTATGCGCTGGCCAAGATGCTGCTCTCGTCCGTGCTCATCGTGGCCGTGCCCAAGCTTTCCCTCTTCCTGGGGGAGGGGCGCATGGAAGCATACCGCGGGACGCTGACCCATGTCTCCGCCCTGGTATCCCTGCTGCTCTTTCCCGCGGCGGCCATGCTGTTCACGCTGTCCGAGGAATTCGTGCTCCTGCTCTCCGACGCCTCCTACCTGGAGGCGGCGAGCTCGCTGCGGCTTTTCTGCCCCGCGCTCCTGTTCTGCCTCATCGGCTGGATCGCCAACGACTGCGTGCTCATCCCGGCCCGCCTGGAACGGGTCGTCCTGTTCTCGACCATCGTCAGCGCCAGCCTGAACATCGCCCTGAATTTCGTGCTCATCCCCCTGTGGAAGGCGGACGCGGCGGCCTTCTCCACCATCGCCGCCGAGGCCTCCGTGATGTTCATCAGCGTGCGGCGCGGCCTGAAGGTCGCCCGGGTGGGCTCCTGGCTCGGGCGCGACATGCTGCTCATGGCCGCGGGCTGCGTGCCGGTGGCCCTTGCCTGCCGCTGGGTGCATGGCTGGGGCCTGGGCTGCGGCGCGACGCTGGCT
>JAEEPQ010000135.1 GCA_016284885.1 Desulfovibrio sp.
AGACGGCCAAGGCGCCGGCCCCGGCAGCGGGCAAGACGCCAGCCGCGCCCCAGGCCAAGCAGGCTTCCCCGGCGAAGGCCAAGCCCGTTCCCCAGAAGGCCTCGGCCCCGAAGCCGGCCTCTGCAGGCAAGTCGGGATCGGTCGGCAAGACGCAGGCCAAGCCCCAAAGCAAGGCGCAGACGAAGTCCCAGACGAAGCCCAAGGCCAAGCCCAAGCCCAAGCAAGCCAAGTAGCTCTCTTCTCGAAGCATGTTCAAGGCCCTTGCCGTCACCGGCGAGGGCCTTTTTCGTTGCAGCGCGGCGCGGCACGAGCGCGTCAGGGCAGGGCGCTGCCAAGCCAGCGGAACCAGAGCATGTCCTCCTCCCTGACCAGCACCCGCCATCCGCCGGCAAGGAGCTTGAGGCTGGTCACGCCCTGGCAGGCCCGGCCTTCGTCCCGGGCGAGACAGAGCTCGCACAGGCCAAGCCTGAGCCAGAGGGCGAAGGCATCCCTTGGCGCGGACAGGAAGGCAAGCCGGCAGCCAAGGCTGCCGGCAAGCCTGGCAAGCTCCGGGAACTGGCCAGCTTCCGGCTCGCAGCCTTCAGGCAGGGCAACGCGCAGGCTGCCGAGCACGCGCGCCCTGTCCAGGGCGGACACGGCGTCCATGCCGCCGGCAAAGAGCTCCTGCGTGAGCGGACCTGCCGGCGACGCGACGACCGCTTCGGGACGCTCCTCGCTGACAAGGCGCCCCTGGTCCATGACGAGAAGGCGATCAGCCACGCCCCTGGCAAAGCCCGCCTGGTGGGTGACGACGATCATGGCCTGGCCCTTGCCTCGCAGGGAGAGGATGAGGGAGAGCACCTCCTGGACGCAGGAGGGATCGAGAGACGAGGTCGGCTCGTCGAAGAGCATGAGCCTCGGCTTGAGGGCCAAGGCGCGCACGATGGCAGCCCGCTGGCGCTGGCCGCCGGAGAGCTGGGCAGGATAGCTTGCGCCCTTGTCGGCCAGGCCCACGGCCTCCAGCAGCGCGGCCGCTTCAGCCAGGGCATCCTGCCGGCGCAGCCCGAGCACGCGCACGGGGGCGAGGGCGAGGTTGTCGAGCAGGGTCAGGTGGCTGTAGAGCTGCTCGCCCTGGAAGACCATGCCGATCTCCCCCCTGCCGAGGCTGGCGCGGCCAGGGGCGTTGCGGACGCGGCCGTCCAGCAGAACGAGCCCCTCGTCCACGGGATCGAGGCCTGCCACGGCGCGCAGGAGGCTGCTCTTGCCGCAGCCGCTAGGGCCGAGCAGGGCAAGGCAGCCGCCTTCGTCCAGGGAGAAGGAAATCTGCGAGAGAATGCGCCTGCCCTGGCGAAGGACCGCAAGGTCCTTCACCTCGAGCAGGGGCGCCCGGGGAGCTTCCCTCTCCCCGGGCGCAGTCTCTTCTGTCGTGAAGCCAGAAGAAGACATGGGGAACATCCGCTAGTCAGCCCACACGGGGAGCTTTCCGCTGGCAGGCGGCAGGGGATAGCGGCCCTTGGGGCCGAACCAGGCGTCGTAGATGCGCTGGTAGGTGCCGTCCATGACGAGGGAGCGCAGGGCCGCGTTCACGCGGTAGCGCCAGGCGGACTGATTCTGGGGCAGGCCTATGCCGTAGTAGGTGGGGCTGTAGACTTCGCCGACGGCCTCGAAGGCGGGATCATTGCCTGAGACGCCGGCCAGAATGACGGTGTCGTTGGTGTAGCCGTCGACCTTGCCGGCCTTGAGGGCGAGGAAGCACTCGCTGTCGGTCTGGAAGGACATGATGCGGGGGCTGGGATCGCCGAGGGCCTTGAGCGCTTCGGCCACGGCCTGCTGGGCGTTGCTGCCCTGGCAGACAGCGATGCGCTTGCCCACAAAGTCCTTGAGCTCCCTATGCTGGCCCTTGGGCGCCAGGATGCGCTTGCCGTCGAGCAGGTAGGTGTCGGAGAAGTCGATCTGGCGGGCGCGGCTCATGGTCCGGTTCATGTTGGAGAGCACCATGTCGGTCTCGCCGCCTGACAGGGAGGTGATGCGGGTCTTGTTGTTGACCTTGACCACCGTGTACCTGAGGTGCATGCGCTCGGCGAGAGCCTTGGCGAGATCGACGTCGAAGCCGGCGTGCTGGCCCTGATCGTCGAGGTAGTTCATGGGCGGCGTGCTGTAGCCTATGCCGATGGCGATGGCGCCCCGCTTCTGGATGACCTCGTCGAGGTTCTCCCAGCTGCCGGCAAGAGCCGGCCGGCCAAGGCCCAGTGCGAGCAGGCTCACGGCAAGGACGGCGACGAAGGAGGCGAGGGGAGCGAAGGAAGAGGCGTGCAGGCGTCTGAACATGGCTTCTCCTTGATGTTCGGTGCGGAAGGACCTGAAGCAGGCTCTGGCTGAAGGGCTCAAAAGCCGGAACTCAGCCGGCTCCCGCCGGCAAGCCGTGCCTGGGCGCGACGCTCCAGCGAACGGGCAAAGCGGGTCAGGATCAGGGACACGGCCATGTAGCCAAGGCCCATGAAGGCATACATGGCAGGCAGGAGATCGGGATGTCGGCTGGCGATGATCATGCCCGTCTGGGTGAGCTCGATGAGGCCGATGACGAAAACCACCGAGCTGTCTTTGAAGAGGGAGACCGTGACGGCGAGCAGGGCCGGCACCATGCGGCGCATGGCCTGGGGGGCAAGGACGGCGGCCGCCGTCTGCAGGCGCGAGAGGCCGGCAAGCCTGGCGGCCTCGAGCTCGGCCCTGTTCACCGAAAGCACGCCCGAGCGGTAGACTTCGGCCACGTTGACGGTGCCGTAGAAGACGAGGGCAGCCTGGGCGGTGGCGAAGAGGCCGATGCGCACGCCAAGGAAGAGGGGCAGTGCGTAGTGGATCCAGAAAACCGTGAGGAGCAGGGGCTGCCACTTGGCGAACTCGGTGAGCGCCATGGCCAGTCCTGCCAGCACCGGCACCTTCATGACGCGCAGCGTGCCGAGGACGACGCCGAGCACCAGAGCGGCCGGCACGGCGCAGAGGGTCAGCGAAACGTTGAGGGCAAGCCCTCCTCTGCCCAGGCCTTCAAGGCCGGCCAGGAGCGAGACCGCATAGGGCAGGGCCTGGGCGAAGGTCGAGACGGGGTCAGACACGGGCAGCCTCTGTCCTGACGGCCCGGTGCAGGCGCCGCTCCACGAGCATGAGCACAAGCGAAAAGGCAAAGCCGAGGCCGGCATAGAGGCAGGTGGCCGCCGTCGTGGCCTCGAGGCCGGCAAAGCTCAGCGACTCCACCTCCTGCGAGGACCAGGTCAGCTCGGGCACGCTGATCACCATGGCGAGGGAGGTGTTCTTGAGATTGTGCAGCAGCCTCGCGGAGAGCGCCGGCATGGAGGCCGCATAGGCCTGGGGAAGAGCCACCCGGCCCCAGAAGCTGAAGCCCGTGAGCCCCGAGAGCCTGGCCGAGGCCATGGCGCCCCGGCCGGCCTGGCCCATGACGGCATAGAGCAGGTCGGCAACGTAGGGGGCGTTGTTGACCGAAAGCCCAGCGGCCGCGGCCCAGAAGGGGAAGCCGTCCCAGCCGTTCAGGGCACGGCCCGCCTGCTCCGGAACAATCATGGGCAGGCAGAAGAAAAAGGCGAGCAGCCAGAAGACGCCGGGGAGGCTGCGCACGAGATCGCAGAATCCTCCGCATGCGCTTCTGGCAAGACGGCTATCTGAGGCGCGGCCCACGGCCAGCAGCGAGCCGAGAACGAGGGACGCGGCAGTCGAAACCAGCGCCAGCTCCAGCGTCGTGGCGAGGCCGTTGAGCAGGATGCCGGGATACGGATCCTCCAGAAGCACGTCCCAGTGCGGCGTATAGCTCACAAGTCTTCTCTCCCCAGCCCTCCCGGCGCTTGCCGGCAGCGACATTGCTCTGTTTCGCTGGCACTATATGACATACTCATATAGCTTGCCAAGGGCCGTCTTGCCCTGCTTCCTCCCTGCACCTGGCAGATTCCGAGAGGAAACGCTGCCTGACAGGCGCACGCGGCACGAGAGCATTGCCCGCCCTGGAGGCCGCGTCGTTTGCCAGCGCAGCGGCATTGGATTAGGAGGAGGTCATTCCTCCAACGCCAGCCCCCCCAACCCCGGCAGGTTCTTCTCCCATGCCTCCACGCCTTCTGCTCAGCGGCCGCGAATGGGCCCTGTGCGGCGTCACCATGATCTGGGGCGCCACCTTCCTCTTCATCCGCATCGCCCTAGAGCGCTCAGGCCCCCTCTTCTTCACGGGCATGCGCTTTGCGGCCGCGGCGGCCATTCTGCTCGTCCTGGCGCTCCCCGTGCTCAGGGACATCACCCGGCGCGAGCTCTTCGGCGGGCTTGCCATAGGCTGCATCATCTTCCTCGGCTTTGCCTGCCAGACCTCCGGGCTCGCCTCCATCGAGGCGTCCAAGTCGGCCTTCATCACCGCCTTCTACGTGCCGCTGGTGCCAGTGCTCGAGTGGATCCTCCTGCGCCACATGCCCGGCCGCTTCGTCCTTGCCGGCCTGGCGCTGGCCTTTCCGGGCGTTGCCCTCATCTCCGCAGGGGGATCTGGCCTTGGCACCCTCTCCGGCTTCGGCCAGGGCGAGATCCTCACCCTGCTCTGCGCCGTCGCCTTTGCCTTTGAAATCGTCGTGGTCGGCATCCTCGCGCCCGGCACCAACGTGCGGCGCATCACCTTCGTGGAGCTCGCCACGACCTCGCTGCTGAGCTTTGCCTGCATGCCTGTCGCGGGCGAAGCCCTGCCCCGGGACCTGCTTGCACCCGCCGTTCTGGCCTGCGGGCTCGGGGCGGCCACGGCAGTGCTGCAGAGCGTCGTCGTCTGGGCGCAGAAGCGCATCCCGCCGTCCCGGGCGACCGTGATCTATACGGGCGAGCCCGTCTGGGGCGGCTTCTTCGGCTGGCTGGCCGGCGAGAGGCTCGGGCCCGGCGCCCTGGCCGGCTGCGCCCTCATCGTGGCGGGCATCCTTGTCAGCGGCAGGAAAAGTCCGGCGAAGGAGCCGGGCAAGCTCTCCGCAAACGGGTGAGCCCCGAAGCCGTTCCGAAAAAGGCTGGCTCCCGCCGGCCTTCAGTGCCGGCCTTCAGGCTTGCGTCGCTCCCTGCCAGCCTTGTCCGGCTGCTTTGCGCCTGGCGCTCCTGCATCGCCTGCCGGCAGCGCCTGCTCCATGCCGGTGATCTGGCCATTCTCCAGCACGGCGCCGCCCCGGATGAGTACCTGCTTGCCCTCGAAGCCAAAGCCGTAGGCGTAGATGGCATCGCGCGCAGCGCCGCGGACGGCCAGCGCATCGGCATAGCGCTTGTCCGCTATCTGCCCCAGCGCGCTGGCGCAGGTGTCCTCAAGGCTCTTCTCCTTGCGCGGAAGCCTGGTCTTGAACTCGATGACGATGCCGCGATCCCCTTTGCGCAGGGGAAAGAGCATGACGTCGCAGCGTCCAAGGCCGCTCTCGCGGTTGGAGACGATCTCGTAGCGTCCCTTCAAGTCCACGATCAGCCCCAGGACAAAGGCGTGGTAGAAGCGCTCCGGCTTCCTGCCTCCCGTGTCGAAGAAGCTGAAGGTGTTCTCGGCGATGTCGGACATGAGCTCGTTCATGTCGTCGAGGTCGCCGGCCAGCAGGGCCTTGCGGAAGTCCCCGCCGCAGGCGCGGGGTCCGTTGAACCAGCCGGAAACGAGATCCTCCATGATGCTGAGCACTTCGCGGTTCACCAGGGCAAGCTCGTACATGCCGGATGCCGGATCGAAGCGCAGGGGCTTCACGTAGCCTGCGGCCATCAGGAAGCTCCAGACGGCGCCCTCCTTGTCGTGGAGCTGGGAGAAGACAATCTGCTCGTCCAGATGCACGGCGATGGACTTCCCCTGCAGCAGATCTTCTGCCTGTTCCTTCACCTCGCGCTCGGCGGAGCCGATGATCTGGCCCACCATGGCGTTGGAGCTGGTCTGTGCCCAGTAGGAAGCGAATCGCCTGTGCTTCAGGTAGCCAATGATGGACCAGGGATTGTAGATGCCTTTTGCCGTGCCGAAGATGAAGCCGTCGTACCAGCGCCTGACTTCGTCTCTGTCGGCAAGGCCGTATTCGTCCATGGCCGCAAAGACTTCGTCCTCGGTGAAGCCGAAGCAGTCCTCGTAGAGTTCGGACGTTGTCGAGACCACTTCCAGATTGTTCAGATCGGAAAACAGCGATTCCTTGCTGACGCGCGTGATGCCTGTCATCAGTCCGCGTCCGAGGCAGTCGTTGGCCTTGAATGTTTCATTGAACAGGCCGCGGAAAAACTCTGCCGCCTCGTCCCAATAGCCTTTCAGCCAGGCTTCCTGCATGGGCGTGTCGTATTCGTCGAGCAGGATGATTGGCTTGACGCCGAACTGGCGGGTCAAGTACGTGGAAAGATCTTGAATTGACAGCTGTGCTGTGACATCGGACATGTCGCGACGCACAGATTTAAATTGATCTTGTTCTGTTTCTGAAAGCAAATTAAAATCAAGAATACGAAAAAAATCATTATAAATTCTTACAATAACAGCCTTTATTTTTTGTGTCATTTCATCGTAATTTTTTGCTTTTACAGACGAAAACGATATAAAAATAACTGGAATTTTTCCCTGTATTTCGCGAAAATTTTCATTTTTCCAAATACTAAGACCTTCAAAAATGCGGTGGTAGCCAAAAAATTCTGGTGAAAAAAAAGTTCTAACAGTGTCCAACATGAGCGTTTTTCCAAAACGTCTTG
>JAEEPQ010000011.1 GCA_016284885.1 Desulfovibrio sp.
CCCCAGGGGGGGCCCGGCATGCACCATGCTCCCGCCGGCCCCCAGGGCTGCCCCGGCATGCACGGCGCTCCCTTCCCCCCTGCCGGCCCCCACGGCTTCGGCCATGGCCCCCGCGGTCCGCGCGACTTCGGCCCCTGGGGCGAGTTCAGCGGTCCCGAGGAGTTCAATCCTGACGAATTCATCGCGCCCCGCCACAGCATGCGTCATCCGCTCTCTCCCGAGGCCAGGAAGCAGGCCAGGGCTATAGCCGAAGAGATGCGCGCCAAGTTTGAGCAGATCAACGGCGCCCTCTTCGTCAAGCGCCACCAGCTGCGCGCGCTTGAGAACGCAGCCAATCCTGATGTGAAGGCCGTGGGCGAGTGCGCCACCGAGATCGTGCAGCTGCGCCAGGAGCGTCGCGTCCTGCGCAAGGAGCTGCGTGAGCGCATGTTCAAGGAAGTCTTCGAACCCGAAGCCAAGAAGGCGCCCAAGAAGGGCAATGAGGGCAAGTAGAGCCGGGAGTGGCGCCGCGGCCAAGCCTTCGTATCCCTGCGAGGCCCTCTGATCCCCCTCTGATGCCGCAGTCCGCAGAGCCTCTCCCAGCCGGGGGAGGCTCTCTTGCGCTGGCGGCGTATGAAAAATGGACAGGTCGGGCGCAGGGCCTGCGGGGCGGTGTATAAAAAATTGACAAGCGCGAAGCGGTGGCCTGCAGGTGCTGGTTTTATGCAACTCATTGACTTTGCAGAGAAAAATTCTTGACCTAGGGCATGGCACAGGCTTTGCTAGGCAACATGCGTCCCCCTGTGCATTTCTGTCTGTTCCCTGTCTTCCCGCAGCTCGTCTGTCCCATAGCAGCATCCTTCTCCTTAACAGCATGAAGAGGCCGCGGAATTTTCTGTGGCCTCTTCGGCGTTTCTTGCAGCTGGAAAACAGGGCCGTTTTTCTGGAGCCTTGCCCTTGGGCCCGCCGCCTTGGCTGTTTTGTTCCGGCCGCGCCTATGGTAGCATGCCTTCTCTCAAGGAGGATTTGACTGTGCAAAGAATGAAGCTCATCAGGCTGCTGGCCGTCGCGACCCCTGTCTGCGCCCTCCTTTGGGGCATGCCCTGCACGGCGCTTTCCGCTCCTGGACAGGAGGCCCAGGGCGCCGCACAGGCGCCCGTGACCCTGCCTGAACCGCCGGCGCTTGGCGAGACGACGCCTTCCGGCGCGCCCAAGGCCAGAGTCGTGCCTGCCCCTGAAGTCGCCGGCGCCCCGTCTGGTGCCCCTTCCGGCCCAGCCGCGGGAACTCAGAAAGCTTCAGTCGCTCCGCAGGCGCCCGTGACTCTGCCTGAACCGCCGGCGCTTGGCGAGACGACGCCTTCCGGCGCGCCTAAGGCCAGAGTCGTGCCTGCGCCGGACCAGCCTCGGACGGGCGAAGCCGCAGATCCCGGACAGGAGCCTGCCAAGGACGCGACCCCTGTCGCTCCAGCGCCTGCCGCCGAGTCCTCCAAGGAAGCCTCCAAGGCCCCCGCGTCCGCCTCGAACGTCGTGGCCGCGCCGGAGAAGGACAGGGCGCCCGGTGCAGCCGGCCACCCGTCAGGCATGCGCATCCGCTCCTTCCAGCCGCCGGTGGCCATGGTCAAGCAGCTGGAGCGCGAGACCGATCTGCCGGCACTCCAGCTTTCCCTCTCTCTGGTGAACTTCATCGGCGACACGGAAGGTGCCCGGGAAAGCCACGAGGAGACCTACGCCATCCTGCCCCTCGCCCACGACTCCCTGCTCGAGGTCTACGACCTGCACTACGACGGGCGGGAGCTCATCCCCTCCGAGCGGCCCTCGGTGCGCCGCTTCATGGCCTCCAACGAGGCCTATGTCCTGCGCGTGCCCACCTACGCGGGCGTGCCCGCCCAGGCCGTGTGCGTGACCACCCGCGGCGAGAAGCACTGCTGGAATCCGGGCCACGACGAGCTGGAGGGCGACTTTATCCGCTGGTCCACCACCAAGGGCATCAAGTAGGCGCAGGCATCGGGCTTTCCAGATCCGCATTTCAAGGGCGGCGCGGCTCTGCAGGGAGCTGCGCCGCCTTCGGCTTTTTCTGGACTAGACGCCTTGCCTGGGGCTGGCATCCGCTTCCTTGGCGGCCTTGTCCCTGCGGGCCTGGAGCTTTTCCATCTCTTCCTGGCGGAGCATGCGGCGCAGCACCTTGCCGACGATGTTCTTCGGCAGGGACTCCCTGAACTCCACGGAGCGGGGGAGCTTGTAGGAGGCGAGCCTGGCCCGGCACCAGGCCGTAACGTCCGCCTTCTTCAGGCTTGCGCCGCTGCGGGGCACCACGTAGGCCTTGATGGACTCGCCCTTGAGGGCGTCGGGAATGCCGACGGCCACGGCGTCCTGGATGTCGGGGTGGGCCATAAGCACTTCGTCCACCTCCCTGGGGTAGACGTTGTAGCCGCCAACGAGGACCAGATCCTTCTTGCGGTCCATGATGAAGAAGTAGCCCTCCTCGTCCATGTAGGCCAGATCGCCCGTGTAGAGCCAGCCGTCGCGGACGGTCTGGGCGGTCTCTTCGGGCCTGTTCCAGTAGCCGAGCATGACCTGGGGACCCTTGACGACCAGCTCGCCGAGTTCGCCGGGGGGAAGGACCGCCTCGCCCTGCTCCATGTCGACGATGCGGGCCAGGGTGCCGGGTATGGGCATGCCGATGGAGTTTTCCTTGCGCATGTCCTTGCCGTCGGGATTGGCGTGGGTGATGGGCGAGGCTTCGGTCAGCCCGTAGCCCTCGAGTATGCTTGCGCCCGTGACCTGCTTGAAGCGGTCAAGAATGTCCCTGGCCAGCGGGGCCGAGCCCGAGATGCAGAGCTTGATGGAGGTCAGGTCGTAGTCGCGCAGGGTCTTCTGCTGCAAAAGCGAGTTGTAGATGGCAGGGGCGCCCGGAAAGATGGTGGGCTTGTGCCTGGCGATGAGCCTGAGCATGTCGATGGGCGTGTACTGGGGCACGGGAACGACGGCCGCCGCCAGAAGGGCCGGGATGACCGCGCACACGGAGAGCCCGTAGACGTGGAAGAAGGGCATGACGGCGATGAAGCAGTGCGGCGTCTCGCGGGTCTCGTGGATGAAGGCCAGCGTCTGGGCTGCGTTGGTGCCGAGGTTGGCGTGCGAGATCATGACGCCCTTGGGCGTGCCCGTGGTGCCGCCGGTATACTGCAGGAGCACGGCGTCGCGCTCCGCGGCGGCAGGGCAGGACCAGCTTCCTCTGGCGCCGGCAACGGCCTTCCAGCGCACCACGTTCCTGCCGTAGGGAACGGCGGGCCTGTCCTTGCCTGCGGCAAGCAGGTCCTTGGCGGCGCAAAGCAGGTTCAGGGGAAAGGCGAGGGCGTCGGCAACGGTCGTGACGATGAAGGTCTTGACCGGAAGCCTGTCCCGCAGGGGAGCTACCTTGGCCCAGAACCTGTCGAGCAGGATCATGGCCGTGCATCCGGCGTCGCAGAGGTGCCCCACCAGCTCAGTCTCCATGTAGAGCGGGTTGACCATGACCAGCGTGGCGCCGTTCTTGACCACGCCCCAGAAGGCGATCAGCGCCTGGGGGATGTTGGGGAGCATGACGGCGATGCGGTCGCCCTTGCCGATGCCGAGTTCCTTGAGCCCGAAGGCGAAGCGCTCGGCGTCCTCCTTGAGTCTGGCGTAGCTGATGCGCCTGTTGTGGAAGAGCACGGCAGGCCTGTCGGGGTAGTCGCGCGCGGCCTCGTCGATGAAGGCGTGGAGCGGCTTGGCAAAGCGGGGAACGTCGTCGGGAATGTCGAGCTTGGCGTAGCTGGAAAGCCAGGGGCAGGAGGCGTCGCGGGACAAGGGGCTGTCTCCTTGGAGCGGGTTCCGGGAAAAGGGGCGGCCTGCCTCCGCACGGATCGTGAGCGGAGGACAGGCCGAACGGAGGATTTATTGGCACCTTTTCCTAGCCAAGGCAAGGATGGCCCGCCTGCGCGAGGCGCCCCTGCTCTTGTTCCTAGGCTTCCCTGACGCCGAAGAAGGCGCGCACGTCCCTGGCCGGGGGGAGCGGATCCAGCCTGTCCTTGAACAGGGGGATCTGGGCAAGGGCCGGCCTGACGTAGGACCAGCTGCGCGTCTGGAGCTTTCTGGTCCACAGCTTCAGCGCAAAGCCGGAGAAGTAGTGGAGCAGGGCCGTGGCGGGCTGGTCGAACCTGGTCGCCAGCGTGGCCGCAAGGGGCATGCGGTACTGGGCGATGCATTCGGGCGTGGGCAGGAGAAGGAGGCGCACGCCGAAGGCATAGCGCCCGCACAGATTCTGGATGATGCGGCTTGCGTCGCGCGCCAGGGCCTCCCAGTCCGGCGACACCTCCCGGCACACCGCTTCGGCGCGGCGCATCTCCTCCTGCGGGCTGTCCTTGACGCCCTTGCCGAGGCCCCGGCACAGGAAGAGGTAGAAGTCGCGCTCCTTGTTCCGTGGGGCGCCAGGCTGCAGGAGCTGCAGAGCATTGCCGGCAAAGGCCGATCTGGGAAAGAAGACGCTGAAGTAGCCCCTGTTCCGCCAGTCTGTCTGGGCGCACACGAAGAGCACGTCCTGCACGCCCCGCTGCTGGAGGCTGGTGGCGATGTGGGCGTAGGCTTCGCCGTCGCTGGAGTCGAAGATCCATGCGCCTATGGGCATGAAGGCGCCCTCGGCATCGATGCAGCAGGCCGTGTAGAAAAAGCTCTCCCCGCCGTCCTGGGAAGCCCCCGGCAGGGGGTGGCGCTCCACGTGCAGGCTGTAGAGCCTGCCCGGAAGCGGGGCGCACATCCAGTCCCGGAAGCTCTGCCTGAGCAGATCCAGAATGCGCTCCGGCGTCTCCTCGCCGTCGAAGGCGTAGCCGGGATAGTTCAGTCCCCTGGCAGCAAAGGCGAAGGACCGGGTCCACTGGACCAGAGAGAAGGCGGGTCTGGGAGCGGGCCGGGCGGGATGCCCGCAGACGGCCGGAAGGGGCGCGCCGTTCTGCGCCAGGGCTGGGCAGGTCGTCGGCGAGGGCAGGCAATGCTCTTGAGAAAAAAAGGATGAATACAGATCATCAAATAAATTTCTTATGTCATTGCTGAGAGTTGCGACAGGATTTTTGCGTGCCAAAGGAGCCTCGCTTGTTGCAGTTGTTCGCGAAATTCGTGGATGCAGATATCAGTGTAACACAATGGTTAGGTCTAGCAAGATTTTTTTTCCCATCAATCAAAACGTCATCGTCACGCATGGTCAGAAATTTGCGTTTTTGACTGCAAAAAGGCGCGGATAGATCTTTTCCAGAAGCATTCGATCTCTATGTCTGGTGTAGCATGCAAAAAAAAGCCATGGAGAAAAAATATTTGGGAAAGCATCTGGAAAAAAGCGGCGAGGCAATGCAGTGTCGGCTTTTCTGCCGGCTCGCTTCAAGAGAGGCGGGAGGAGCCTTCTGCGCCAGAACGAGTCAGGAAGGATGCATCAGGCGGCCAGGAGGGCGGGGAAGCCGGACCCGGCGCAGGGGCCGGGGAAAGCACGGACTTCTGGCCCTGCGGGGAGGCGTTGCGGGCCACCTCTTGCTGCGAGCCGTCCCGTGCCGGGATCGGCCTCTGCCGCGGGCCGGCCTGCCGGCTCTGCCCTATCTGGCGGATCGCTCCGGCACAAGGCAAGACAAAGGCGCCGGACCCGCCATCATGGCGGATCCGGCGCCGGAAAGAGGGAAAGGCCAGGAGGCCGGGGCGGCTAGGCGCTCTGTCTGTCTTCCGCGACCTGCAGGTCCTGCTGAGCCTGCTGATCCTGGGCGGCCTGCTGGGCTTCGGGCCAGAAGTTGGAGTTCTCGTTGCGTCTGGGATCGAGGAGCCATCCTGCGTACCAGCCGGCCAGCGACACGGCGAAGCCGATGAAGAAGGGCGGGATCTTCGCCATCTCTGGCCAGGGGCAGGGCAGGATCGCGAACTTGGGATCTGCGGACAGGTACCAGAACATGCAGACCAGGAAGCCGGTCACCGAGCTGATCCAGGCCGCCCTGGCGCTGCGCTTGCCGAAGCGCACGAGGGCCACGTAGCTCACGAGCACGGTGGAGCCCACCACGCTCCAGCTCGTGGTGCAGAGCATGGCGATGAGCTGGCCCTTGATCTGGGCGCAGCCGGCGGAGAGGAGCACGCAGAAGATGATGCCGGCAAGCCAGCTCTCCTTGGAGGCCTTCTTGCCGCGCAGGTCTTCGCTGATGGCGGAGACGGCGATGTGGTAGATGGCGGAGGCCGTGGAGAGCGAGGCCGAGACGATGGCAAGTACGAAGACCTGGAGGCCGATGTCGGGCAGGAGCATCTTGACCATCAGGGGCATGACCTCGTCGGGGGAGGCCACTTCGGGCATGAAGAGCCGGCCGAGGCAGGCGACGTAGTAGGCGCCGCCCACGAGCACGGTGAGGACCAGCATGGCCAGGGGCGTGATCTTGTCCACCTGGCGGGCGCTGATGAGGGCGAAGTGGCGCTGGATCATCTGGGGCTGGGCCCAGACGGCCACGGAGGTGACGATGACGAGGCTGATGATGAACCAGCCCTGGCTGCCGTCGGCCAGCGAGACGAAGCCCGTGTTGGCGGGGCCGGCGGGCGGAAGCGCGGCCAGCTGGGCCATGCCGCTGAGGGGGCCGCCCACCTTGCTGAAGACGGCGACGGTGAGCATGACCATGCCGATGAGCATGACGAAGCCCTGCATGGCTTCGGTGTAGAGCACCCCGCGCAGGCCGCCCACGAAGACGGCGGTGGCGACCAGGACGGCAACGGCCCAGATGAGTATCCACACGGGCACGGGGATGATCTGGTTGAGCAGTATGGCCGCGCCCTTGATGACGGCGGAGGCGTAGACGCCGAGGAAGACCGCGAAGATGAGGGCCAGGCAGCGTCCCAGCAGGGGGCTCCTGTGGCCCTTGGCAAGCAGCTGCACGGGCGTGCGGGCGCCGAGGTTGCGCTGGCAGACGCGGGTCGGCCAGGCAAGATAGCGGTAGACTATCCAGGTGCCGAGCCAGACGTTGCCGGCAGCCACGAGCAGCATCTGCATGCCGTACTTGTAGGCGAGGCCGCCGAAGCCGACCAGCGCCACGGCCGAGATGTAGGTCGCCACGAAGGCGAAGGAGAGGATGGCGAAGCCCACGCGTCCCGAGGTCATCACGTCGCGGCCGGAACCCTTGCGGGAAAGCCAGATGAAGACGGCAATGTAGAGCAGCCAGACAAGGGCGTCGACGAAGATCTGCATGTCCATGGGCGGCTAGCCTCTGGGCTGCCGCAGCAGCAGCTGGATAAGCGACATGACGAGGGCCACCAGCATGGAGACGATGCCGGCAAGCACCGCCCAGTCGGCCTTGCCGAGGGTGTCGAAGATTTCCTGCATGAAAAGCTCCCTAGGTGAATTCGTCCAGCTGGGGGGGGAGAGCTGGGAATGGTCAGCATATTGCCAAACGAGGGGCCATGACAAGGCTTTTCCTGCCGGAAGCGCTGTCCCGCCGGCCCTGCGCCTGCATGCCCGCGTCCTTGGGCGACAAAGGGGACTAGCCGCGCAGGCCGGAAACCACGCAGTAGGCCTTGAGGCCGAGGGCTTCGCCGGTGAAGCCGAGGCGCTCCTCGGTGGTTGCCTTGACGGCAACGTCTTCCGCTTCAAGGCCGAGCAGGCGGCAGAGATTTTTGCGTATGGCCTGGCGCTGGGGAGCGAGCTTGGGCTTCTGCGCGACGACGGTGCAGTCGGCGTGGGTGACGCGCACCTTGCCGCGCCTGGCCACGTCCAGCACGCGGGCGAGCAGGACGGCGGAGTCGATGCCGTCGAAGGCCGGATCCGTGTCCGGGAAGAGCTCGCCTATGTCGCCTGCGCCGGCCATGCCCAGAATGGCGTCCATAAGGGCGTGCAGGAGCACGTCGCCGTCGGAGTGCGCCTCCACGCAGAGATCCGTGTCGATGGCGACGCCGCCGAGCTTCAGGGGCCGGGTGCCGCCGAAGCGGTGCACGTCGTAGCCGAAGCCCGTCAGGGGCAGGGGCGCCCTGGATGGCTGCAGGCGTTCAAGGTCTTGGGGATGGGTGATTTTCATGTTGGACGCTTCTCCTTGCTCGACGGCGACGGCAACGCCCGAAGCCTCCATGAGGGCCGCGTCGTCGGTGACCTCGGGCCCGTTGGCCTCGAACCAGGCGCGGTGGGCCTCGGCAAGCTCGCGCCTGGCAAAGCCCTGGGGGGTCTGCACGGCGCAAAGCTCCTGCCGCGGCGGCGTTTCGGCAACCATGCCGTCTTTGTCCAGGCGCTTGATGGTGTCCGTGACGGGGATGCCCGGGATCACGGCGGCACAGCCCTGTTCGAGTCTGTCCAGGATGCGCTTTGCCAGGGCCGGCGTGAAGAAGGGGCGGGCCGCGTCGTGCACGAGCACGAAGCGGGCGCCTGCCGGCACCTGCGCAAGGCCCTGCCGCACCGAGTCCTGCCTGCGCTGGCCTCCGGCCGCGAAGCGGAAGGCAAGGCCCGCGGGCTCCTGCCGGTTGAGCGCAAGGCAGCGCTCCCTCGCCTCGTCGAGCTGGCCTGGCGGAAAGACGAAGACGATGCCGGCAAGGCGGGGCGTTTTGGCAAAAGTCCGAACCGAGCGCCAGAAAAGCGGGACGCCGTCCGTCTCGAGAAACTGCTTGGGGCCGCCCGCTGCCTCGGCCAGGCGGGAGCCCTTGCCGGCTGCCAGGAGCACGGCCCAGGGGGCGGTGGAGAGGGTGTAGTCTGCCGGATCGGGCATGGCGGTCTCCTTGGGAGCGCTGCGAAGGCGGGGGATTGTTCCCGGGAAGTGAAGGAAACGCCGGCCCCGGGGCGCGGGGCGCCTCTGGGGCCGGCGTGGACGAATCGAGGGAGCCGGGCGGTAAGCCGGGTTCTGTCGTTGGGACCGCCATTCCTCTAGGAGCGCAGTTGCCCGCGCCCTCAAGCAACCTACCCGAAAGGCGCATGGCCGGGCCGGCCGCCTTTCCTATTTGGTCTTGCTCCGGACGGGGTATGCCGAGCACGCCTGGTTGCCCAGGCGCCTGGTGGGCTCTTGCCCCACCGTTTCACCCTTGCCTGCGGCGGTGCCGCAGGCGGTTTGCTTTCTGTGGCGCTGTCCGAGGGTCGCCCCTCCCGGGTGTTACCCGGCGTCCTGCCCTGTGGAGCCCGGACTTTCCTCCCCGGAATGGATTCCGCGGCGGCGGTCTGCCCGACTCCCTTGATGCCGGGGCCAGCCGGAGCAAAGCCCTCCGGCCGGCCGAAAAACGCTATTCGGCGCCGAGCCTGGGGCCGTCTTCGGCTTCGGCCTCTTCCTCGGCCTCCTCTTCGGCCTCGAACTCCTCTTCAGGCTCGGGCTCCCGCTCGGCCTCCGCTGCCTCGGCCGCGCGCAGGCGCTCCTGCTCCTCGGCGAGGGCCTTCTGGGCCTCGGGATCGTCGGCCAGGTAGTCGTCGCGCCAGACGATGAGGCGCTGGCAGTTGGGGCAGCTGAGGATGTGCTCGCCGCGCAGGAGCTCGTTGAAGGTCTGCGGCGGCACGGCAATGTGGCAGCTCGGGCAGATGCCTTCGGCGAGGGGGACGATCACGGGGTGCTCGAGGCGCACGCGGATGAACTCGTAGCGCTGGAAGATGGGAAGGGGAATGTCCTTGCTGCAGGCCTCGCGCTGGACGCTGAGCTCGGCCAGCTTGGCCTCGGCCTCCTTGATCTGGCTCTCCATGGTGGCCTTGCGGGCCTCCACCTGGGTCTTGAGGTCGATGTACTGCTCCTCGATGCCCGAGAGCTGCTCGAGCTGGGTCTTGAGCTCGTCCAGGACGGCGATGCGCTCGTCCTCGCGCGGCTGGCTCAGCTTCTCGATGTTGTCGATCTCGCGGGAGACGGCGTGGAACTCCTTCTCGCTGCCGGTGGCCATGAGCTTGTTCTTGCTCTTCTTGAGGCGGGCCTTCTCTTCCTCCATCTCGCGGTTGATGCGCGACTCCTGGTCGCGGAGATGGCTGATCTTGTCGTTGATGTGGTTGCGCTGCATCTCGACCTTGGTGAAGTTGTCCTGGAGCTCCTTGAACTCGCTGGGCGCGAACTCGAGCACCTTCTTGACCTCGTAGATCTGGTCGTCCACCTTCTGCAGCTGCTTGAGCTGGTGGATCTGGGAAAGGTAGTATTCGTGGTTGTCCGTGGTCTGGCTCATGGTTACTCCCAAGTTAGGATTCGACAGCGCGGCGGAAGGGCGAGGCGGAGGGGACGAAGAAGACATCGACCTCGGGAAGGCGCCGGGCAAGCATCTCGCCCGCAATCCGCATCATTTCCTCTTCTAGGCTGTGGTGTCCCACGTCGAGGATGCAGATCCGGGTGTCGAGCGCAGTATGGTATTTGACGTCGCCCGTGACGAAGACGTCGGCGCCGCTGGCTTCGGCCTCGGCAAGCAGCGAGGAGCCGGAGCCCGTGCAGTAGGCAAGGCGGCGTATCGTGCCGGGAACGGGTCCGCAGACGGTGGCCGTGGCGAGGCTGATGCGGCGGCCCAGGAGCTCCAGCAGGCCGGCCAGGCTCACCGCTTCCGGCATGTCGCCCACGAGGCCGAAGCCCGTGCCTTCGCCCGTGGGCTCCAGCAGCCGGGGATGCACGAGCGCCAGTTCTCTGGCCAGCCAGCCGGCAGGGCCGTCGGGCTGCACGTCCGTCGCGGTGTGCGAGGCGTAGAGGGGAACGTCCGCCCTGAAGAGCAGGGAAAGCGCTTCGTGGTAGCTGTTGAGCTCGTTCGGGAGACTGGGCGAGAGGGAGAGCGGATGGTGGGTGAGGATAAGCTCTGCGCCCTTGCCGAGCGCCTCCCTGATCGTCTGCGGCGTGGGATCGAGGGCTACGGCCATGCGGCTGGCCTCGGTGCGCCGGCTTGCCACCTGGAGGCCGGACTTGTCCCAGCTGGCCTGTCCGGACAGCGGAGCCATGGCCTCGATGGCGTCGAAAATGGAAGAGATGAGCATGCGGCCTCCGGCAAAAAAAGCACCCGTCTGAGGAAAGTGCCTGAAAATTCAGCGCTTTTGCTCCGTGCTGGGATGCTTGCGCAAGGCTGTCCGCAAGGGGATCCCGCCTTGGCGGCAAAAAGCTCAAATACGGAAAAAGATCCCTCTTGTCAAACAGGGAGCGCCAGATCGACAGATGCCGGTTTGCACCGCATAGGGGCCTCTGGTACCTTGCAAGCAGGCAGAAAGCTGCGGCTGGCACGGCTTGGGCAAAGCGGGAGGAAGGTCTGAGAGAAAGTCTCTTCACGCCAAGGCGTTCAGTTGCACGTCAAAGAGAACTCCAGAGGCTGCTGGGATTTGTGCGGAGTTGAGTATGGCTCGCAAGGTTTCTACAGGGATCGATACTTTTTCTGAACTTCGAGAATATAATATTTTTTATATTGATAAGACGCATTTTATACAAGACTGGTGGGAACAGAATGATAAGGTTACGCTTATAACGCGTCCTCGCCGTTTTGGCAAAACACTTATGTTGGATACTGTGAGAACTTTTTTTTCCACAGAATACCGCGATCGTTTAGATTTATTTGATGGACTTTTTATCAGCAGCAACAAAAAATTATGTTCAATTCAAGGAAAAATACCAGTTATTTTTTTATCATTTTCAGATATAAAAAGTACAACTTTTTCTGAAATGAAAGATGAAATAAAACTTTCATTGTCATCAATATATAATAATTTTGAGTACATAATGGATTTAAATTTGCTTTCAGAGAGAGATAAGTATCATTTTTCTTTAGTTAATCCAGGAATGTCGGATTCAATAGCAAAAAAATCAATTCAATTTCTTGCAAATTATTTGACACGTCAATTTAGCATAAAACCAATTATTTTACTCGATGAATATGATACACCTTTGCAGGAAGCATGGCTGAAAGGGTATTGGGATAACGCAGTTGAGTTTTTACGGGGGATGTTCAATTCAACGTTTAAGACCAATCCGTGGCTTGGCCGAGGCCTCATGACGGGTATTACGCGTGTGAGCAAGGAGTCGCTGTTTTCAGATTTAAACAATATAAAAGTTGTCACGACAACATCGAAGCTCTATGCCGACTGCTTTGGCTTCACTGAAGACGAAGTCTTTGCCGCCATGGACGAGTATGGTCTGACGGAGAAAGATGAAGTCAAGCGATGGTACGATGGCTTCAGCTTTGGCGAGACAAAGGGCATCTATAATCCCTGGTCCATTATCGGCTATCTGAGCGAACGTTGCTTTGCGCCGTATTGGGCGCAAACGAGCTCCAACGCCATGGTGGGACAGCTTATTGGTCCAGCTGAAGCGACTGTGAAGATGCAGACGGAAGACCTGCTTCGGGGAAAATCCATTGCCGTGAATCTTGATGAACAGATTGTCTTCTCTCAGCCCTACGATAAGAAAGATGCCATATGGAGCTTTCTAATGGCTGCAGGCTATGTGAAGCCCCTAAGTTTCAATCTAGAAAATGGTAGCTACGAGCTTGCATTAGTAAATTTTGAAGTTAAAAGAATTATTGAAAGCCTTGTGTCAGACTGGTTTAACAATCGCAATGTCAGAGGTGTTGAATTTAGAAATGCACTTTTGACCGATGATCTCGACAGCATGAACATGTACATGTCAGAAATCGCCGAGAACACATTCAGCTTTTTTGATACGGGCGGCAAGGAGCCTGAACGATTCTACCATGCCTTCGTCCTTGGCCTGATCGTGGATTTGAAAGGGCGCTACGAGATTGTTTCCAACCGCGAGAGCGGCCTTGGACGCTGCGACGTCATGCTCTTTCCCCTG
The DNA here is from genome assembly GCA_016284885.1 of Desulfovibrio sp. Taxonomy (GTDB): domain Bacteria; phylum Desulfobacterota; class Desulfovibrionia; order Desulfovibrionales; family Desulfovibrionaceae; genus Desulfovibrio. Next base: position 12,699 of record JAEEPQ010000011.1, read on the forward strand.
TGCAAAGGGGATCGCGGCATCGTCATCGAGTTCAAGACCAGGATTTTGCGCCAGGAGAAGAGCCTTGAGGACACCTGCGCCAGCGCGCTGGAGCAGATAGCGGAAAAGCGCTATGCCGATGCGCTGGCCGCCCGGGGTGCTGCGCGCGGCGCCATCTACGCCTACGGCTTTGGCTTCAAGGGCAAGCAGGTGCTCATCCGGGGCGGCGCCGTGCAGGAGAATGGCCATGCCGCCGGCATGGAGCAGGCGTTGCCAGCAGGCGCGAAGCGGCGGGAGAAGGCCGGCAGGGGGCGCCGCAAGGCTGAAGGCCGGCGCTGAAGGCCGGCGGGAGCCAGAACTTTTCGGAACGGCTTCGGGCCTCGTTTGCGGAGGGCTTGCCCGGCTTCTTCGCCAGCTCGTCCTGCCGCCGGCAAGGTGCCTTTCGCGACGAGGGCGCAGTCAGCCAGAGCGCCGGGCCCGTGCCTGGCGGAAAGGCCTTGTCCTTACTCCCATGCCGGAGTGCAGGCACACGCCGCCGCCTCCAGGGCGGGCGATGCCGCCGTGCCTTTGAGCTTGCCGGGCAGCGCGGGCGCCGCCTCCCAGGCCGCCGGCGGGCATGCCGAGAGAGCCCCGTCCGGGGCTGGGGCAGCCGAGAGGAGGGCGTCGCCGTGCCGGCGAAAAGGCGATCTGCTTCCTAGAGTCCGCGCAGGTAGTTGACGGCGTTGAGGAAGAGCATGGTGCCTGGGGCGTCCATCTCGCCCCGGGTCCAGCCCGGATGGTTGGTGACGTGGTTGAAGGCCTCGGGATGGGGCATGAGGCCGAGCACGTGGCCGGTGGGATCGGTGATGCCGGCCGCGTCCAGATCCGAGCCGTTGGGATTGGCGGGATACTGGTGCGTGGGTTCGCCGGTCTCGGGATCCGCGTACTGCAGGGCCACGAGATTCTCCTCCTCGAGGCGCCTGCGGCAGGCCTCGTCGACGGCCACGAGCTTGCCTTCGCCGTGGCGCACGGGCATGCGCACGAGGGGGAGGTTCTTTGTGAAGATGCAGGGGCTCTTGGGGTTGGGCTTGAGCCGCACCCAGCGGTCTTCAAAGCGGGCGGAGTCGTTGTGGCCAAGGGAGACCATGCGCTTGATGGAGCCGTCGAACATGGGCAGGATGCCGAGCTTCACCAGCAGCTGGAAGCCGTTGCAGATGCCGAGCACGAGCTTGCCGTCGGCCAGGAACTTCTTCAGGTGATCGAGCAGGGGCGTTCCTTCGGCGTCCTTGAGGTAGCGCCAGCGCATGCCGGCGGCCTGGGCCGCGCCGAGATCGTCGCCGTCGAGGAAGCCGCCGGGGAAGACCAGGAAGTCGTAGTCGTCAAGACGCGCCTTGGCGGCGGTGATGTCGGAGAAGTGCACGATGTCGGCCTTGTCCGCGCCGGCCTGGCGGGCGGCGTAGGCGGTTTCGACGTGCGAATTGGTGCCGTAGCCGGTGATGACGAGCGTGTTGACTCTGCCCATGCTGAACACTCCTTTGAAGAGCGGAAATGGAGTGCAACTCTACACGGGGGCCATGGGGGAGTCAATGCTAGCCATAGCGGGCGAGAAGGGCTATAGAAGCCCCGATTGGGCGGGGCTTGGCAACAGCCCCGCGCACCATTTCCAACACCCAGGGGAGAGGCATGAAGACAAAATACATTTTCGTGACTGGAGGCGTGCTCTCGTCGCTCGGCAAGGGGCTGGCCGCGGCCTCGCTCGGCGTCCTGCTCAAGGCCCGCGATCTGACCGTCACGGTGCAGAAGCTCGATCCGTACATCAATGTCGATCCGGGCACCATGAACCCCTTCCAGCACGGGGAGGTCTTCGTCACCGACGACGGCGCAGAGACCGATCTGGACCTCGGCCACTACGAGCGCTTCCTGAACATCTCCCTGTCCCACAAGAACAACACCACGTCGGGCGCGGTCTACAACAGCGTCATCGCCAAGGAGCGCCGCGGCGACTATCTGGGCGCCACCGTGCAGGTGATTCCGCACATCACCGACGAGATCAAGCGCACCGTGCTCTCCCTGGCCGAGGGCGACGACGCCCCGGACGTGGCCATCATCGAGATAGGCGGCACCGTGGGCGACATCGAGGGCCTGCCCTTCCTGGAAGCCATACGCCAGCTGCGCAGCGAACTCGGCCGCGACAACTGCCTCAACATCCACCTCACCCTCGTCCCCTACCTGCGCGCAGCCGGCGAGTTCAAGACCAAGCCCACCCAGCATAGCGTCAAGGAGCTGCTCTCCATCGGCATCCAGCCCGACATCATCCTCTGCCGCTGCGAGACCCAGGTGCCCAACGACCTGCGCCAGAAGATAGCCCTCTTCTGCAACGTGGACCGCGACGCCGTCTTCTCCTCCGTGGACGTGGCCAACATCTACGAGCTGCCGCTGGAGTTCTTCGAAGAGGGCTTCGACCAGAAGGTGGCCATCATGCTGCGCCTGCCGGCCCACAACGCCCACCTGGAAAGCTGGCGCGAGATGGTCTGGAACTTCGCCCATCCCGAAGGCGCCGTCACCATCGCCGTGGTCGGCAAGTACGTCGACCTGCGCGAGGCCTACAAGAGCCTGCACGAGGCCCTCATGCACGGCGGCGTGGCCAACCGCGTCTCCGTGCGCCTCAAGTACGTCAACTCCGAGGGCGTGGACGAGCGCACCGTGGACGATACCTTCAGGGACGTGGACGGCATCCTCGTGCCCGGCGGCTTCGGCTACCGCGGCGTCGAGGGCAAGATCTGCGCCATCAAGTACGCCAGGGAGCACAAGGTTCCCTTCTTCGGCATCTGCCTCGGCATGCAGTGCGCGGTCATCGAGTTCGCCCGCAACGTTGCCGGCCTCGCCGACGCCAACTCCGAGGAGTTCGACAAGAAGACGGCCAGCAAGGTCATCTACCTCATGACCGAATGGTACGACGAGCGCACCAAGAGCGTGGAGAAGCGCGACGCCTCCAGCGACAAGGGCGGCACCATGCGCCTTGGCGCCTACCCCTGCAAGGTCGTGTCCGGAACGAAGGCTGCCGAGGCCTACGGCGCCGACCTCGTGCAGGAGCGGCACCGCCACCGCTACGAATTCAACAACGCCTTCAAGAGCCAGCTGGAGGAGAAGGGTCTCGTCTACAGCGGCCTGTCTCCCGACGACTCCCTCGTGGAGATCGTGGAGCTCAGGGACCATCCCTGGTTCCTGGGCTGCCAGTTCCATCCGGAGTTCCGCTCCCGTCCCATGGCGCCGCACCCGCTCTTCCGCGAGTTCATCAAGGCCGCCAAGTCGAAGAAGGGCTAAGACGGCCCTGCGCATGAGCACGGCCCTGCGCATGAGCACGGCAGGGCCCTCTTTCTGAAGCTCTTTCCCTCGGGCCCGTCCGGCGTGCAGCCGGGCGGGCCCGCCTGCTTCGGGCGGGCTTCACCGGCGGCGGAAGGACAGCCTTTCAGGTACCCTTGGCCTCGCGCGAGGCCCTTGCGCGGCCTTGCCCCTCACCTCTGCCGCTGGAGCAGCCATGCCCGAACTCCATGAACCCGCCATCAAGCGTGTGGATCTTGATGGCGCCACCTTCCACGGCGCCAGCTTTGCACCCGCCCGCGTCAGCTTCTTCTACGGCAGGAACGGCACGGGCAAGTCCACCGCCGCTAGGGCCATAGCCGGCAAGGCCGGCCTGTCGTGGCGTGGCGGCGCTGCGCGGCCTGAGGACCAAGGCCTCCTGCTTCGCTTCGCTGCTGGAGCTGGACCATCCCGAGCCCGTTGATGTCCAGACCCTCAGCGTGCTCTACGGCGAGGTTTTCGGCGAAGAGCAGCAGAGCTGTCCTCTGCTTGCCCGCGTGCCCACTCTGGACCGGCCCTGCGGGCTTGTCGAGAAGCCCCTTGCCAGCGGCGCAGACAGCCCCTATGCCGAATTCGTGAAGGCGCTCAGCGCTGCAGACTGGGTGCGGGAAGGGCTGGAGCGCTTTGCGTCGCGGGCCGAAGGCGTCTGCCCCTTCTGCGGCAAGCCGCTGGCGGAGGATTTTGCCGAGCGCGTTGCCCAGTGCTTCGACGAGGCCTGGCACAGGGACTTTGCAGCCCTGCAGGCCTTCCAGCAGAGCTATGCCGCGGCCTGCTCGCGCACGCTTGCCACGCTGCGGCGCAATCTGGAAGATCCCCCGCCGGGACTGGACCTTTCTGCCTGCAGGGACAAGATCCGGCTGCTGGAGCAGGCTGTCGAAGCCAATCTCAAGGCGCTGGAGGGCAAGCTCGTGGCACCCCTCTCGAGGGTCGAGCTCACGCCGCTCGACGGCCTCGTCGCCGAGATCAACGCCGGCATCGACAGGGCGAACGACGACATCAGGCGCATGAACGGCGCGGCGGACCTTGCAGCCAGACGCAGCGAATGCATGGGGCTTGTCAGGAATCTTATGGCCCTGCAGGCCAGAGGCTGCCTCGAGTCGTACAGGAAGAGCAGGGCGGAAGCGGAGGCTGTCATGAAGGCGCAGGCAGCAAGCAAGCGGGAGCTTGCCGGCGAGTATCTGCGCCTGACGGAGGAAATCGCGGCCAGGCGCCGGGCCTGCACCGGCACCCGCGAGGCGGCCGACGCCATCAACGCCGGGCTCAGGGCCGCGGGCTTCGAAGGCTTCGTTCTCCGCGCCCGTCCAGAAGAAGAGCTCTACGAACTGGTCCGGCCAGACGGCCTTCCTGCCGAGAGCCTGAGCGAAGGCGAGCGCTGCTTCGTTGCCTTCCTCTACTTCTGCCATCTGGTGCGCAGCGGACGGGACCGGGAGGGCATCGCCAGGCCCACGGCTGCCGTGCTGGACGACCCCTCGGCGGGCCTGGACGGCGAGGCCAGAACGGCCTGCGCCAGGCTGGTGCGCTGGATGGCCGAAGACTGCCTGCTCGGCAGGTCCGGAGAGGGCGGGCCCTCCCTCGAGCAGCTCTTTGTCTTCACGCACGATGCCGACTTCCACAGGCTTGCCTCGGCGCCTCTTGCCCATGCTCCCGGCGTGGCGCTCTTCCGCGTGGAGAAGCGCAGGAACGCTTCGTCCATCGTGCCCCAGACAGGCGCAGGCCTGCCGGCGCAGGCAGAGCAGAACGGCCTTCCCAGGCCCTGAGGCGCGCAGGCGCCCGTCGCCGCCTGCGTCTGCTGCAGGTGACGGCAGGGGGGCTTTGGTGTAGCATGCGGCCCCGTCCGGCAGCCTCCCCGCGTCTGGCAGGGCTCCCGCCGCGGCCCGTCTCTGAACCTTTTTCCCGTGCCTGCGCAGCGGCACGAGGAGCCTCCAATGTACTGCCCCTACTGCAGCCACCACGTCTGGGACCGCGATCCCGGCACCTGTCCCAGCTGCGGGAAGCCGCTTCCCGCCATCTTTCCCGATCCCGAAGCCAGCCCCCTGGCCTCCTGGCCCGACTTCGCGGCCCTTGTCAAGATAGCCTGCTGGGCCCAGGCCGACATTGCCTTCGGGCTCGACTTCCGCCTCTTCGCCGTCCAGACCGAGTGGCTGGACCAGAGCGGGGACAGGGGAGCGCTCCTGCGCCTCCTGGACTACCACGCCCTGGGCGTGGACCAGAGCCTCGACTACCTCTCGCTGCGCCGGGCTCTGGAGGCGCCGGCGAAGATTGCAGACTTCATGGTGGATCTCATGTGGTGCCTCTGCGCCGACGTCGAGGAGGCGGCAGGCTCCGTCAAGCCCCTGCTCTGGGGCGCGCTGGAGCGGCAGGAGATCAGCGACAGGGCCTACGAGGCAAGGCTGAAGGTCTTCGAGCCAGCCCACCAGGCCTTCCTGGTCCAGGTCGACGCCCTGCGCCGCAGCCGTCTCGACGAGGCCAGGACAGCCAAGGTCCACTGGCGGGAGCTTCCCTTTGCCAGCGAGGCCGAGCCCGCCTTCGTCGCGCTTTCGGCCCTCTCCGACGCCAGAAGCCTGCTCATGGAGCAGACCGGCGAATACGCGGCCGCCCTGGCGGCACGGCTCTTGACCAAGCTGCGCAAGACGGCCCAGAAGGCGGCCGCGCCCCGCGTCAAGTCCTTCCAGGCCCGCATGGAGCAGATGATCCTCGGCCGCTGGACGGGGCGCATGCGGCGCTTCTGCGCCCAGCCCCAGCCGGGTCCCGCACGGACCGCCATGGCCATAGAGATGAGTTCCTGCTGTCTGCACCGAAGCCTGCCTGCGGTCTACAAAAAGCAGATCGAGCCTGTCTGGAACGACTTCGTCAGAGCCCAGGATCCGGCCGAAGCCGGCCAGACGCCCCAGCCTGCCCAGGCCTAAGTCCCCAGGGAGGCGGATCCATGCTTTGCCCCAACTGCCACCACCATTTCTGGGAAAACGGCCTCGAGCGCTGCCCGGACTGCCAGAGCCCCCTCCCGGTTCTTGCCTGCGACAAGTCCTGGAAGCCCCTGGGCTCCTGGAAGGACTTCATGGGCTTCGACTGCGCGGGCTTCGCCATGATGGCCGAGGGCGCCCTCGGCGCCCAGCTGAAGTACCTCTCCTACATCCTCAAGGCCGTGAAGGACCGCCGGGAGCCGGGATCCCTGGACTTCCTCTCCTGCTTCGACGCGGCCGCCGTCAAGCGCGACTTCGACACCGACGGCCTGCTCTTCCTCGCCGGCATGCCCCACTTCAACTACAACATGGCCTGCGATCTGCTCTACTGCTACGCCGAGGGCGACGACGCCCTCCAGGCCGCCTTCAGGGAGCGCTACTGGGAGGACGAGCGCATCGAGGGCTTCTTCGACAAGGCAGTGGCCCTGCGCAACGAGCACTTTTCCAAGGCCCTTTCGGAGCTCATGGAGGCCGCGCGCGCAGCTGCCAGACACAAGGACAAGCCGGCGTCGATGATCCTGCACGAGGCCTGCACCGCCTGCGCACGCGCCGTGGAGCAGGCCGAAGCCGCGCGGACACGCTTTGCCGGCGCCCTGTGCGAAGCCTGGTTTGCCGAGATAGAGCAGGGCCTCGGCGCCCTGAAGGAGCTGGCCGCCGCCTCGGCCCGTCCGTGGATTTCTCCCTGCATGCAGGCCTGGCTCGAGCAGGCCGCGCTCGCCTCCTGGCAGCGCCAGATGCAGGCCCTGCCCGCCTCAGGCCAGCGCGATGCCTGCGTCGGCTTCATGATGCAGATGAACGGGCTTCTGCACCACAAGCGCTTCCCCGAGGTCTACCGGAAGAAGCTGCTCCCGGCCTGGCGCCAGTTCGTCAAGGAGGTGCGCGCCTTGAACGATGCCGGGGACGGGGCTGGGGACGAGACCTAGGACGAGGCCGGGGACGAGACGGGGGAGGCACCGTCCGGCCTGCAGCCGCTCAAGGCAAGGAACTGGCCAACGGCAAGCTCTTCAGGCCTAGCCGAAGGCGCAATGCCCAGCTCCTCCAGCCGCTGGAGCAGATCCTCCCTGCCCTGGCGCCTGAAGACGCCGCCCAGCTGCTTGCGGCGCTGCTGGAAGCAGAGCCTGAGGAGGCTGGCCAGAAGCTCCGGCCTGGAAGGCCTGGCGTGCTCCGGCAGGGGGTCGAAGGAAAGCACGGCCGAGTCCACCTTGGGCGGGGGCGTGAAGCAGCCAGGCCCCACCGTGAACTCCATGCGGCAGGCAAGGTGGGCCTGCATCCACACGGAGAGCGCGCCGTAGTCCCTGGTGCAGGGGCTGGCGGCAATGCGCTCGCCCACTTCCTTCTGCACCATGAAGACGGCCCGCGACAGGGCCCGGCAGCGGGCCGCGATCTCCCAGAGCAGGGGCGAGGCCACGTTGTAGGGGAGGTTGCCGGCAAGCTTCCAGGGGCCTTCCAGAGCCTCCCAGGGGTAGGCGAGGGCGTCCTGGCACAGCACTTCGGTGCGGGCCTCCCCTTCCTCCTGCCGCACCTTGGCCCAGTGGGCGTCCTTTTCGATCAGCACGAGGCGCCGGTGGGGCAGAGCCTCGATCTCGCGCGTGAGGGCGCCGGGACCGGGGCCGATCTCCAGAATGGCGTCGTCTTCCCCGGCGCGGAGGAGGCCGGCGATGCGCTGGCATATGGCCGGCTGGTTGAGGAAGTGCTGGCCGAGGCTCTTCTTGGCCCTGGGGGCTTCGCCCAGGGCTTCCCGGGGACGCCTGAGCCTGTCGCCGGCCTCGGCGAGGCGCTCGCGCGCGCTCCTGTTCATGCGGGCATCCGGCAGGCTAGGGGGTGTCGAAGCGGTCGAAGGTGGTGACGATGCCGGCCCGGCCCTGGGTGGCGCTCCTGAGCCTCGTGGGGAAGCCGAAGAGCTGGCGCATGGGGGCCGTGCCGTGCACGGTCTTCTGGCCGGCGTGGTCCTCCATCTCGTCGATGCGGCCGCCGACCGCACCGAAGAGGGAGATGGCGCTGCCAAGCTCCGCCTCGGGACAGCTGATGGCCACCTTCATGATGGGCTCGAGCGGGGCGGGGCCGGCCTTGGACAGGGCTTCCTTCAGCGCCTGCACGGCGGCCATGTGGCAGCCGGGCAGGGTGGTGGCGCCCTCGCGCTTTTCGATGCCGGTCACGGTGACGGCGCAGTCGACCACGGGGTAGCCCGTGAGGTCGCCGCTCTGGAGGCAGTCCCGGCAGCCTTCGAGCACGGCGTCCACGTACTGGCGGGGCAGCAGCTTGTCGGCCAGCTTCCTGTCCGCGGGCAGGAAGTCGCCGAGCTCCACGCTGTTGCCGGAACGCCGGGGCCTGGGGGCGACGGACAGGGCGACGTGGCCGAAGTGCGGCACCTTGCCGAGCTCCCTGTCGAAGACGCAGTCGGCCGAGGCCTCCTTCGTCACCGTCTCGCGCAGGATGACCTGCGGAGCGCCGGTGCGCGGGGCGACGCCGTACTCGCGCTTCATGCGCTCGAGCACCACGTCGAGGTGCAGCTCGCCCATGCCGGACACGGTGCGCATGCCCGAATCCTCGTCCATGCGCGCGACCAGGGTGGGATCCTCCTCGCAGTAGCGGGCCAGGGCCTCGTCCACCACCTTGCCCTCGTCGGCGTTGCGCGGCTCCAGGGCCAGGGTGATGACGGGCGCATAGGACTCGATGGCCTCGAGGCGGACGTCCAGGCCTTTGGCGTAGGTTTCGCCCGTGTGGGCGCTGCGCAGACCGACGACGGCAACGATGTCGCCGGCCTCGCAGCTCTTGAGCTGCTCCTTGTGGTCGGCGTGGAGGCGGTAGATGCGGCCGACGCGGTCTTCCTTGCCCTGGCTGACGTTGCGCAGCTGGTCGCCTTCCTTGAAGGATCCGGCGTAGAGGCGCAGGAAGGCCGTCTTGCGGCCGTCCTCCACCAGCACCTTGAAGACGAGGCCCGCAAAGGGGGCCGAGGCATCGGGCTGGCAGGCAACATCCCTGCCCTTGGCGTCGAGGCCGCGGGCGGGCGGCATGTCCAGCGGGGAGGGCAGATAGTCGACGACGGCATCGAGCACCGGCTGGACGCCCGTATTGCGCAGGGCCGAGCCTGCCAGCACGGGCGTGGCCCTGCCCTGGAGCGTCGCCCGGCGCAGGGCGGCCTTGGCCTCGGCGACGGAGGCCTCGTCCAGGCCGTCGGCAGCGCCCTCGAGGTAGCGCTCCATGAAGGCATCGTCCACGTCGGCTATGCCTTCCAGCAGCGCCTGGCGGGCTGCCTGGGCCTCCTCGAGGAAGGCGCCGGGCGCCTCTTCCGTGACGGTCTGGCCTTCGTCGGCCTGGCTGAAGGAGAGCTTCTTCAGGGTGAAGAGGTCGATGACGCCCTCGAAGGCGTCGCCCTGGCCGGCGGGAAGGACGACAGGCAGCGGATTGGCGCCGAGCCGGTCGCGCATGGCCTGGACCGTGGCCCCAAAGTCTGCGCCCAGGCGGTCCATCTTGTTGACGAAGGCAATCTTGGGCACCTTGAACTGCTCCGACTGGCGCCACACGGTTTCGGACTGCGGCTCCACGCCCGCCACGGCGTCGAAGACGCCGACGGCGCCGTCGAGCACCCTGAGGCAGCGCTCCACCTCGATGGTGAAGTCCACGTGCCCTGGCGTGTCGATGACGTTGATCGCGTGCCCGCGCCACAGGCAGGTGGTGCAGGCGGAGGCGATGGTGATGCCGCGCTCCTGCTCCTCGGGCATGAAGTCCATGGTGGCCGTGCCTTCGTGGACTTCGCCCATGCGGTGGATCTTGCGGGTGTAGAAGAGGATGCGCTCCGTGAGCGTGGTTTTGCCTGCGTCGATGTGGGCTATGACGCCGAGGTTGCGGAGCCGGCTGATGTCCATGGAAAGTCCTTGTGCAGGGTGCGGGAAGAAGGGCGGGGGAAGGCGCAGGAGAGGCCGCTAGGCGTCCTCCCGCAGGCCGAAGCCGACGCGGTGGCTGAGGAAGAAGCTGCGGCCAAGGCCGTGGTGGAGCCAGAAGGCCTCGCAGCCGGGGGCCAGCGCCAGAGGCGCCATGCCGAGAGAGAACTGGGCGCGGGCGCCGGCCAGGCAGTGGCTCTTGACGGACTCGGGGCTCGAGTAGAGCACGTCCGGCACGTCGGGGGCCGGGCTTTCCAGCGCCGTCTGCACGGGCTGGCGCCCCTGGGCGAAGCGCAGGACCTCGAGGTCGAAGAGCTCGGGCCGCGTGATGGTGATGGAGGGGGGGCGGCGCTCTTCGAAGACCGGCACGTGCAGGGCGCCTGCCTGCTGGCGCAGGGTGTCGAGGCGCCCGGAGTGCAGAAGCACGAGGCGTCCCGGTCCAGGCTGGGTTTCCTCGAGCAGGGCCGAGGCCTCGGCTTCGGTGAGGGTGAAGATGTCCTCGATGCCGGCAAGCTCCAGCGCCGCCAGCACGGGGCCTGCGGGCGCCCCGCCTATGCAGGCGCAGCCTATGAGCGACACGCCGGCGCAGACGGCCGGCATGACGGCGCCGAGCATGCGGGCGGCGGCCGCATAGTTCGGCGTGAAGGCAACGAGCGCCCAGGGCGCAGGAAAGACCGTGCGCGAGCGCCAGAAGCCCGCAAGGCGGTCGGTGCGCTCCTCGTGCACCACTTCGGCGGAGCTTCCGCTGTACTTGAGGAACATGGCGATGGCCGTCTTGACGGCCGCTCTGGCCACGGGCCCCGCCGCCTCGTAGGCATCGGCGCAGAGCCCGTCCTCGATGCGCCTGCCCTCAAGCCATGCCGGCCACTCCGGCCGCTGCACGACGGCCTGGCCCCTGCGTACCTGTCCCATCTCCTTGCCCATGCTGGTCCCCTTTGCGCGCTGGCGCGCTAGTTCTTGATGTCGTGTTCGTCGGGCGCCGCGTCGTCGTCCGGCTTGTCGTCGTCGTCGTGGGCGCCGAATTCGGTGGTGCCGTCGGGGCTGGGCAGCACTCTGGCCGGCTCCCTGCCGTCGTCGTGATCCTCGTCACCGGCCTGTCCGTCCTGAGCGGCCTGCCCGTCCTGGCCGGCAGACGCAGGCATGGTCCTGCTCGGAGGAATGACGGATTCTGGCTGGCCGTCGTCCCGGCTGTCTGTCTGGCTGTCTGTCTGGCCGCCTTCGCCTGCCGTCTGGCCCAGGGGGGCCGCGGACAGGGGAGCGCCTTCCTGGCGCTCGGGGCCAAGGCTCCTTCCGCAGGATTCCCACTTGACGTTGAGCTCGTCGGCAAGGGTCCGGGCCGTCTCGGGATCGTCCTGCGCCATGTTCCGCACGGCGAAGACGCCCCAGGGCAGGGTGGCGCAGTCCACGGCCGCCTTGCGCTCGATGTCGCGGAGCAGCGCAAGGCGCATCTCGGGGCCGTGCAGGAAGAGCACGGCGGCGCAGGCCGCGTCGATGCGGCCTGCATCGAGGGCCCGGCGGCCAAGCTCGCCCACCTTGGCGTCCTTGGCCGCGTGCGAGTCGAGGCCCGTGGCGGCCGAGGCCATCTCTTCCTTGAGATGCCCGCCCTGCTCGTCGGTCAGGTCGAGGGTCCAGGAAGAGGCGATTTCGGCAAGCTCGGCATCGATGGCCGGCGGTTCCTGCTTCACGGACTGGCGGAAGATCCATGTCAGGGCGATGCAGGCCGCAAGGACCAGGCAGAAGATCAGGGGCAGCTTGAAGCCCGGCTCCTGCCCGCGGGATCCATGCTGGCCCTGGCGCTTTGGAAGGGCTTTGAGGGGGCGTGCCATGCTAGCCGGCCATCCCTTCCGCCTCGGTGCCGGCCGCCCCGCGGCCGGCGAGGAAGTCCCTGAGGGTCTGGAGCTGCCTTGCTACGGAGCCCGGCCCCGTTCCGCCCGGCGTCTCGCGGCGCCTGACGGCCGCGCGGTAGTCGAGCACGGCGTAGACGTCTTCGCCTATGCGCCCGTCGACGCCCTGGAGCTCGTCCAGGGAGAGGGCTTCAAGCGGAAGGCCCCTGGACTCGGCAAGCGCCACGGCCCGGCCGGTGATGTGGTGCGCCTCGCGGAAGGGAATGCCCTTGCCCACGAGGTAGTCGGCCATCTCGGTGGCGTTGAGGAAGCCCTTGGCAAGGCTCTGCTCCATGCGCTGCGTGTTGAAGCCGATTTCGGCGAGCATGCCTTCCATGACGGCAAGGGAGGCTGAAAGCGTCCTCGATGCGTCGAGGAAGCCCTCCTTGTCCTCCTGCAGGTCGCGGTTGTAGGCCAGCGGCATGCCCTTCATGACCGTGAGCAGGCCCATGAGGGCGCCGTAGACGCGGCCGGTTTTCCCGCGCATGAGCTCTGCCACGTCGGGATTCTTCTTCTGCGGCATGATGGAGGAGCCGGTGGAGTAGCCGTCGGAGAGGGAAACGAAGCCGAAGCTGGGATTGGCCCAGATGATGATCTCCTCGCACAGGCGCGAGAGGTGCTCCATGCAGACCGAGGCATCGAAGAGCGCCTCGAGGACGAAGTCCCTGTCCGAGACCGCGTCCATGGAATTTTCGTAGATGCCGCCGAAGCCCACTTCCGCGGCCACGCTTTCGGGATCGAGCGGGTAGGTGGTGCCGGCAAGGGCCGCGGCCCCCAGCGGGGAGACGCGCACGCGCTTGAGGCTGTCCTCGATGCGCAGAACGTCCCGGCGCAGCATCCAGGCGTAGGCCAGCAGATGATGGGCCAGGGACACGGGCTGGGCCGGCTGCATGTGGGTGCAGCCGGGAAGGATGGCGTCCCTGTGCTCTTCCGCGCGCTGGCCGATGCGGGCCATGAGCCTGAGCAGGAGCCGGCGCCATTCGTCCATGCAGTCGGCCACGTGCAGGCGGAAGGAGAGTCCCACCTGGTCGTTGCGGCTGCGGCCGGTGTGCAGGCGCTTGCCCACGTCGCCCACCAGCTCCGTGAGGCGGGCCTCGATGTTCATGTGGACGTCCTCGAGTTCGGGCTTCCACTGGAAGGCGCCCGACTGGATTTCCTGCCAGACGGCTTCCAGGCCCTGGACGAGGGTTTCGGCATCGGCAGCCGAGATGACGCCCTGGCGGCCCAGCATGCGGGCGTGGGCCTTGGAGGCGCGGATGTCCTGGGGTGCGAGGCTGCGGTCAAAGGATTCGGATTCGGTGTAGGCTTTGACAGCCTCGGCGGGGCCTTCCTTGAAGCGGCCGCCCCAGCTGGCGTTGGTTTTCATGGCAAGAAGCCTCCGGGTGGTGCCTTCGTTGAGTATGGATGCGTCCGCCTCCGGTTCGGTGCCGGACGCAGGCCGGAATATACTGGATTGCGGCCTCTGCCTCAAGGTGGACTTTGCCTGTCCGGGCCATGCCGGCGTGCTGGCGCCGCACCCGGCGAAGGCATGCGGGGCGACGGTTGCGAGGCTGGCTTCTCGAGGCCGGCTTGCCGGAACATGAGCGCGGCAGGATAGCGTTCCTTCCTTGCCAGACGGCTTTCCTTGCCGGCGATCCGCCTGCAGGGCATGCCGGCTTCAGCTGAAGGCTGCCCGGCGAAGGCTGCCCGGCGAAGGCTGCCCGGGATCGGGCCCAGCCTGGCCGGGCGGAGCGCGCGGGAGCTTCTTGGCAGGGGAAGGCGATGCCGGGGGCAGGCCTTTGGCGTCCAATCATGCGAAAAAAGATCGGCGTTTCGGAACCGGCAGGGAAAGGCAAGAATATGAGCGTAAATGCATGGCGTTTCCGGCAGCTTGCATGCACAGACGCCGTATCCGGAGCAGCTGGCAGGGTCTTGGTCATGCCGGAATGCGGAGTTGCGGGGTAGGGGGCGCTGGGCTATTGTCGAGCCCAGGCGCGGCGCGAAGCCGGCTGAAGGCTCCCCCCCGTGGCGCTTGCCCGGAAGCGAGCCGCCCTTCCGCCCGTCCATTCCTGTGCAGGGGAGGATGCTCCATGAGTCTTGAACTACGCCAGCAGCTGAAGCTCAGCCAGCAGCTCGTCATGACCCCGCAGCTGCAGCAGGCCATCAAGCTGCTGCAGATGTCGCGCCTCGATCTCGTGGAGGCGGTGCACCAGGAGCTCTTGGAAAATCCTTTTCTGGAGGAGGCTGCAGAGCAGCCCACCCAGGACGAGAAGCGCCAGGCCGACGGGGCCGACGATCGTTCCAAGGGCAAGGACGAAGACCAGGTCTACGACGGCGAGTCGTCGCGCAACGCCGACTGGGAGGACTACCTCGGCGACTTCGCCAGCTCTCCCAGGGACTACCAGCAGCGCGAGCTCCAGGAAGAGGAGGACCTGCCCGCCGAGACGCGCTACGCCGAGAAGCCGACTCTCGCCGGGCACCTGCTCTGGCAGCTCCACCTCTCCTCCCTCGAGCCCGACGAGGTGACGGCCGGCGAGTGCATCATCGGCAACCTCTCCTCCTCGGGCTATCTTCAGGCCACCTGCGGGGAGGTGGCGGAGATGGCTCATGTCAGCGCGGAGACGGTCGAACGCGTGCTCGCCCGCATCCAGCTCTTCGACCCCGTGGGCGTCGCGGCCCGCACCCCCGAGGAGTGCCTGCTCGTCCAGATCAAGGAGAAGGGCCTGGAGGGGGATCCGGTGCTCGTCGAGATGGTCGCCCGTCACCTTGCCGACTTCGAGTCCGGCCGCTTCAGGCAATTGATGAAGAAGTTCAAGCTCGACGAGGACGACCTCAAGGAGTACATGGCGGTCATCAAGTCCCTGGACCCCATGCCCGGCGCCAGCTTCGGCGGCTCGGATCCCGTCTACGTCAGCCCCGACGTCTACGTGCGCAAGATGGGCGGCGACTTCGTCATTCTGCTCAACGACGACGACCTGCCGAAGCTCACCATTTCCGAAACCTGCGAGGCGGGCATGCACGGCACGAAGCAGGAACGGGAGTACTGCTTCGAGAAGAAGAAGGCCGCTTCGTGGCTCATCCGCAGCCTCGAGCAGCGCAGCCGCACCCTCTACAAGGTCACCGAGAGCATCGTGAAGCACCAGCGCCGCTTCTTCGAAGAGGGCGTGCGCGGACTCAAGCCACTGATCCTGAAGGAGGTCGCCGAGGACATAGGCATGCACGAATCGACGGTGAGCCGCATCACCACGAGCAAGTACGCAGCCACCCCCCACGGCCTCTTCGAGCTCAAGTTCTTCTTCAACTCGGCTGTGGAGATGACGGACGGCGGCCAGGTGGGCTCCGAGAGCGTCAAGGCCTTCCTCAGGAAGATCGTTGCCGACGAGGACCCCAGGGAGCCCCTGAGCGACGAGGAGATAGGCGCCCGCCTCAAGGACAGGCTCGGCGTGGCCATTGCCCGCCGCACCGTGGCCAAGTACCGCGGCGCCCTTGACATCCCCCCGTCGTCCAAGCGCAGAAAAGTGCTCTAGGCACGCACTGGCAAAAGGCGTTTTTCAGCGAGATGGCTCGGCTAGCTCCTTGCAATGTCAAGGAGCAGTCGAGCCGATGATGAATTGTTCAGCGTATCCCTGGCGGGACTGTGCCAGCCCCTCCCGCAGGCGATCGCGGGCTGGGCCGGCGCAGGGCGCGCCGGCGGTCTGGCGCAGCGCCCCCCGCGTCTGCCGAAGGGCGCTGATCTGGTGACGCCAGCGTCGCGCTACCTCGTCGCGTTCCGCTTCCTGTTCGGCCTCTTGGCCATCCAGGGCTCGTTGCCGTTCGGCACAGGCAGGCTTTTCAGGCGCTCGCCCGCCTCGCGCGAACCCAGCATGAAGGCCTTGGCATAGTGCACCCTGGCCTTTTCGCGGTTCTGGTCGATGCCTCTGCCGAAGGCGTGCATGTCGCCGAGTCTGAGCAGGGCGTCCACGTTCCCCATCTCGGCTGCTTTGACGAGCATGCTGTGGCCCTCGCCGAGGCGGCGGCTCTGGAACCACTTCCGGTCAAGGGCCTCCGAGAGCAGGAACATGCCCTCGGGGCTTTTCTGGTCCGCCAGGCGCTGCAGATGCGCTTCCAGCCAGTCCCCGGCCAGGTTCCGGTCTCCGCAGGCCAGGCTGCGCCTGGCCAGGGCGGTTCTGGCGTCGGGATGTCTGAGCCCTGCGGCCTTGGCAAGCTCGGACCAGCCTTCGGCTTCGCGGGGCCCGCCCATCTTCAGGAGGAGCATCCCCAGCCGGCAGTGTCCCTCGCTGTCGCCCTTGGCGGCCGCCTTGCCGTACCAGGAAAGCGCTAGGGGCAGGTTCTGCGGCACGAAGTACCCCTCCTCAAGCAGGGCACCGTACTTGCAGGCGCAAGCCGCGCTGCCGAGGCCGGCTGCCTGGCGCAGGATCTTGGCTGCCTTGCTTCCGCGCGTCAGGCCATGGCCCTTGGTCGCCGGGCCCGGCAAGTCCTTGCTGGCCGTCCTTGCCTCTTTAAGCAAGGCATCTGCCTGGCACTCCATGGAACCCAGATGCCCGAGCCGGGCCGCCTTGGCGTGAAGCGTCTTGGGGCAGCCGCACTCGGAGGCGCCTGCCTCGGCGAGCAGGGCGAGCTCGTACATGGCTTGGGAATGGTTCTTCCGGCAGGCTGCCTGCATAAGCCGGTAGGCCTCTCTGCGCAGGGCAGGAGCGCCTTCGCCGTCCCCGGCCTGTTTCGCCATGGCGAGCTTGCGGTGCGCCAGGGCCAGCATGGCCTCGGCGTCGCCGAGACCGGCAGCCTGCGCCATGAGTTCCCAGGCTTTGCCGTCGTTCTGGCCGTGCGCCTCGTCGAGCGCCATCTCGGCGAGCTTGCGCAGGCTCGGACCGTGGCTGTTGCCGGCCTGCTGGAAGAAGTCTGCGGCCTCCTTTCTCTCGTTGCTGGCCAGGGCGCGGACGCCAAGCTCGAAGCAGGCTTCGGACAGGCCGAGCGAGACCGCCTTGCCAAGCATGGCAAGGCCCTCGGCTTTGCGGACTTCGTCTGCATCGTCCGCAAGCAGGGTGCCGAGCTTGACCAGGGCCTTGGGAAGAGAGTAGGAGGCAAGGCGCAAATAGTGCTCTGCCTGCTTGGGAT
>JAEEPQ010000136.1 GCA_016284885.1 Desulfovibrio sp.
CGCCGTCCTTCCACTCGGAGCCGACGGCGTTCCATGTGAGCTCGTCGTGGTCCTCGAAGAAGGCCACCTGCTGGGTTGTCTCGTACCTGAGCCAGAAGACGTGCTTCCCCTTGGCGAGCCAGCGCTTCTGGTCGCGCATGTAGACGCAGACGCCGCCGTCGATCTGCTTCACGTCGTCCGTGGGATAGGGCTTGCCGTCGATGAAGACGCCCATGACCCTGAAGCCGACCTTCTGGCGCTCCAGGCCCTCGAAGCGGGGCTTGAGCGGTATGGTCCGGTACATGCCGTGGTTGGACCTGTTCCCGGAAACGGTGGCCTCGAAGCGTTCCGTGACGACGATGAGATCCTCCTTCGTCATCTGCACCATGACGCTCATGGCGTCGACGACGACGGTGGCCTTGGCCGGCGAGGCCAGGCAGAAGACAAGCAAGATCGCAAGCCAGGCTAGGGGCATGGGCAAAACTCCGCGGAGGCCACATCCCTTTCCGGCGGCAAAGGCAAGGGCTTCGCGTTCTTTCCATGACCAGAAGCTCATTAGCATCGGCATTCTCCTTCACGTCCGGAACGTGTCGCCCCAGCGACAGACCTGTCCGGAAAGCCTGAAGGGCACCTCTGATGGACAGATGCCCATAGGAGAGGCCAGAGGCGCTGTCCGTATGGAGGGCACGCTATCTGGACGGTTCAGGCGGACCGCCTGTACTGGAACCGGCACCCTCGGCGCCTCCTCGTCCCAGTGGAAACGGCGTCCCCGCTTCGGCACCCTGGCCACGTCCTGTAGCCACCCCCTCTCGTCCACATCCGGGGCGCACAGGGAGTCGAACGGCGTGCCGAATTCCATGGCGAACAACACGGTGATCACCGTTTCAGAGCGATCCCATGATCGCCCGATTCAAGCTTCTGCAGGGTGCGCAGGGAGACGCCGGCCATAGCGGCCACGGAGCCCTGCGCGAGTCCCCTGCGGAGGCGAGCAGTCCGGAGGTTCCGGCCAAACGCCTGCAGTCTTTCGTTGATTTTCCCGTCCTCCTGCATGAATGGCTCCCGCAAAGCATAAATCCCTGCATTCCAAATAGGATTGGACGCAGAATATTGCATTTTGCATGCAGCCACAAGACTCGCCACGCTGGATCTTCAGGGAGCCCCAGCTTCGGGAACCCGGTGGCGCGAAGGGGCCGAGATGCCGTCACCCCCCCCCCGAGGCACATCCATATACTTATGATGAATATGATGCCGAACTTCCAAGCCCCAGGGTGCGGGATGAAGTCCTGTCGGACGAGGACGCTGGCGCCTGCATCCATGGCGGCGCTTCGGGCCGTCTCCTTTGCGTTTGGCGCCGGCTTTCTGCAGGCAGGGCTTCTCTGTCTCCCTGTTGGCCGGTCGAAGAGCTCTTGTTCCTCGAGGGTGCCCTTCCCTTCCCTGCCCCTCCTTCCCTGCCTAGCGACGCGACGAAATGCAGGCCGTCCACGCCGGCAGGAGAGGATGAAGCGCAACCGCCCGCAAAATGTCGCAAAATGCGTAATTTTGCGTCAAATAAAGGGGCTGTCCTCTTTCGTGGGGAGGTGCCCCGCTGGCCCGGTGAGCAACGAGCTCGCCAGGCAGTCCTCTTTCGTGGGGGAAGCATGTATTTCGGCTCGGCTCATGGCTGAACCGCAGGACATGATCAGGACGTCCCGGACCGCCACGGCATCCTCAAGCCTCGACATGGATGTCCTTGTCGGCAGGAACTATCCGCCTCGGCGAAGATTGCCGGCTCTCTGGGCCTCTCAGGGCGCTCTGTTGGGGTGCTCGTCCCCCCACGTTTCGGGACAGAGCCTTTTTTCTTTGCTTTTTTAGGGGGGCCGGTGCATCATCCCACCAGTCGGCCGGACCGCGATAGCGGGTCTAACAGTGGTGCGACCTGAAAATGGAGCTCAAACCACTGTGTCGACAGAAAAGCCAACAAGAGTTATTGCCGTGGTGCAACCGATGCCCTAGCATCGCCGTCCCGAAGCGAAACCAAGGAGGACACGCACATGTTCCGCATCACTTTCACTGCAGCCTTGGCCGGCGTGGCGCTCACGCTTGCCTTCGGCTTCCAGCAGGCCGTTCAGGCTGCACCCCCCGCACCCAGCGAAGCGCATCAGGGCATCGAGCCCGGACCTGACCCCAAGCCGTACCCCAAGGTCGAGCCCGGGCACGAAGCGCCGTTCTTCGAGCACTGGGAGACCGTCCCGCCCAGATCTGGTCACGCGCCTGCGGCCAGGCCCGCCCCCAGGGCGCGCGCTGTGCAGCCTGTGCCTGCGCCGGTCCACCGTCCGGATCCGTATAGGCCCGGCAGCTAGTCGGCATGCCCGTCCAGCCAAGGAGCCTCAACTTGATCTCCTTGAAGTTCAAGGCGAAGGGGATCACGCTTATGTTCTCCATTGAGGCGAAGAACGCGCAGAAGACTGGCTGCTTCAGCATCGCCGTGGATCGGAGCAAAGAGCGTGACGTCTGCGAGCTGTCGAAAAACCTTCTCCAGGCCATCGGCACGGCGTAGGCGATCCCCAACGGCACCACGGTGCTCGGCACGCAGAGACTCAAGGGCGCCGGCTTCACGAAGGACGGCGTGACCTGCAACATGACGGTCACGAAAGACCAGGTCAGCCTCGTGGTCTGCATGAAGGCCAGCAAGATGCTGAAGGGCGCCGCGAAGGGCGGGGACGTCCACGTCGCGGCCAGCAGCGGCGTCTTCTTCGGCGATGCTGGGAACGACATCTTCCGGACTGGGAACGACCGGGACTGCGCCGTCTCCGGAAAGGAGGCATGGGGGCAGGACCGGATCACGCAGATGACCGGCACCTTGGCTATCGTCTTCAAGGACTTGAAGGTCGCCGACCTGACCTCGATCCTGTCCGGCACCACGATGACGGTGACGAAGACGGCGGATGCGAGGCAGTCTGCATTGTATCCCGATCCGTAGACACTATCCGTTTTCAGGCCCCGCAGTCAGGTTGGGCAAATGCATGCCAAGACGCCTGACGTGGCTTAGCCTTCAAGGCTTCCTTTCCTTCTCCCTTCCCCCTGCCGGACTCTGCCCTTTTCCGCCGGACGCGGGGAGACTCCCCTGCATTGCCTGAATCGCGCCAGCGATGCATGGACAAAGGCAAAGGCGGACTCATGCCCGCGGGGAAGAGTCATGCAGAACTTCGTTTGGGCGCCGCCGTCAAGAAGAGAAGCGGTGACAGGAACTTCGGGTTCCGCCAGCCGCTGTGCTTCAAGGGCTGGATACGCAAAGCGGGCATGCCGTCATCGACCTTCATGAGAACCATGTTGTTGCTGGGGCGGTTGGCGAAGCTCCCAGTCGCGGGACTGGACATCCACTCGCTGGCGTAGAGGCGGCTTGTACCGGACGTTTCGCGTCCTTCTTGACCCCATCGCTCTCATCGTGCTCCACCGTCTGGTAGAATTCGACGCTGCAACGCAGGGCGAGCCCCTTGACCGCCACGCTGGGAAAGACGGGATCCTTGACGCCGGCCTTGGTTTCGGCCCGGCCGAAGGCGAGGACCAGCTTGCCTTCGAAGGAAGGATCGGCGCTGGCAGCGGAGGGCAGATCCACGACAGCCACTCGGCCTCGCTGATGGCACCTCCGACGCTCCCGTGAGGCCTTAGTTCCACCAGAGCAGGCCCGTGCCTGCAAGGAAAAGGACGATGCCAACAAAGGCGGCCAGCTCCTTCGTCATGGCGTAGCCTCCTTGGTGTAGCCTTTTTTACGGACCAGGGCTGACCTTCTTCGATGGGGAAAGAACAGGATACGCTCCGCCAGACGGTGAAAGCGAGCACTGCCCGCTCCGGTTGGGAACTGGCGGCTGGACCTCCTCCTTATCAGGACGTCGCGGAAGGATCCTGACGACTTTGGCAGAAAGGATGCGGGACTCGAAGAGTTGTCCCAGGCTGCAAACGTGCTGGGAACAGGCCAGCACGACGGCATGGCAGAAGCCCTGAGAGGACGAGCAGCACGGCATGCCGCATCTGGGCGCTCCTGTCTTCGGTGCCCTTGCCCCTGGCCGATACGCCTCCTGCGGAGGGGATTTCCTGCCTTGGCGTCTCCGGAATCGCGACCTGCACGGCGTCCTTCAGCCGGTCTGGGACCAGATTCATTGCCCGGTTGCTCTCTTTCACGGCCTCGATGGGCACAGGCGCGCTAAAGAAGTGAAGCCCAGTCCGTCTGGATTTGCCCCTGCACACCTGCCCGATCCCTCCTCCCGCAAAAGGGTTGGCCCACACCCTGCCGAAGGGCACTCCCCCGGCAGAGCGGATGTTGGGAAGGGGGCGGAGAAGACGCTCATGCGCCTGAATGGCAGACAATGACTTGCAGGAGCAGAGCCCTTCGGCTACCAATGTCTATGCATGCTCCGCAGGAGCGCCTCTTGCCCACGATTTCATGAACTCCTCCCTTTTGCCATGAAGAAAGAACTCAAGACGATTATCAGCGGGCTGGTCTTCATCCTTCTGCTCGCCGCCGCAGTTTTCGCCCTGCTCTCCCGCTACATGGGCGCCCAGACCGAAAAGGACGTCAGCGAGATAGCGCACGTCCACCTGGATGACATCTCCGAACTCGAGTCCGATCGCTTCAACACCATCGTCCATCTCCGCTTCCGGCAGATCGATGAACTCTTGCGCGAACTCGCTAGGCACGGCGCCTTCAGCGAACACGAAAAGGCGGTTGATGTTCTGCGTCGCTTCGCAGAGTTTCAGGCCGTGGAGAACTGCACTCTCGTTTCCGCATCGGGCGAACTGGAGACCGTCTTCGGCGAACCCGTCAAGAGACTCGGCGACGAAGCTTTCCTCTATGAGAACCTGCATGCCGGCCGCCGCATCGTCACCGACGCCTGGACGGAGTCCATGCATGTGAGCGTCTACGCCTCGCCCGTGCGCCTGCCTATGGCCAGCGGCCGCACGAGCGTCGGCATGCTCTGGTGCAAGTCCATCGCCCTCTTCAAGGACATGCTCTACATCAACAGGGAAGGCGGGCGCGTCAAGTACCGCCTCATCAGGCGCGACTCGAGCTACGTCATCGACGCCGGCGTCCCCGGAGACAGAAACTACTTCGAGCACCTGCGCAAGCACGAGGCGCCGGACGGCTCCTCTCCCGAAAACCTCGTTGCCATGTTCCGCCAGGCCGTCTCCTCCAACGAGGTCTTCACCCTGAACAGCCGCCACATCGATCCTGAACTCGGCATCGGCGAGAGCCACTGCATGCGCGCCGTGCCCCTCAAGGAAAGCAACTGGTATCTTGTCTCCGTCGTTCCCTACGACGTATTCGACGATGTCATCGAGGACATGAGCTTGTCGCGCTTTCGCGCCACCATCGTTGCGGTCGTCTGCATGGGCGCCGGCGTCTTTGCCGTCTTCCTCATATACATGTTCATGACCATGCGCCAGATAGCGGATCTCGAGGGAGCCAAGCTCGCCACGGAGCATGCCCTGCAGGATTCGCAGGCCGCAGTGGCCAAGGAGGAGGCCGCGAACGCCAAGGCTCTGGCCGCCCAGAAGGAGGCGGAGGCCGCGAAGGATCGCGCCGAGCAGGCCAGCCGGGCCAAGAGCGAATTCCTCTCCAGCATGAGCCACGACATACGTACGCCCATGAACGCCATCGTCGGCCTCACGTCCATAGCCCGCGCGCACATGGACGATAGCGCCCGCGTCGACGACTGCCTCAAGAAGATCACGGCGTCCAGCAGACAGCTGCTCGGCCTCATCAACGACATCCTCGACATGTCGAAGATAGAGAGCGGGAAGCTGTCGCTGAAGCCGGAGACCCTATCCCTGCGCGAGACCCTGGAGACCCTGTGCGACATCGTGCGCCCGCAGATCGCGGGCAACGGGCAGAACTTCGACGTCTTCGTCTTCAGCATGCTTTCGGAGCAGGTCGTCTGCGACGGCGTGCACCTCAGCCAGGTGCTCCTGAATTTCCTCAGCAACGCCATGAAGTACACGCCGGCGGGCGGGTCCATCGAGCTCGAACTCTGGCAGGAACCCTCCGGCAAGGGCCCCGACTGGACGGACACGCACTTCGTGGTGCGCGACACCGGCATGGGCATGACCGAGGAGTTCCAGAAGAAGCTCTTTATGGCCTTCGAGCGCGAGGACAGCCGCCGAGTGCAGCGCATACAGGGCACGGGCCTCGGGCTCGCCATCGCCAAGCACATCGTGGACGCCATGGAGGGCACCATCGAGGTGCAGAGCGCGCCCGGCAATGGCACGAGCTTCCACCTCCGCCTTGATCTGGAGCGCGTCCACGGCTCCAGCGACGACCTCAAGCTCCCGCCATGGACAGTGCTCGTGGTCGACGACAGCAGGGACCTGTGCCGCTCGGTGGAAGCCTCCCTTGCGGAGATGGGCGCGAGGCCCCAGACCTGCACCAGCGGCGAAGCCGCCGTCGATCTGGCCGCCAAAGCCCATGCGGCCGGCGAGGATTTCTTCGCAGCGATCATCGACTACAGGATGCCGGACATGAACGGCGTCCAGACGGCCGTGAAGATACGCGAGGCAACCGGCGGCAAGGTGCCCGAACTCCTCGTTTCCGCCTACGACTGGAGCGACATCGAAGAGGATGCCAAGGCGGCCGACATTGCCGGCTTCATTCCCCCGCCGCTCTTCAAGCCCACGCTCCAC
>JAEEPQ010000137.1 GCA_016284885.1 Desulfovibrio sp.
CTCGAAGTTGGGGTTGGCGTCGTGGAGGATGAGATTCTTCGTCGCAGGCATGTCGCCGTGGCGCACGGCCTCGTTCAGGGGCGAGGTGCAGCCGTCCTTGGTGCAGAAGAGGGCGTCCGGCGAGGCGCCGTGGTTGAGGGCAAAGTTGAAGAGGCTCACGTTGCCCGAGAGCAGGAGCCTGACCAGGCAGCCGTCGTGCCTGCCCCGCTCGTCGCCCCAGGTGAGGTGGGCGCCGGCCTTGACGAGGGCGCGGAACATCTCGGCGTTGCCGTGGGCAAGGGCAAGGAGCACGGGGCGCGTGCGCATGGCGTCGCCGGAGACCTTGTTGACGTCCGCGCCGTGCTGGATGAGGGCCTGCACCGCAGGCAGGCTGCCGAGTTCGCAGGCCCGCAGGAGGGGATAGCCTGCCTGCGCGCCCGTTTTGGACAGCATGGGCGCATCGACGTCGCCCCCGGCCGAGAGCAGGCGTTCAAGGGCCGCGCGACTGCCCTGCTTCACCGCCTCCTCGAAGGCCTCCTGCGCCAGCGGCTGACTGGCGGCCAGCGCCGGGCGCGCCAAGGCCATGCCCATGGCCATGGCGAGGGCAGGGACGAGGACAGGGGCGAGAAGGCGCTGCAGGGACGTCATCAGGCAGGTCTCCTTGTCGGGTGGGCGG
Organism: Desulfovibrio sp.; assembly: GCA_016284885.1. GTDB lineage: Bacteria > Desulfobacterota > Desulfovibrionia > Desulfovibrionales > Desulfovibrionaceae > Desulfovibrio. The sequence continues at coordinate 656 of JAEEPQ010000137.1, forward strand.
GCGGCGGAAGCAACGCGCCAAGGCTATCAGCAAGGGCACTGGCAGGCAACGCCTGCGCGTCCGGCCTCTGCCTGGCGCGAGCCGCGCTCTTTTCCGGGCAGTCAGGGGAAGCGGGAAGCTCCGCCTGCTGCTTCCTTTCGCCTGTCTCCTCTCGAGGCCTCAGGTCGGCATGCCGGCCAGGAACCAGCGCCCCAGCCTGTGGGAAAGACAGGCCTCGATGTGCTCTGGCCGCTTCGCGGGGAGGGAGGGGCGCAGAACCATGGGCCTGCGGACTATGGCCCGCATGAGGGGCGCGTCAGGCGCCCCCTCGAGCAGCACGTCCGGTCGCATGTTCACCCGCAGGTCCAGCCTGCGGGAAGCTTCCACCGTCCCCGCCTGTCCTTGGCAGGGGCTTGCCGACGTCCGGCAAGCTCGTCGAGGAGGTTCTCCGGCACGGCGTTCTGGTTGCTGTCAGGCCATGAGCTTCCCGTGGCGGGGCAGGGAGAGCTGGGAGGCAGATGCAGTGGGGCGCTGCGAGGTCCAGTTTCTGGCAGTCTTCAGCACCTTGCCGGCAGGGCGGTTGTCAAGGGCATGGGATAGAATTGAATGTAAAAAATGGAATCTTGACCTCTCTTGCAGGATTTGAGTAAGAGTGAAGCATGGTGGAAATGCCAGTGCTGCATCTGCAGCGCAGGCAGCAAAGCATGTGGCAGCAAAGCATGTGGCAGCAAAGCATGCGACAGCATACAAGGAGCATGGCATGAACGAACCGATCGATGTCCCCCAGTCTGTCATTGATGCCTTTCATTTGATGTGGGATGAGTTTCCTGAACCTGCACAGCTGCACCACAAAAGCAAGCAGATTCTTGCGGTGAACAAAGCCTCTGCGGCGATTGGCATGCAGCCTGGCATGGTCTGCAGCAAGCTCGGCTCTCCCGAAAGCCACAAGGGCTGTCTCGCAGCCAGATGCCTGAAGGAGGGCAGGGCCCAGCATGTCTGCGCCTCGATGGGCGGGCGCGAGATTATCGGCTTCTGGCAGCCCGTTGCCGGATATCCCGAGCTCTACGTGCACTACAACGTCGGCTTCGCCTTCGACTACAAGAAGGGCGAGCGCGTCCTCAATCCGTTGCAGCGGCTCTCCTGAAGGCAGTCGGAACAAGCACGGCATCAACGGGGCGGAGAAGAGCAGGAGAACACCCTCTTCTCCGCTTTTGATGCCGGCTGAGACAAGTTTTACTGCATCAAGACAAGAAAGCGGACTGCTGCTTGCTGTCCTTGAGGCAAGCCTGCGTCGCCTTGCGGGCGAGGCGGGCTATCTCCTTCGCCTTGACGAGCTGGCCAAGCCACGCCGAAGGTATGCCCTCCACGCCGTAGCACATGCCTGCCAGCGCGCCCGCGACGGCGCCCGTGGTGTCTGTGTCGCCGCCGAGGTTGACGGCCTTGAGCACAGCGTCGGCGTAGCTTTCCGTGGTCAGCAGGCACCACAGGGAGGCCTCCAGGGTGTGCAGGACGTAGCCTCCGCTCTGGACGGCGGGCCGGGGCAGGAGGGGAATGCGCCCCTTGAGTACGGTGGCGAGCTTCCTCGCTTCCGCCTCGGCTATCAGGGAGCCGTCTCTGGCGAAGTCCACACAGAGCTTCCTGTAGGCGTCCTCCTTGGCAAGCCCCCGGGCCAGCAGCAGAAGGTACTCGACGAAGACGAAGCAGCAGGCGCAGGACAAGGGATGAGCGTGGGTCAGGGAGGAGGCCTTGCGGACCTGCTCGTAGCGGGCTGCAGCCTCCGGCACGTCGAGCAGGGGCAGGGCGAGGGGAGCGATGCGCATGAGGCTGCCGTTGCCGTTCTCGTATTCGCCTGTGCCTCCGGCAAGGTCGGGCGAGGGCACCTTGCGCATGCGGGCTATGGCGTTCGCCGTGGTGGCGCCGGCATCGAAAACCGTGCCGAAGGGCGTGAAGCGCCCCTTGAAGAGCCAGTCCTGGAAGTTCCTGCCAGCCTGCCTGACGTCGAAGCCGCCGGGGACAAGGCTGGCCGCCAGCGCCAGGGCAAGCGAGGTGTCGTCTGACCAGGTGCCGGGCGGCTGGTGGTGGGTTCCCCAGCCCTGCATGCCGGCGAGCTTGAAGCTGCCCCTGGGCTTGAACTCCACAGGCACGCCCAGAGCGTCCCCGCAGGCAAGGCCGAGCAGGACGGCCTGCGCCATGGCGGTCCGGGAGGCCAGCGTCGCGCCCAAGCGGGCTTGATCTTCGGTGCTGGCTTCGATGCCGGTTCTGGCCTCGGCTTCGTCCCCTGCGCTGTCTATGTCGCGCAGGCGCTGCAGCCACCTGATCACGAGTCCTCTCTCAAGGCAGGAGAGGAAGGCGCCGTCGCAGAAGCGCTCGGCGCGCACGGCCCTGAAGAGCAGGGCTGCGACGCTCCTGCCGTCGAGCGTCGAGACGTCGGCCTTGTCCGGGCTCTCCCAGAGGCCGGCCTCCTGGAGGATGCGGGGGTAGTCGTAGAGCTTGAGCTCTCCGTGCTCGTGGGCAAAGCGGCCGATGGCCTCCATCAGCTGCCTGGCCTCGGGACCGTAGACATAGCAGGGCATGAGGTCGGGCTGCCCGTCGCCGTCGGTGCCGTTGTCGCTGCCGGCCACGATCCACTGGTCCGGCTTCGTCTTTTCGAGCATCGGCAGCAGCGCTGTCAGTGTTTCGAACATGCTTCACCTCCTTCTGGCGTGCACGTGATGCCTGGGGCGACCAGTCCGCTCCTGCCGGCGCTCCGCTGAAAAATCGCTGGCATGCCGCAGGCACGCCGGAAGACAGGCGAAGCCAAGCGTAAGGCAACGGAAGAGGCCTGGACGTGAAGCAAGTCTAGCGCAGCGCTCTTCCGATGCGAGGAATATTGCAAGTGCAGCTGAAAAAACGTGCCTAAGGCTGCGCTGGGTGCCTGAGGCGCACCATCTTCCCTGCGTGGCTTGGCCTTGCGGCATGGCGCATGCGTCAAGGGTCTTCGCGTGCCCGTAGCCCTTCGGGTGGCGTTCGCCTGCGCCTTCCTGTCCCTGTGGCGTCCCTGCGTTGTCCCTGCGGCTGGAGGCCAGAGGGGGGGATTGCTGTGCAAGGGCGGGAGGGGTGGCTCTGCCGAGGGCCTCTGGCAGCGACCAGACGCGGGAGCCTCTGCGGTGCTCTGGCCTTGCCGCTAGCCGCTCTTGCTGAGGCAGGCCTTGGCGGCCCCGAGGGCGATGAACTTGATTTCCCGCAGCTTGACGAGGTCCGCGATCCATTCGGCGGGAATGCCCTCCACACCGTAGGCAAGCCCTGCCATTGCGCCCGTGACGGCGCCGGTGGTGTCCGAGTCGTCGCCGAGGTTGACCGCCTTGAGCACGGCTTCAGGGAAGCTTGCCGTGGTAAGCAGACACCACAGGGAGGCCTCCAGGGTGTGCAGGACGAAGCCGTCGCTGTGGATCTCGCTCTCGGGCAGGCTGGCAAGGCCTGCGTCCAGCACCCGGGAAAGCCGTGCAAGGATGTCGTCACCGATGAAGGAGCAGTCCTTGGCGAAGTCCGCGCAGAGCTTCCTGTAGGCCTCTTCCCGGGCAAGCCCGCCGGCAAGCAGCAGAAGATACTCGATGTAGACGAAGCAGCAGGCGCAGGACAGGGGATGGGCGTGGGTCATGGAGGAGGCCTTCCGGACCCACTCGTAGCGGGCTGCCGGCTCCGGCACGTCCAGCAGGGAGAGGGCGAGGGGCGCGATGCGCATCAGGCTGCCGTTGCCGTTGTCGCGCTCGTCCATGCCGCCGGCGAGCTCAGGGGAGACGACCGTCTGCATGCGGTAGATGGCCTTGGACGTGGCGCTGCCGACGTCGAAGACCTCGCCGTGGGGGGTGAAGGCCCTGTCGTAGTACCAGGCCTGGAAGTTGCGTCCTGCGCTGAGCGCGTTGAAGCCGCCGGGCACGAGGCTCATGGCGAAGGCCAGGGCAAGCGAGGTGTCGTCGGACCAGGTGCCGGGCGCCTGGACGTGGGTGCCCCAGCCCTCCATCTTGTCCACCTTGAAGGTTCCCCGCTGCAGGAACTCGACCGGCACGCCCAGGGCGTCGCCGCAGGCAAGGCCGAGCAGTATGGCCTGAGCCATGGACGCACGCCTGGAGAAAGCCTCGTTCGTTTCTGCGGCTACGGCATCCTCGCCCGCCTCGTCGATGGCACGCAGGCGGGCAAGCCACTGAGCCATCTGTCCGCTGGAGAGGCACTCGAGAAAGGCTCCCGCGCAGAGGCGGTCCTTGCGCGCGGCATAGGCAACAAGGGCCGCGACCGTCCGGCCGTCCAGGGAGGGGAGCCTGGCGTCCAGCGACGAGGTGTCGTTCCAGAGTCCGGCCCTGCGCAGTATGCCGATGGCATCGGAGAGCCCCAGCTCCCAGTGCCTGCCAACAAAGGAGTCGATGGCCTTCCTGAACTCGTCGGCGGTGGGACCGCCGTTCCCGGCGCTGAAATCCGTGGCCTGAAGCTTGGGAAGATACTTCGTGAGCGCTTCGAACATGGTTTGCCTCCTTGCTGGGGACAGCGTGCGAAAACGATGTTCAAGGGCGAGGGTCGACTCCGCAAGCGGAGGCCTGCAGGCATGGGCTCCTGCTTCGGGATGCGCGTGCGCGCAGAGGTGTGCAGGCAGAAATCGCAACTCGTATAATCGCCGAACCAAGCGAAATGTCAATGAATAGGAGGCAATTCCTTTGCCATTTCCGCCGGCCTGGCCCCGTGGCCCTGCCTGGAGCGTCCTGTCTGAAGGGTCCTGTCCCCGGGCGCGGGCCCGGCAGGGCTTCCCGTCCTGAGTCTGTTCAAGGCCGTCCTGGCGATGGCCTTGAAGGATGCTGGATGCTGGAGCCTCTCCTCCAGCGGGAGGAGATAGGAGGGGAAGGTCCGCAGGCCCGCTTCATGGCTTCATCCGGAGTCGTACCCCCACGAAAGCGGACTGCCTGGCGGGCTCGCTACTCGCCGGGCCGGCGGGCCACCCCCCGCGAAAACGGACAGACCCTGAAACATAGCCGCGAACCCAGACTGGAGAGCGCACTCGCCTGATCTGGGAACAGGTGCGTGCGGGGCGTGCGGACATGCTGCGCTTCAGGCTCTTGAAGAGGCGCTTTCTTGCTTGCATGCTGGCAGCGCAGGCCAAGGCGCGCAGGCATTGGCTGTCTCTTGACCTGCTGCGGGAAGGCTGCTGGACTGCTGGAAGCGGCGTTCTGCCATGCCTTCTGGCGCGATGGGAGCCGGCAAGGCGGACATTGCACGGACGCAGTCTTCAGCTGGGGGCTGGCAGGACCAGAAGCAGGCTGACGCCAGCTGTCCTTGGAGGAAGTGCAAGCGCGCTATGCCCTGCTGCAGGTCTTCGGTCGGTCATGTGCCATGGACTTCAAGTGCTGCTTCATGTTTTCCGTCCGTGAAGTGGACAGGATGTGCGCAGACAGTGCGGGAGAGATCTGTGCGCTTTGGGGGAAGGCCAGATGCCGGAGCGTCCGGATAGACAGCGCGGCGGGGACTGCTGTCGCGCCTGACGCTGGGAAACGCCCTGCCAGACCGTGGGGGTGCGGGCGAAGCAGGCTGCAGAGCTTGGCCGGCATATCGCGGGCTGCCGGAAGTGTCGAAAGAACTGGCGCCGCCGGTCCAACGGGAGGGGCAAGATACCGCCGAAAACTGTCCTAGGGCTTGGGTGCGGAGCCAGAGGTGCGGGACTGGTGGCTCGCCCGGCACGACAAAATTCGAGGCCGTTCTTGTGACGATTGAAGCTGGGAAGGCTCTGCGAGTCCGGGGGTGTCGGGGGCGCGGTCGGTCCAGCGGGAGGGACAGATTCCGCCGAAAACTGGAGCTGGGCAGGGGCGAGGGTCTGCGTGTCGAGTGGTCCGTCTGCCGGTGCGGAGAGAACCGCAAAAAAGAGAAAAAATATCCTACATTCCTTCAGACAGAATATACGTCGCCTATGTTAGGATCATGAATGGCTGAGCAAGTTTGATTTCTGTGAAAAAATAAAGGT
>JAEEPQ010000138.1 GCA_016284885.1 Desulfovibrio sp.
GTTGAAGCCCATGCCACCGCATTCCCATCCGCACATGCAGAGCGTCTACCGGACCTACGCCGGCCTGCTGCTCGTCTCCGTCTGCGTCTACTGCCTGATGTACGCGCCCCAGCCCATGTTCAACAGCATCAGCGCCGAGTTCGGAACGGACAAGAGCCAGACGGCCATGACGGTGGGAGTCTTCATGCTCTGCCTCGCCGTGGCGCCCCTCTTTGCAGGCATGCTCCTCTCGCGCATAGGCCAGCGCGCCGTGCTGCTCGGCGCCTGCGGGGCGCTCGCCCTGTCGAGCGCGGCCCTGTGGTTCGTGCCGGGCTTTGCCGAGCTCATGGCGCTGCGCTCCCTGCAGGCCGTCTTCGTGCCCTTCGCGCTCACGGCCGTCATGTCGAGCATAGCCCAGCTCTTCCGGCACATGGCCCTGGGGCGGGCGCTCGCCGGCTACGTCACGAGCAACCTCGTGGGTTCCATGCTCGGACGCCTCGGCGGCGGCTGGTGCGCCGAGCTCTTCGGCTGGCGCCCGACGCTCGCCGGCATAGGCCTGCTCTTCATCGCCGCCGTCCTCATGCTGCTGGACGCGCCCAAGTCGTCCGGCGAAGGCCATGCGCACCGCGTTCCGAGCATCCGGGACGTGGCCGCCATCTTCCGCACGCCCTGCGTGCCCAGCCTCCTCTTTGTCGAGAGCTGCGGCTTCTTCGTCTTCGCGGCCGTGGGCAACCTCATCCCCTTCCGCATGCTGGAGCTCGGCCAGGGCGACTCGGAGAGCCTCATAGGCCTCATGTACCTCGGCTACATGGTCGGCTTCTTCGCCAGCTCCTGCCTCGGCGTCCTCAGGCGCCTCTTCGGCACCACGACGCGCCTTATCCTTGCCGGCTCCCTGCTCTACATGCTCTCCGCAGCCTCCATGGCCGCCCCGAACCTCTGGGTCCTCTTCTACGGCATCTTCTTCATGACCTTCGGGGAGTTTCTGGTGCACGTCAACATTCCCGGCATCGTCAACCGGCTCACCGAGCGGCACGACCGGGGCATGGTCAACGGCCTCTTCCTCTCCTGCTACTACTTCGGCGGCGTGCTCGGCACGCTTGTGCCGAGCCTCGCCTACACCCGCTTCGGCTGGACGGCCGCCTACGGCACCATGCAGGCCATACTCTGCATGGCCTTCCTCGTCCTGCTGGCCCTGCAGCGCCGGCTCCCCGAAACGCGCTGAGGACAGGCGCCCGCAGGCAGGCAGACAACCAGACAGACAAGCAGGCGACAAGCAAGCAAAAGCGCCGGCCGGGATGCTCTCCCAGCCGGCGCACGGAAGCTTTTTCAGCGGCGCAGGGCTTCGGCTACTTCAGCGGGGGAATGCGCAGCACCTGGCCGTCGTAAATCTTGTCGGGATCCTTGAGCATGGGCTTGTTGGCCTCGAAGATCACGGTATACTTGGGACCCTTGCCCTTGCCGTAGTACTTCTCGGCGAGCTTCCAGAGGGAGTCGCCGCGACCGACCGTGTGGTACTGGCACTCGTCGGCGGGCTGCTCGATCTTGACGTCGTCGGTCTTCACGCTCGCAATGCCAGCCTTGTTGCCGACCTGGAGCGCGGCCTTCTCGAGGGTCTCCTGGTCCTTGGCACTGCCTTTGAGCACGACCTGGTCGCCGTCCACCTCGACCTGGATATCCTTGGTGTCAAGGCCGAGCTCGTCCAAGTTCTTCTTCAGTTCCTCGGCATTGGCCTTGCCGCCGCCGAAAATCTTCTCGCCTGCCTCTTTAAAGAAGGAAATCAGTCCCATAGCGCAGTCTCCTTGTCAGAGCGGTTACACTGGCGTGCAAATCATGGGGGCGGATACGTATGCTCCGCCCAGATCCCAAACTATAGAAGATTGCCTCAAGACGCAAGAAGGCGTTCAGTGAGGATCCTGAGGATGGACCCAGGGCCTGATCCGGCGGCGGGCGGTCCAGAGCGAGGGCCCGGCTTTCAGCGGGATCCGCTCCCTTCGGCCTCCTCGAGCTCCAGGATGATCTTTGCCTGCTCCACGCCGTGCGCAGCCGCCTTTTTCAGCCAGGCGAGCCCCTCCCGCCGGAAGAGGCCGGGCGCCTGGCCCGTCACGGCAAGGTTGCCGACCAGATACTCCGCGTGGGGCATGCCGGCCCTGGCAGCCGCAAGCAGCCTGGCCAGGGCCTCCTTCTTTTCCTGGGGGCTCTGGGCATAGTGCCAGCGGAGCTGCCCAAGCTCGAAGCTAGCCCAGGCGTTGCCGAAGTCGGCGGCCCGCTCGAGCCAGCCACCGGGGCGCGCAGCCTCCTCGGACCAGGCGCCGCGTGCGTAGAGCTTGCGGGCCAAGCCGATCACGGCTTCGGGCAGATCCTGCTGCGCGGCCTTGTGCAGCCAGAACATGGCGTCCCGTTCGGCAGCTCCGCTCTGGAAGCCGTTCACCGCCTCCACGGCCTCTCCCCTGGCGGCCCTGTCTGCGACCTCCCGGAAGAGCTGGCAGGAGAGGTTGTACTGGGCCTCGGCAGAGTCCTGCTTCGCGGCCTTTTCAAGCCACTCGCGGGCCCTGGCGGGATCGGCCTGGCAGCCCGTGCCGTTGAGCACAAGCAGTCCCATGTTGGCCATGGCATCGAGGTGGCCCAGCTCCGCTGCCCTTTCACAGGCGCGGAAGGCCTCGGCATCGTCCTTCGGCATCCCGAGTCCCTGGATCGCACAGGAAAAGAGGCCGAACCAGCCCTCGGCAGAGCCCTGCTCCGCAGCCCTGCGGTACCACGCGGCCCCCGCCTGCGCATCGCGCGCGCAGCCCGCCCCCTGCAGGCAGGCCTTGGCCATGAGGCACTGCGAAGCCGCATCGCCCCCTTCGGCCGCCTTCCTTGTCTCGGCAAGCGCCAGCGAGCCCAGCCCGCGCTCGTCCTGCCCGTGGAAGCGCCCGGCAAAGGACGAGCTTCCCCGCTTCCTGTGCTTGGCGCCCTTGCCCTTGCCGACCTGGATGGAAATCTTTCTGCTGCCCATGGCATCCTCCCCTCTCTCTGAGACCTGTCCCGCAAAGGCATGGCGTCCCGCGGCGCCGAAAACTCTAGCAGAGGGAAGGCGCAAGGACCAGACGGCAGCAAAGCGTCCGGCCGGCAGGGAAGATCCCCCAGCCGGCCGGACGCAGACAAGCACGTTCAGGCTGGTCCTAGGCCGCCTGGGCCTCGGGCAGCCGGCCCCTGAGGTCGTGGTCGGTCATGGCCGCGACGCAGGAGTCGGAGAAGACGTTGACGCAGGTTTCGATCATGTCGATGACGGCATAGATGGGCAGGATGACGCCCATGAGGTCCACCGGGACGTTCATGGAGGCCATGAGGGAGAGGGTCAGGAAGTAGCAGCCCATGGGGACGCCGGCATTGCCGACAGCCGCGAAGACGGCGACGCCTATCCAGACGATCATGGTGCCGGCGGTGAGCGCGATGCCGGCGTTCTGCATGAGGAAGAGCGAAGTCACGAGGATGAAGGCCGCGCAGCCGTTCATGTTGATGGTGGTGCAGATGGGCAGCACGAAGCGGGTCACGCGGCGGTCGAGGCCAAGGTTCCCCTCGGCCGAGGCCATGGTGACGGGCAGGGTGCCGGCAGAGCTCTTGGAAAAGAGGGCCACGGCGAGGGCCGGGAACATGCCGCGCCAGACGCGCAGGGGGGAGACCCCGCGCAGGAGCAGGAAGAGGGGCAGCACCACGAAGAACTGGAGGAGGTTGCCGCCGATGACGACGGCCGTGTACTGGCCCAGCGCACCGACGATGATGCCGGCCTCGATCTGGGAGACGAGCTGGCCCGTGAAGGCCATGATGCCGAGGGGCAGGACGGCGAGCAGGGCGCGGATGAGGGTGAAGAGCAGCTCCTGCAGGCCGTTCACGGCCTTGAAGAGCACCTCGCGGTTCTCGGTCCTGGGCATGAAGGCGATGCCGAGGCCAACGGCGGCCGCGATGAAGAGCACGGAGAGGACGTTGCCGCTCACGAAGGGCTGCAGGATGTTGTTGGGCACGACCGAGAGGAAGTGGTCGTAGTAGGAGAGCTTGCCCAGGTTCGCGGGGATGTTCTGGGCGCCCCCGGCGGCCGGGATGTTGGCCGGCGCCACCCAGACGAAGAGGGCGAGCGCGACGGCGGCGGCCGCCACGGTGGTGGCCAGGGTGTAGACCACGGCGCGGGAGAAGATCTGGCCCGTCTCCCTTCTGGCGCCCAGGGAGGCCAGGGTGGTGATGACGGCAAGGGCGATGACGGGCACGGCGACGAACTGGAAGAGCCTCGTGAAGACCGTGGCGATGAAGTTGAAGAGCTCGTTGATCCAGGGCACCTGAAGGTAGCCGAGCAGGCCGCCGGCGACCATGGCGACAAACCACAGCACAACCTTGCGCAGGTGGTTCTGCCTGGCCGACTCGTCCAGCGACTGGCGGGTGACCTTCTCAAGATGCTCTCTTTCTGTAGACATGGGGGGATTCCTCATCATGGGCAAAAGGGTGCGGCCCCAGCGGACCCGTTCCGGAACCCTCATGCCGCCACGGGGCGGACGGGTGGACAAGAGCCTCTGGCTGGGGCAAAACTTTGCCCAACTTCTTAAAAGACAGCGCCCCTGATTGCAACGCTGCCTTGCCGCCCCGCCAAGGAGAATGCCATGCTGCGGCGAATCCTTCCTGCCCTCCTCCTGCTGGCCTGCCTGGCGCTCGCCGCTCCAGGCCAAGCCCGTGCCGAAATCAGGCTCGACGGCGTCGATGTCACCATCGAGCTCACCCGCGAGGACCGCATCTACGTCACCGAGCGCCTCCAGGCCTTTGCCGATGCGCCCAACGCCAACCACGGCATGTTCCGCGTCATTCCCCTGAAGCCGCGCTTCAGGGAGCGCGAGCGCCGCAATGTCTCCTTCAAGGTGCTTTCCGCCTCCATCGACGGCAAGCCCTGCAGCCCGGACGACGTAAAGCGGGGCGACGGCTGGGCGAAGGTCTACCTGCGCGACAGGAACGCCTGGCTTGACGTGGGTCCGCACGTCTTCGAGTTCACCTACGAGATGACCCAGCAGATAGGCTTCTTCGAAGGCCAGGACGAGCTCACCTGGAACGTCACCAGCTCCCACCAGGCAGGGCGCCTCCCCGTGCCGAAGGCCAGCTGCCTCGTCATTCCGCCGGAGGGGGCCGCCTTCACCGACTGGCGGGCCTGGATAGGCGCGCGGGGCTCGCAGGAGTCGCCCGTCGACTTTGCCAGGACCTCCGCCAAGGGCCGGGAGGCCTGGCGCTTCACGGCGAAGCGTCCGGTGGCGCCCAACGAGACCTTCACCGTGGCCGTGGCCATGCCCAAGGGCACGGTGGCCGCTCCCGTCCCCTACAGGCCTGAAGCCGACTGGACCTTCACGGGGCTGTGCGCGGCGGCCTTTGCCGCCATTCTCGGCCTGTGCTTCTTCTTCTGGTACCGCTGGGGCAGAGATCCCGTCTCCGGCCCCGTCGCCCCCCTCTTCTATCCGCCGAGGCTGCCCGCTTCCGCCATCCCCAAGGACAGCCGCAGGAGCCAGTTTCTCTCCGCAGCCGCAGCCAGCTACGTCATGAACGGCTGCACCTTCGGCAACGCCGGCATGTCCGCCCTCCTGCTCCAGCTCCACGCCAAGGGGCACATTCTTCTCTCCGGCAACGAGAAGGACGGCTACTTCATCGAAAGGCGCCAGCACCAGGGCTGCGACGCCGAGCCTCTGAGCGTCGAGGAGAAGGAAGCGCTCGACCGCATGCCCGCGAAGCGCTTCAAGCTCGACGCCAAGGGCGGCAAGCGCATCTACAAGGTCGAGAAGGCCTGCGAGGACAGCCTCGATGACCGCTTCGGCAAGATGTTCGACAACGGCATTATGCGCAACTCCGCGACCTTCGCCCTCTCCTGGCTCTTTGCGGTGCTTCTGTGGCGCTGGCACCTGCCCGAGCCCCCCCGGCTCGACGACGACACGATGCTCCTGCTCTACGCCGGCCCCTTTGTCTTTGCCATCTTCGGGGCAGCTTTGGCGCCAAACGGCACCAAGGCTCTTAGGAAGTTCTCCGCCTGGATCCCCTTCCTTGCGGTCCTGGCCATCCTCCCCCTCCTCGGCTGGCTCGGAAGCGAGGAGGACAGCCTTGCCGGCATGCTCCAGGCCCTCGACGTCCTCTATCCGGCAAGCCCGCTCCAGCGGACGCTCTTCCTCGGCATGCTGGCCGCGCCCTTCGTCTTCGCCCCGCTCATGCCCCGCCCCAGCGAGGACATGGTGCAGCTTGCCACCCAGGCCGAGGGCTTTGCCATGTACCTGCGCGCGGCCGAATCCGAGCGCTTCAACCTGGCCAACCAGCCCAGGCACGATCTCGCCCTCTACTCGCGCTACCTGCCCTACGCCGTGGCGCTCGGCGAGGAGAAGTCCTGGGGCATGCGCTTCGCGGCCCAGCTCGCGGCAGTGAGCACGGCAGGCGTCGCGGCCGGAACCGAGGCCGGAGGCTTCTTCATCGCCAGGCCGGACATGCTCGACCGCTTCACCCGGGACGTCCAGACCTGCTACTCGGCAGGCGCGCCCAAGTCGAGCTCGAGCTCCTCCAGCGGCGGCTCCTCCTTCAGCGGAGGCGGAGGCGGCGCCGGTTCGGGCGGCGGCGGCGGAAGCTGG
>JAEEPQ010000139.1 GCA_016284885.1 Desulfovibrio sp.
TCTTCACGTCAGGGAAGGAGTTGACGAACTGGATGGTGAAGTCGGGGAAGTTGTTGACCATCTGCCACTTGCCGCACTTGTCGGGGAAGTTGTTGACCACCTGGACCTTGAGGTCGGGGAAGTTGTTGACCACCTGGACCTTGAGGTCGGCGTGGGCGTTGACCACCTTGACCTTGCCCCAGAGCCTGTGGCCCTTGGCCGAGCACTGGCCGGCAAGGGAGGTCGCGGGACAGGCGAGCGCGAGGGCCGCGAGAAGGGCGAGAAGAAACGCTGCGCGTTGCATGGGGGATGCCTCCTGTTAAGGGAAGACTAGGGCTTCTGGGCCTTCCTGACGGAAGCCCAGTAGAGGGGATCGCAGACCATGTTCCAGAACTTCTTCTGGTCGATGTCCATCACAACGGCCGCCTTCTGGCAGCCTGGCGGACAGTGGGTGAGGTAGGCCAGCGACTGGCCGTAGGAGAGGCCGAACTGGGTGTTGACGTCGATGGAGCACAGCCGCTGGGAGGTCACGATGGTGGGGTCGATGAGATAGGCGGCCACGATCACGTCCCAGACGAAGTGCGTGAACTTGGGGTCCTTGGCGAACATGGTGCCCACGAAGGTCTTTTCCAGAATGCCGGCCTCGGGGCTGCGGTCGAGGGTCATCATGAGGCGGTCGTAGTGGCCCTTCCTGAAGACGACCTTCTCGCAGACGTCGAGGCCGAAGACCACCTGCTCGGCGAAGGCGCTCCGCACGACGATCTGGGCCGCCTCGGGGTCGATCCACCAGTTGAACTCGGCGGACGGGGTGACGTTGCCCTGCTGGAAGAAGGCGCCGCCCATGTAGACGATGCGCTTCACGAGGGGCACGATGTCGGGGGCCATGCGGATGGCGCAGGCGAGGTTGGTGAGGGGACCGATGGCCGCGATGGTGATTTCGTGGGGATTGGCCCGGATGGTGTCGATGATGAAGTTGACGGCGTGCTGGTCGGCGGGCTTGTACTTGGGCTCCATGCCGTAGCGGCGCCTGTAGAACTCCTGCCAGCTTTCAGGCTCGCGGCGCCCGAGGGAGCCGAGCCAGGAGTCGTGGCCCATGCCGAACTGGGCCCGTTCGCCTTCGAAGAGCTCGTGGCGCTGCGGGCGCAGGGGGTACTGCATGCCCTGGTACAGGGGGATGTTGCGGCCTTCGATTTCGAGGTGCCGTGCGGCGTAGGCAACGCCTTCCTGCACCCAGCTGTTGCCGGTGACGCAGGTGATGCCCACGAGATCGATGTTCGGCGCGTTGGCCAGCAAGATCATGGCCGCTCCGTCGTCGAACATCTCCACCATGTCGGTGTCGAGCAGCACCTTTTCCTTTTTCATGCCCTCAGGCTGCGCCGCAAGGCAGGGCGAAGCCGCCGGCAGGAGGGCTGTGAGGGCAAAGATGGCGAGGGTGGCGAGGACGGCGGCTTTGAGATGCTTCATGTCGTCTCCTTCAGGCAGTCTGGCGTGCAGTCTGCAGGTGGGTGTGGCGCAGGGAGCGCACGGAAAAGAGCCCCTGCTGGGGTTTGGAGCATAGCCGCTTTTGCCGTGGATTGAAAGGCGCAGCGCGCCCTCGGCGCCGTCCGCGCCAGTCGCGCCTAAGGCATTCAGGAGACCTTCTGGCCTGCTTCATGCTGGAGCCTGCAGGACGGCCGTGCCGGGAGCGCATCTCGGAAAAGTCGCGTTTTCCTGCCTGCGGGCTTGACTTTTATCTCAAAGCTAGAAAAAATGCACTTGAAATTCATCTTCGATTTTTATTCTGTTCAGCAAGGCTCCCCACGGGAGCCGGGAGGTCGCGGCATGGCAAAGACATCCTTCAGGAAGCTGGCTGTCCGCAAGGCCCAGGCATCGATGGCCCAGCCCGCCTTGGCGGCGCCTGCCGGCGCAGGCGCCTTCGCGGGCTTTCCTCTGCCCCAGCTGCTCGGCGCCTGCCAGCCCAGCGCCAGCCGGGCGCAGGCTCTGCGCTTCCAGGCTTCGGGCGCCGGGCGGGCCAGCCGGCCTGTCTGCCTGTGCAGGCGTGCCGGCAGAGGCTAGCGTCCTTCAAGCGTTCTTCAAGCAGCTTCAAGTAGCTTCAAGTACCTTCAAGCATGCTTCAAGCAGCATCCTCCGGGCATCCTGCCCCCTTCTGCGGCCTTGCCGCCTGACCGCCGGCCTCTGCCGGCTTCTGCGCTCGAGGCGGAAGGCCGCAGTCGCAGGCCTTCCCGGAACGCACCTGTCCGGGAGGGCTTCCCGGCATCCCTGCAGGGGAGAGCGCGCCCCCAACCGAGATTCCCCTGCAGGGAATCCGGGCGGAGCCGGATCGGGCCCGCCCCGCCGATGCCCTGATCCTAGCTGTTCCTGCCCCAGCGGCCGCTCTGCCTCTGCTGCCACTATTAGGATAGGGCAGGAGCAGGCGTGGAAGGCCTCCTGCAGCCTGGGAAAGAGCGCTTCTTCCTGCAGGCTTGCGTTTCCCGCGGCAGGCCTTGCCGGCTTTTCGGATACGCACAGCGAGATCGCGTTCATCCCCTCGAAGGCAAGCGGAGGGCATTGCTCGAAGAATGCCTTGCCGACAGCCCCCTTCTGCGCGGAGGATGCGCCCGTCCAGGCTGGCAGCGGCGATCTCGCCCGCAAGCCGTCGCCTGCTGCTGCGTCGGCGGCGGGCAGAGGCTCAGGCCTGTCCGAGTGTGCCCCAGGCCAGCTCCTCGGCCAGCGTCGTCCGCTTGCCGTGCCCCGGATAGACGGCCGTTGCCGGCGGCAGGGGCCGGAGCTTTTCGGCAACGCTTCTGGCGAGCAGCTCCGCCGACTGGTAGGCGGCAAAGCCGGTGGTTGCCAGCATGTGGTAGAAGAGTGTGTCGCCTGAGAAGAGCGCGCTCTGCCGAGGAAAGTGGTAGCACAAATGCCCCGGGCTGTGGCCCGGCACGTGGATGGCGTCGCAGAGAAGCCTGCCGAAGGCGTGCCTGCCGGGCGCGATGACGTCGATGGCAAAAGGACGCACCGGCGGAGCGTTGAACTTGGCCGCGTCGCTGAAGCCCGTGTCGCACTGCTCGAGGTCCTCCAGACCCGCCAGCACCGGCAGGCCCGTCAGATCCTGCCATTCCCGGCAGCCCGTGACGTGGTCGAAGTGCAGGTGCGTGCACAGAAGCGCCCGCACCTGCAGCCCCTCCTCGCCGAGCAGGGAGAAGATGCCGGTCGCCGCCTCCGGGGGATCGACGACCACGCAGTCGGTGCCGGCAGAGAGCACGTAGCCGTTGGTGCGCAGGACGCCGTAGCGGAAGGCGCGGACCATGCCGTCCCGGGGAGCCATGGACGCCTAGGGCTGCGCCGGCAAGGCGCCCTCGCAAGCTTCCTGCATCTGGGCCAGCCTGTCGCGCAGGGCCTGGAAGCGCTCCCTGTACCGTGCCGGCACGTCGGCGCGCTCGGCGAGGTGGCTCAAGATCATCCAGGCGCCGGCCAGGTTCTCGTCGGGATCGCCGTCTTCGGCGGCAAAGTCTTCGGTCCAGCTCTTGAGGAAGAGCTGCTCGAGCATGCGCTGGTAGGCAGGAAGGTGGTCCGGATCGCGTTCCGCGATCAGAGATTTGATGCGCGAAAGCAGGGGCCGTGCCAGCTCCTTGACGATGCCGTCCGCCTTCCGGAGGAAGGCCTGCCTTGCCTCCTCGGCGGCCAGGGCCGTCTGGGTCAGGGCCTTGAGCTCCTGGGAAACGGTGCCGGCGCATGCGCCCTCCGCGCACTTGGCCTGCAGGGAGCGCAAGGCCGCCTGCACGTGGACATAGAGGCCCGCCAGGCTGCGGCGGTAGAGGGCGGCCAGCTTGCCTGTGAGCTCGGCTTCGGCGCTTTCGTCCAGGAAGAGGGCGTCCAGGCCCTGCTTGAGGGCGGGATCTGCGGCCAGGGTGCCGACTATGCCAAGCTGGGTGTTGAGGCCCTGCACGAAGGGCCGGACGAAGCCCTCGGCCAAAAGTTCGGCGTTGAAGTCGGCCTCGAGGCTGGCCGGATCCGTACCTTGCGCGAAGTCGAGGACCTCCCTCGGCGACTCGTCGCCCATGGCGAGCACGGAGGCCAGGGTGGCGAGCTCCTGGCCCTGGCAGAGGAAGAGCTGGGTGCAGCCGACGGCGGCATAGGCCTCGACGTAGTCCCTGAAGGTCGAGAAGCGCTCCTCGCCGCACTGCTCGAGCATCATGCGCCGAAGCGCCGCTTCAACGGACGTCGCGCCTTCGGCGGCGGAAAAAGGCTGCTGGCCTGCGAGGGCGCTGCCGCAGGTGGGGCAGGCGCTGGCCTTGTCGTCGTAGATGGTCGCTCCGCAGTTCGGGCAGTGCATGGCAAGTCTCCTTGGGGCAGGTAGAGCAGGCGCCGGCAGGACTTCCCGCTGGAAGGGCGGCCGGCGCATTGAAGCAGGATCTCGGAAGGGCCAGCTGATAGCACGTTTTGCGCTGGGCAGGAAGGCTGGCGCAGCCTGTTCCGGCGCTTGCCCGGGCCTTGCCAGCCGGGAGGGGCCCCAGTAGAAGAGGGAAGACGCCGGCAGGCAAGCCGGCATCTCCACGCTGCTTCAGCCTTAAAGGAGTACATGCATGCGAGCTTCGACACATGGCCTCTTCCGCGTCTGGCGCATCCTGCCAGGAGGCCTTGCATCCGTTCTGGCAACCGTTCTGGCGCTCGCCCTGGCAATTGTGCTGGCGCATCCGGCGCCTGGCCTGGCCGCCCCCAAGGGCGAGGCCGTCTTCGGATTTGACGGCGCCCTGCTTGGCGGCTTTTCCCAGGGGCGCTGGGTTTCGGCAGCCGACGTGCAGTCCAAGCCCTCCCTGCGCCGGCTGCGCGTCTGGGGCGGCCACGAGTGGCGGCTCTTCTCCTTCTCGGGCCCCCAGGGGACGGGCATCGTCTCCGCCATCCATCAGGACCATCCCGACGAGTTCGCCGACGTCCTCAAGGCCAGGCACTTCGGCCAGGTTCCGAACCTGACCTTCGACATCCACCTGCCAGGCGGCCCCTTGGGTCCGGGCTCGGCCCTGCTGGCCGTGGACTGCGCCTGGAATCCCAAGCCCCGGCCGGCGGAGGTCCTTACTGCCAGCGACGCCGAGAGCCGCAGCCTCGTGCTTGGCTGGCTCAGGGGCCAGGGAATCGAGGCCGAGGATCCGGCCGTGGTGCAGAGCTTGCTCTGCGATCTCGACGGCGACGGCGAGTGCGAGCGCATCGTCTCGGCCCAGAACATCCTGGGACCCGAGGCCGGCCTCGACTGGCGGCCCGACAGGCCCTTCGTTCCGCCTGCCACGGGGCTCAAGCCCTATGCCCAGCGCGGGTGCTTCTCCGTGCTGCTCGTCAGGCAGGGCACTGGCCGCGTGGACGTGCTGCACGAATACGTCTCGGACGGCAGCTTTGCCAAGTTCGCCTCCTACTTCAAGGTTCAGCAGTTTGCGGACCTCGACGGCGACGGCGTCATGGAAGTCATTGTCGGCTCCGCCTGCACGGAGGGACTCGAGTACGAGATCTTCGCCGCCAAGAACGGCAGGCTTGAGCTTGCGCTTTCCTCTGCCGAAGGGCCCGACGATCAGGAGCAGGCAGGCGCCGGCTCCGATGGTCCCGGCACGGCGCAGGGCGGCGCTTCTTCCGCAGGCAAGGATGCAAGGCCGGCAGCCCAGGGCGACGCCGAAGCCGTGCAGGCCTTCCGGCGTGCGGAAGCCGGCGACGCGGCCATGGCCAACGCCATCGGCACCTGGTACGAGAAGGGCAAGCACGGCCTGCCCCGCAGCGGCAGCGAGGCCTTTGCCTGGTACCAGAAGGCTGCAAAGCTCGGCAGCGGCCTTGCCCTGCACAACATGGGCGACTGCTACCGCGACGGCATAGGCGTGTCCCAAGATAGGGAAAAGGCGCTCGAGTGCTATCTTGCCTGCGCAGCCAAGGGGCTTGCCATAGGCTACGAGGACGTCGGCGATGCGCTCCTGCATGCGCCGGCAGGGCTTGCGGGCGATGCCGGCAAGGCGGCCCTGAAGTGGTACGTCAAGGCCGCAGCCCATGGCCGGAAGGGCGCGGCGGAGAAGCTGCGCCGTCTTGGCGGGAGGGCACCGTCTCCTGGCGCCTCGCCGCTTCCCGTCTGCCGGGGGCGCCTCAGTCTCGCCACGGCCGAATGCGGCCCCCGGGATTCGGAGCGTATTGTCCCCTAGGCGCTTAAACCTCAGGCGTTGCGCCAGAGCGACACGAGGCCATGCCGCAATCCCAGGTTGAAGAGTCAAAAAGCATCCCCCGCCGGAGGCGGAAGAAGCTCTCCGGCGGGAGCTGTCCTGTCAGGGCGCCTGTCAGGCGCAGCTGGCTGCGGGAAATGGCCGGCTGCGGCCGATCCAGCGTGCCGGTTGCATGCAGCCAGACATGCCTGGACGCGCAGCCTGGCCTCTCGACCTGGCTTCTAGACCTGATCAATGGGCGTCATGCGCTGGTCTCCCTCCTGGGTGTGCACGACGATTTCCTGGATCTGCGTGCCGGCGG
>JAEEPQ010000140.1 GCA_016284885.1 Desulfovibrio sp.
CTTGAGCTCGGGGGTGTTGGTGTAGCGCGAGTAGACGGAGTGTCCGGTGCCGGCTGCGAGGAAGATGTTCTTGTCCGAGGCAAGCCTTGTCTCTTCATGGCCGGAAACGACCGTGTTGCTGTCCTGGGCGTTGAGGAAGAGGCCGCCGATGCGCTCGGCGCTGGTGAACTTGCCGGACTTCGTGCAGACGGCGATGAAGGCCACGGCTTCGGGAATGAGGGTGGTGGCCAGGGACTGGGCGATGGAGCGGCCCATCCTGTGCCACTTGGCGTGCTCCAGCACGTCGTTGTTCAGTCCCGCGTCCTTCATCATCTGCTCGACGGCGTCGCGGTACTGCTCAAGCAGGACGCCGCCCTTGGTGCCCACCATGACGGCGGCCTTGGCCGCGGCCTCGGACTTGACCTTGTCCGAGGGCCAGTCGGGGTGTTCGGCGGCCAGCTCGTCCTCGTACACCCCCTTGAGATAGATGGCGAGCACCTTCTTCTCGTTCGCCTGGATGTCCTTCTTGGCGCTGAGATAGGCCGAGAAGGCCTTGAGGCCCTCGGCGCCGAGGCTTGCCAGGTAGGAGAGCGTGGCGAAGGTGATGTAGCCTCCCATCTGGAGCGGGCCCATGGGCGTGGTCAGGGCAACCTTGGCCTGGCTCTTCTTGGCCGTGATCGCGGCGCCGTAGAAGGGTGCCGTCGCGCCGAGGGCGCCGGCGCCGATGAGGGCTTCGGCGGTGGCGGGGATGCCCTTGAGGATGTCGGTCAGGCCGGCGAAGGCCGAAGCCCAGGACTGGGAGAGCGTCCTGTCCTTTTCGGAGTCGAAGTCCTTGAGGGTCGCATGCCAGAAGGCTTCGTCGAAGACGGCCGTGACCTTGCTCAGGTCCTTCATGACCTCCATGATGCCGGTCCAGACCCCGAAGCCCTTGTGGTTGGCCTCGAGCTTGTTGGAAAAGCCGCTGACGGCGTGCTTGGCGAGCCCGGCGAAGGTGGTGTCCGCGCCGCTGGAGAGCTTGTTGGCGAAGTCCGTGTACACCACCGTCGCGTCGAGGGATCCCGAGCTCATGAACATGCCGCTCCGGCCGCCCGTGCCGAGGTGCAGGCCCTGCTGGGTCTCCTTGTCGTTGAATATGAGTCCCGAACCGCCTGCGGTGCGGATGGATGTGCTCTGCGCCGAGGCCTGGTTCTCCACCGCGCCGGACACGGCATTGGCAACGGCGCCGGCGATGACGGGCCGGTCGGGATTGCCGTCGATGAAGGCGACGAGCACCTCGACGCCGGGCGTCAGCGGAAAGGCCGTGCCGTGCCCCAGCCCCACGTGGGGCTGCATGCGCCTCATCCAGCAGGAGGACTTGCCGTTGGGGCGGCTGGAGAGATCCTGGGGGAAGATGACCTTGTAGCAGCCCTTCGCGTTGATCTCGGCCACGGCCGAGTCGGAGGAGCCGTCGATGAAGGCCGTCAGCATGCCGGATGCCTTGGCCCGCACGGCCGTGCGCTGCGGGCGGAAGGGCATGTCGTCGGGGATGCAGGCAAACTGGTTGCGGTAGTAGACCTGGTCTTCGGGGTTCTGGAGCACCACGCCCACGGCCTGGGAGAGCCAGGCCTCCTGGCTTCCTTCGTGGCGCACCTCGGTGACGAGGTAGCCGCGGTTGCAGCTCTCGTCGAAGTAGTTTGCCAGCTGGAAGACGAAGCCTGGGCGCAGCGTCGGCACGGCGCTCTCGCCGCGGAAGACCTTGGCGTGGCAGCGCAGGGACTGGGCCCTGATCTCGGCGAGGCGCCGGCCCTCCTCGCGCGTGGTGAAGCCGTCGCCGTAGTAGTAGACGTCGCCGAGCCCCTTGTCCGAGACCTCGGCCGTGGCGACCACGGGCTGCATGGGATTCTCCCAGTCGTAGTCGCGCTCGACGACGCGCCGTGGCAGGGGCGCTGCCGTCATGCCGAAAGAGGAGACCACCTCCTCCAGGTGAACGGCCTCGAGGCCGGAGGTGGGCGAATATCTGAGCTCGGATCCGCCTGGGAGCTCGGGGTGGGCCTCCTTGGCGTCCGCGAAGACGACGCGGCCTCCTTCGCCGGTTTCGTCGAAGAAGTAGTAGATGCCGTCGCGCTCGAGCTTCCAGGCGAGAAAGTCGTAGAGGCTCTCGTTGAGCTGCATGGAAAAATCCTGCTTGCCATAGGAGCCGTAGAGCCTGAACTCGTAGTCGGTCGCCATGCTGGCGGCCTGGTCGAGCACTTCCCTGGCCAGCTCCTCTACGGTGCAGTCGAGGTAGATGCGGTTCTCCACCTGCTGGGTCAGCTTCCAGAGGGCCGGCTGAAGGCGCAGGGTCCAGAACTGCCAGCCGTTGTAGCTGGAGGAGAGCGCAAGGCTCGTGGGGTAGCCGGTGAACCGGGCAAGGCCCCCGTTGGGGCGCAGGATGAAAAGCGTGGCCGGGTTTGTCAGGAGGGCGTCCGCATCGAGTCCGGTCCTGCGGGTGGCTAGGCTGATGTCGAAGGAAAAAAGCCGGCTGAAGCCCTCCGTGCCGCTGAAGCGGAGCACGTGCAGGGGCTCGCCGTCTGGGGCGAGGGCCGCGGACTGGAAGCGGAAGCGTTCGCGCAGGGAGGGAGCGTTCTGGGACATGCTGGCTGCTCCTTTGCAGGGGAGACGGAAGGGGAAGCAGGGGCGCGAGACCGGTTTCCAGCGGCCCCTAGCGCTGAACGTGCTGGCGGTAGCTGGCCGCCGCCGGCTTCAAGGGGGCCGAGAGGAAGGCGTTGCGTCCGAGCTCGTGGCGGCCGAGCGCGGCCGTGCGGGGCGTGTCTTCCTTGACGTGCAGGACCACGTCGTAGGCCAGGGGGACGTTGAGGTAGCGCTTCACGGCCTGGTCCAGGGCGCGGCGGCCGCGGGCGCCGGGGATGAAGAGGTGCAGGCTCCTGCGGTCGAGATCGCGGACGTGGATGCGCATGGCGCCGGAGCAGTCCCTGGCGCAGACGCCGGCAAGGGCCTGTCCCAGGCGCGCCTCGCCGAGCCGGCCCCGCTGGTTCAGCGGAATGGGCACCTGGCGCTCGACGCACTGCTCCACGTCGATGCGCGGAGCGCCCGACATGGCGGCCGCATAGGCTGCCAGGCCATCTGCCGTGCGCGTGCCCTGAAGGAAGAGGCTGGCGAAGGCAGCCTCCCTGATCGCCGGCGTCTCGGCGCCCCGGCGCAGGCCCTTGAGGCCGAAGCCGGCCAGTGCGCACTGGAGGGCCTCCAGATCGCCATCGCCGTCCACAGTGCGCAGGCCCAGCTTGTAGGCGTTGTAGGCACGGTAGTAGAGGACGTAGAGCAGCTGGTTGAAGATGTTGAGGAAGTCGCGGCTGGCCGAGGCGTCGTTGCGGGCTTCCTCGATGAGCTCTTCGGTGTAGAAGGTGGGCAGGGGGCTCGAGGCGCCGTAGAGGGCGAGGAAGGACAGTTCTAGAGCGTAGCGCAGCGCATTGGGCGATGGCTCGGCGTTCTCTGTCTGAGGCAGCTCCTTCAGGCCTGCCACGTCCGTGCCGGCGTGGGCGAGGGAGAGCTCGGGTGCAATGGCGATGCCAAGGCGCAGGAAGGAGCCGGGATCGCCTCCCCTCGCCTTTTCCTCCAGCAGCAGCAGGCGCAGGGCCTGCGCGAAGGAGAAGGCCTTGGGCCTGTCCAGCAGCTTCCGGATCAGAGCAGGCTTCTGTCGCCGAGCCGGGGCTGCCATTGGATGCTCCTGTCTGAGTCCTTGTCCTTTATGGACGTGCGGACCCAGGTGTTGATGGTGGCGTAGCGCGCAAGGGCGCGGCTGAGCACGGATCCCAGGATGTAGATCTCGCCTTCGGAGGCGAACTTGGAGACGTCCACCGTCATGTCGACGGCAACCCCGCGCAGCGGCCGGCCCCGGAAGAAGCGCTCTTCCTGCCTGGCCCGGCACTGGACGAAGGCCGCGATGCGCTCCTGGTTCTGCACGCGGTGGGTGGGGTCGGGATCGCCGGCCGGCAGGCAGAGGCTGAGGAACTCCTGCAGGGACTCCTCGTTGAGCAGGGGCAGGAGGTTGGCGTGCACGCAGGAGAAGAGCTTCCACAGAGCGCTGGAGTCGCTGACCGGCGGCACCGGCGCCGTGGGTGGCACGATGTTGGCAAAGCGCGCCATGGCGGGCGAGGAGTCGGTCGGCATGCACACGTCGCCTTCGCGCAGGGACAGTGGCAGGCTGTGGTGGTAGCAGAGGAACTCCGTGGCCAGGGTCTCGTTCTCCCAGAAGCCGTCGAGATCCGTCTGCAGCAGGGCGATGGAGTACTCCATGCGGCCGTTCACCGGCGAGACGGAACGGCGCAGGGTGTAGCTGCACTGGCCCTCTTCCATGGGCTTGAAGGATGCGTAGGGCAGGTAGGTGCGCATGCCGCCGCCGCGCTTGAGGCCCGTGACGGAGCGGATGCTGTGGATCTCGAGATGCCTGCCCGGGTCCTTGGCTGGCTGGAGCAGGTAGTCCTGGCGCTGGTTGGAGAGCACGAAGGGCGCTCCCCCGCGTGGGAAGAGGTTGACGGCGGGCGAGGCGTTGAGCAGGAAGATCCCCTCTGCCGGCTCCGGCATGTCCGGAAAGGGCCCCTGGAGGTGGAAGGCAAGCTCCAGATCCGCTGTCTCGGAACTGGCCAGCGGCGCAAGGCCGCCAAGGCGCAGGAAGAGGAACTGCTCAGGAAGGCTGAAGTAGTTCTTGAGCGCGTCGCGGCCAAGGTAGGAGAGCGGGTCAGGGGTGCTGAAGGCCTCCGTTGTCAGCCCCTCGTGGAAGTCCGCCTCCAGCGCCGATGCGCCAAGCTGGAGCGTGATTCCGCCCGCAGAGGCCTCGATGCGCCTGGTGAAGATCCGGAGCAGGTAGAACCACTGGCAGGCCCGGGGAAAGGCGTCGCGCAGGTGGAAGGAGAGCACCTGGGGCAGCCACGCGCCGAGCGGGGCCTGGCCCTTGATGCTGACCCGGAGTATGGCCTCGTTGGGCGAGGGCCTCTCGAGCCGGGTCTGCGTCTGGCGCACGGGCAGGATGTCGAGGCCGCGCGGCAGGGTGTAGATGCAGGATGCGCCGTTCACCTGCACGGAGGCGAGCTCCGCTCCGGCGGGAAGGCTTTGCACGCCGGGCACGGTGGGTTCGGGCGTGAAGGCGACGATGGTCTGTGAGGGGCGGGCCTTGAGCACGTCGGGCGTTGCCAGCTCCAGCAGGCCGTAGACCACCTCGGGGAAATTCTGGTCAAGTCGCTCGTGGATGAGGCCGCAGAGGAAGGCCACGCCCTCGAGGATGCGCTCCACGTCCGGATCGGTGCTCCGGGTGCCAAGCAGGGGGGCCGCGCCCGGATGCGCCTCGGCAAAACGGGCACCAAGATCCCTGAGGTAGCTCAGCTCTTCGGCGTAGTAGTTCTTCATCTGGCGTCTTCCCTTGCCGGTTCCGTCAGCAGAGGCGGATAACCCATGGCTCGGCCTCGTCCGCATCCGGGAAGGGGCCGAAGACGACGGCGTCCGGCGCCTCCATGAAGCGGGCGTAGTAGGAAATGCCGGGGACAAGCTCGTTGTGCACGCCCCAGGCCTCGCATTCGGCATCGTCCAGCGTGAACTTCATGCCCTGCACCTGGTAGTGCAGGGTGCAGTTTGCCGGCACGGCGCCGGAGGGCCCCACGCCGTGGGCCGAGGGGGAAGCCCCGAGGCCGCCGGCAAAGGCGCCCTTCCAGGGATCGCGCCTGGGGCCTGCCTCAAGCCACAGACCGAGCTTGTCCATGGGATGGAGATCCAGCCGGTATTCGGGGAAGCTGCGTCTGGCCTTGGCGCAGGCGATGGCCGTCTTGGGTCCAAGGCCTTTGGGGACGCACTGGGCGCTGGCCAGGGGCGTTGGCAGCAAGGCGGGATCGACGCTTCCCGCTGCGGGCGAGACGAGTATGGGGAATTCCGTGCCGTGGACGCTCTGGCCGCAGAGGGCCGCCAGAGAGAGGCCCTTGCGCACCGACGGAGTCGAGAAGGCCTGCACGGGGCCGGCTATGACCCAAGCCTGGCAGGCGTCGGAAGCAAGCTCCCTGCCTGCCGGCGCCCAGGCCATGTCCTTGAGGCTGTCCTCCCAGATGTGGGCCGACACGTCCAGCCCGGCCTTGGCCAGCTCGGAGCCGAGCTGCCTGGCGAGGCCCGGATTGTCGTCCAGCACGGTCAGCAGGGCGCGCTTTTTCATGCCTTACTCCTTGCCCGCTTCGGGATCCGCTTCAGGGGCCGCGCCGGGACCTTCGGCTTCGGGGGCGGAAGCCGGCGCCTCTCCGCCGGGAGCCGCGTCGGCCGACAGATCGGGAAGTTCCGGCAGATCCCCGGGATCCAGGTTGAAGTCCATGGTGAAGGAAAGGTCTTCGCCTATGCCGAGCACGACGCTGGCCGGCATCCCGTCCTCGCCCATGTGGCGCAGTATCTTCTGGGAGAGCTCGGGCAGGACGGAACCGGAGAGGATGTAGTCG
>JAEEPQ010000141.1 GCA_016284885.1 Desulfovibrio sp.
TGCTTGAAGTGGACTTCGAGCATGTCGAGCGCTGGCAGGCCCGAGGCGATGAGGTTGCCAGAGCCCGCCGGGAGCGCGCCCGCCAGATGGCCGAACAGCTGCGCGAAGCCAGGGAGCAGGCCTCCAGGGCCAGGGAGGAATCCATGGCAAGGCGCCTTGCCGGCGGCAAAACCTTCGAGGCGCGGCTGGTGCGCATGTCCGCGCCCGCAGCCTCGACCTCCTCGCAGGGCAGGCTTGCCGGCCTAGCCCTGGTCCGCTGCCAGCTTCTCTTTGAAAGCAGCGCGTGCCCGGGCCGGCCAATTCCTGTCACGCTGCTGCTCGATCCAGAGGGCGCAGGCGCCAGGCGCTCCGGCGCGAAATGGCTCAGCCTCCTCACGCGCCGCTTCTGGGACGCCTTCGGCGGCCGGCGCCCCCTGCCCCGGACCTGCCAGGACATGCTGTCGCGCTGGGGCGAACTGACGCCGCCGGCCTCCCTGCCCCTCAGAGAGGGCACCAAGGGCTTCGTCAACATCCAGTGGCCGGCCGAAGCCAAGCCGGGCAAGGCCGGCAAGTCCCCGAAGCCTGCCAAAAACAAAAGTTAAAGTAAAACTTTAATTATGACCGCGTCACGTACGGCGCAGGAGCAGCCTCCATGGCAGTCAGCAACGCACAGCGCTCAGCCCTGGCTCGGCGCTTCGCCAGCCTTTTCTTTGCCTGCCTCCTTGCCCTTCTGGCAGCCTTCCTGCCTGACTTCCGGCTCTGCTCCCAGCCTGCAGCCAGCGCCCTTGCCGAACGCAGCCAGCCCGAAACCGGCTTTGCCGAACTGCGCCTGCCCTGCCATGCCCTCCAGCGCCAGGGGCTTGTCCGGCTAAGCGGTGCCTGGCAGGAAGCAGGCCGGCAGCCTGGCCTCCTGCCGCTGGCTGTCCTTGGCGAAGGAGTCTTGCCCATGCCGCCGCAGGACGCGCTTGCCGAGGCCAAGGAGCGCCTTGCCGGCCTTCCCGCCTTTCCGGCGCAGGCGTTGCTGGATCTGCTTCGCGACGTGCCTGCCGTGCGCCTTGCCGGCACCCCGGACCGAGGCAGGGCTCTGCTGGTGGCCTTTACCCGCAGGGACTGCCCTGCCTGCCGGACGCTGGGCGCTCTGCTTGACGGCCTCGCACCTCAACTGGACTTTCCCGTGGGCATGGTGCCTGCGGGAAGCGCCAGCCAGGCCAGGACTTTCTACCGGGGCCAGGCTGGCAGTCGGGACGGCAGCGCCGTCAGCGCCGGCTTGGCCGAACTTGACGCCTTGGCCGAGCGGCAGCCAGCGCGTGTCCGGGACTTCGCTGCCCGCTTCAGCCAGGCTCCGCGCCTTCCCCTCCTCTGCTGGGCGGCCGGGGGAAGCGCTCGGCTGGCCAGCCTGAAGTTCAGGGACATCCAGACCCTGCTCTGGCTGCTGAAGCACGATCCGGCCTGCTTTGACGAGAAAAAAACAAAAAACGATCAGCTTAATAATATAAGCTTAAATAGGAGTAGCTGAGAGCAGATTCAAGGGTGGCTTTCCAGCGCTCTTGGGGGCGCGCAGGCCCCCTTCGCCTAGCTCGGGACGCCGTTCCTGTCCCTGGCCTTGGGCTTTCCGCCGTCCCCAGCCCGGTCCCTGGCCCTGGCAAGCAGCTCGCCCTGTCTGGCCCTTGCCTCCCGGAACTTCTCGGCAAAGGCCTGGCGCACCTCCGCCGGCGAGGGGCTGAACTCGGCTCTGGCGAAGAAGTCGAGGAAGGCGTAGCCCACGGCCATGGTCATGGGGCCGGCCACGGCAGCGCCGATGGCGCCGGAGGCCGCATGGCCTATGCCGGGCAGGAACTTGAGGGCGCTGGCGAGGGCGACGCGCAGCCCCAGGGCCCCTGCGGCCGGCGCCAGCATGGCGAGGGCGGTCTTGCGGCTGAGCACGCAGCCGTAGAGGCCGGCAATGGCGACGATCATGCCGGCCTGCACCGTGGCGACCATGGCCGCGTCCACGGCAGGCACGGGGGCAAGCGAGGCGGCCGCGGCCGAGACCGAGGCTGTCCAGATGATCTTCTCTGCCTTGGGCCTGAGCTCTTCGCTGTCCAGAGCCAGCGCCAGTCTCGCGCGGTGCTGGACTGCCTCGGGCAGGCTTTGGCAGACAAGACGCCTCAGCCTGTCCATGCCGAAGCTGGCGCCAAAGGCCGGCGTGCCGTCGCCGGCAGCCGTCAGGCAGAAGCGCTCGGGGCGAAAGCTGGGCACGGCAACGGCAAGCGCGTCCTCGAGCCGCCTGGCCCAGGCCGCAACGGCCTTGGCCTTGGGGCTGGCTGGACGTCCGCAGGCAAGCTCGCGCTCGAGCGCTTCCGGCTCCCAGTCCCGCGGCGAGCCCAGCAGATCGATGCGCGTGGCGCAGACGAGGACCGGAAAGCCTGGGGCCGCCGCGAGCGCGCCCGCAAGCCAGCCGGCTTCGAGGCCCCAGGCCTCTTCGGGTGCGGGCGCGGCGAGGACAAGGAGGTCTGCGCCGGCAAGCGCCCCGGCCTGAAGCTCCTGGCGTCGTGGCTCCCCCTGCCCTTCCACGCCGAAGCCAGGCAGCTCCAGGGCCGTGAAGGCCATGCCTGCGCGCTTCCAGGAGGCCTGTGCCGGCTTCGGGCCTCTCCCTGGCGACCAGACCAGAGGCTGGCCTGCCAAGGCGCTGGCGAGGCAGGTTTTGCCGGCGCCCTGGCGTCCGCCAAAGAGCAGGCGAAGGCATCGCGGCGCGCTCATGGCTGGCCTCCCCGGCCGGCTTCCGGCACCGGGCCGCCCCCAGACTGGCCCGCCTGCCCCTGCTGGCCCTGCTCTCCCTGCTGAGCGTTCTGCCATGCCTTCCTGGGGACTTTCTTTGCCTTCCTGAGCAGTTCGTCCTTGCGCAGAAGCGCCTTGCGGTAGCGCTCCCTGACAAGCCTGGCCATCTCGGCGCAGCCAGGCTGGACAAGGCTCCGCTCAAGGCAGTCGGTGAAGGCTTCGCCCACGGCAAGCGTGGCCGGACCGGCGATGCCGGCAGCCAGCAGCGAGCCCGCAAGGGAGCCGGGGCCGGGCACGAAGTCGAGCAGCGAGACCAGGCCTATGCGGCCGATGAAGCCGGCAAGCGCCGGGGCCAGCATGCGGGCTGCCGTGCCCCGGGAAAGGTCCTGGCCGTAGAGTCTGGCAAGGGAGGCGCACATGCCGATCTGCAGAGGCGCCAGAAAGGCGGCTTCGGCAAAGGGGATGGGTACGGCGGCCGCGGCAGCGGCTGCCGCGGCCGACTTCCAGACCAGGCGCTCGGCCTGCGCCCGCCTTCCCGCGGGATCGTCCGCCGAGGCCATGGCGAGGCGCCGCCGCACCAGGGCAGGCGCCTCTGTCGCCAGCAGAGCCTTGAGCTCCCTTATGCCGAAGGCGCTTTCCCCGCTGCCGGCCCCTTGGGAGACGAGACGGAGGCTTTTTGCCGCAACGCCCTGCCAGTTCCGGCGCAGGAAGGCCAGCAGGGCATGCTGCCAGCGGGCTATGGCCAGCTCCTTGGGGCTCTGGGGGCGGTCCAGCCGCAGAAGGCCCGGCTGCCAGACCCTAGCCGGCGGAAGCAGGTCTATCTTGGTGCCTGCGCAGAAGAGGGCTGTCTCGGGGCAGATCTTGGCTAGATCCGCGAGGAAGCGGGCCTCGAGCCCCCAGGCCCTGTCCGGCGCGGGGACGCAGAGCATGACGGCGTCGGCCCCTTCCGCCATCCCCAGCATGCGCTGGACGCAGGCCTCGTGGTCTCCCGCGGCGCCAAAGCCTTTGGCGTCAAGCAGGACGAAGTCCGGTCCGCCGAGCGCCTTGGCGAGACAGGTGCGTCCCGATCCGGCTCGGCCGGCCAGAAGGATGCGGGCAGTCCCGGCGTTCCCGGCCTCGAGGGCCTGCTGGCGGCTGGAGGCCTCGGCTAGGGCGCGGGCAAGCGCCTCCTCGCGCGTCCCCTCGTCGGCGTCAGGACTGTCAGGCGCGGCGCAAAGATCCTGGCATGCGCCCTGGCTGGCTTGCTCATCGTCGTGCACAGGCGGCCTCCTTGGCAGGCAGGGCCTGCTCCCTGCCCCCAGTGTAGGGAGGGATCGGCCGGTCCGCAAGGAGATGCAGGCCGGCGCCAGTCGCACGGCCGGAGTCCTGCTCTGCCTTCCGGAGCTCCGCTAGCGCGCGAAGGCCAGCAGGAACCTGCCGTCCACCCGGCAGACCAGCAGGAGCCAGAGCTCCATGGCGTAGAGCAGGGCGCAGGCGAGCAGCTTGTCGCGCATGGACATCGTTCCATCCTCCGTGCGGCCGGGAAGCGGCCGCCCTTTTCCTGCGGCCGGCGGGAAGCCAGCCTGCGCCCAAGCTTATGGCCGCCAGCCAGCACTGCGTCAAGAGGCCGCATTTTTCCATAGGAATGCGCCTGCCGCAGGGGCTTGGAATGGCTGTCCCACTGAAATCGAAAGAGAAAAAATTGAACATCCTTTTTGGGTCCTGCAGGGCAAGAGGCCAAGGCCCGCCTTCGTCTATGCCTGCTGGCCGTCTCCTTTCTTGAAAAGACTTGGAAGGCAGGTTACAGAATAGCGTCATTTTCAACCCAAAGGAGCTCTCCATGCTTGGAAAACTGCTTTCTGCCTCGCTCGGCCTTGTCCTTGCCTGTGGCCTGGCGGCCCCTGCGGACCTGGCCGCAAAGACAACCTTCGTCACCATAGGCACGGGCGGCATCACCGGCGTCTACTATCCCACTGGCGGCGCCATTGCCAACATCGTCAACAAGAAGAAGGACGTCTACGGCATCAAGTGCACCGTCGAGTCCACCAGCGCCTCGGTCTTCAACGTCAACGCCGTCTGCAAGGGCGATCTCGAGTTTGGCATAGCCCAGGCCGACCGCCAGTACCAGGCCGTCCATGGTCTGGCCGAATGGGACGGCAAGCCCCAGCCCAAGCTGCGCGCCGTCTTCGCCCTCGCCCCCGAGGCCGTCACCTTCGTGGTCGCCGAAGACTCCGGCATCAAGTCCATCAAGGACGTCAAGGGCAAGATCATCAACATTGGCAATCCCGGCTCCGGCCAGCGCCAGAACGCCATCGACCTCTTCTCCTCCGTCGGCATCGACTACGAGAAGGACTTCAAGGCCGAGGGCATAAAGTCCGCCGATGCCCCGCGCATGGTGCAGGACAACCGCCTGGACGGCTTCTTCTTCACGGTGGGCCATCCCAACGGCAACATCAAGGAGGCCACGGCCGGCAAGCGCAAGTGCCGCATCGTCTCCATCACCGAGATCGATCCCCTGCTGAAGAAGCTGCCCTACTACACCAAGGTCGAGATCCCCATGGACCAGTATCCTGAGGCCGCCAACGCCGGCGAGAAGGTCTACACGGTCGGCATGCTTGCCACCCTGGTCACCTCGGCCGACGTGCCGGACGAGGTGGTCTACGCTGTGACCAAGGAGGTCTTCGAGAACCTCGACGAGTTCAAGAAGCTTCATCCCGCCCTAGCCTCCCTCACGAAGCAGTCCATGCTCGAGGGCCTTTCCGCTCCCATCCATCCCGGCGCCCTGAAGTACTACAAGGAAGCCGGCCTCGTGAAGTAGCCGGCCAGCGACCGGACTCCGCCTCCTGCGGATCCGGCGTGCCCCTGCCCAAGCTTGATCTGCCGGGAGCGGCCTCGCGGCTCTCCCGGCTTTTTCGCAGTTTTCCTCCCTCCCAGCCCTCTTGGGGCCTTTCAAAGGACAGCCTATGATCACTCCGGATGCCGAAGAAGCCCGCAGACAGGAGCAGGCGCGCCTGCTTGAGAAGTACGGCGATGATCCAGTCTTGCGCAGGACGACCGTGTTCGGCGTGCTCGCAGTTGCCACCGCCTTCTGCTGGTCCCTCTTCCAGCTTGCCACAGAATGCCTCATCCTCATCGACGCCATCTACGTGCGCGCCGCCCATCTGGCCTTCGCCATCTTCCTCCTCTTTCTCACCAAGCCCCTGTTCAAGCTCAAGGAAGGCCAGAAGTCCGGCTTCTTCAGGCGCGTCTCGGCCCTCGACCTTGTCCTTGGCGTAGCCGCGGCCCTGTGCGCCGTGTACATCATCCTGGACTACGAGGGCATCTCCCAGCGCTCGGGCCTGCCCACTGACATGGACATCGCCGTGGGCATGCTCCTGGTGCTCCTGGTGCTCGAGGCCACGCGCCGCGCCATTGGGCCGGCGCTGCCCATCATCGCGACCCTCTTCATCGCCTACGTCTTCTCCGGCCCCCATCTGCCCGACTTCATCGCCTTCAAGGGCGCTTCCCTCTCCCGCTTCGTGTCGCAGATCAGCATGGACACCGAGG
Source organism: Desulfovibrio sp. (assembly GCA_016284885.1). Classification (GTDB taxonomy): domain Bacteria; phylum Desulfobacterota; class Desulfovibrionia; order Desulfovibrionales; family Desulfovibrionaceae; genus Desulfovibrio. Next base: position 6,262 of record JAEEPQ010000141.1, read on the forward strand.
GCATCTACGGCGTGCCGCTCCAGGTCTCCGCAAGCGTTGTCTTCCTCTTCGTGCTCTTCGGCTCCATGCTCAACAAGGCGGGCGGGGGACGCTTCTTCATCAACCTCGCCATCTGCGTCCTCGGCCGCTTCCG
>JAEEPQ010000142.1 GCA_016284885.1 Desulfovibrio sp.
GAGGCCGTAGCCGAAGGTTCCTGAGGCGGTCATGACCGGATTCTTCAGGTGGAGGCAGTGCCTGGGGCCCTGGAGGGCGACGGCGAGGGGATTGTGCTTCACGGCTTGTGCTCCTGCGCCTGGACAGTCGGAACAAAAGAGGGGGGCCGGGCCTAGTCGAGGACGATCTGGTCGGCCCAGAAGACCGGGCCCTGGGTGCAGCACTGCACGGGCTGGCCGCGCTTGGCCTCGACGGGCCAGGCCTCGGTGGTCTTCACGACGCAGCCGAGGCACCCGCCGACGCCGCAGGCCATCTTGTTCTCGAGGGAGATCTGCATGCGCGCGCCGCTCTCGCGGGCGAACCTCTGCACCGTGCGCAGGAAGGGCTGGGGGCCGCAGGCCAGGATGAGGCCGTCTTGGGTCGCGTATTCCGCGATGCGCTCCTGGAGGGTAAAGATGAAGTTGTCGAGGTCGCCCGGCACCGTCTCCCGCAGGGTGTCAAGCGGGATGTGCTCGTTGATGCTGTCGACGGGATAGCACTCCAGCGGCTCGCGGTGTCCGAAGAGCATGGTAAGGTTCCAGGGCTTGGGGTGCTTGGCGACGTAGCCCACGAAGGGGGCAATGCCCATGCCGCCGGCGAGCAGGAGCGTGGGCTTGTCGGGCTCCACGGCGAAGCCGTTGCCAAGGGGGCCCCAGACGGTCACCTTGTCTCTGGACCTGAGCTTGGCCATCTGCTCGGTGCCGCGGCCCACCACCTGGAAGAAGCAGATGAGGTGCTGGGGGCGCATGAGGCAGATGCCGAGGGGCCGGCCCCAGGGCTTCTCCAGGCCGAAGCTGGCCGGCCGGAGCATGACGAACTGCCCGGGCGTCCAGTCGTCCCAGTCGGGCCTCGAAAGGCGCAGGGCAAAGAAGCGGCGGTCCGAGCCGGTCTGGCCGAAGGGCACAAGATCAAGGACTGTCAATTCGCAGCAGGAGGATGGTGTCATCATGGGCACAGCTCTACGCTGCTTGGCGTGAGGGGTCAACCGGCATGTGCCGGTTTTCACAAGAGCCCCGGGGCAAGCCAAGGGCCTTGGCCTGCGCGCATCTTTCAATTTGGTCCGGCATAGGCTAGACAGGCTTTTCCGGGCTAGGACCTCCCGCATGTCCTCAAGCCCCCATCTTTCTCTTTCCGAGGAGCGTTTCATGAAGGACAGACTGACAGTGGCTGTCTGCGGCGCCGAGAGCGCCTGCGGGCAGGAGATGCTTACCCTACTCGGCGACCGCGGCTTTCCCTGCCAGGGCGTGCTGGCCTTCGCCAGCCCTGGCGAGGCCGGCGGCAGGGTGCCCTTTGCCGGCGGCGAGCTCGAGCTGCAGGAGCTGAAGGACGAGTCCTTCTTCGGCGTGGATCTGGCGCTTTTCGCCATGGACGCCGAGGCGGCCGGCCGCTTCGCTCCCCTGGCCCAGGCCTCGGCCTGCACGGTCGTGGACGCCTCCTCCCGCTGGCGCAGGGATCCCCGCTGTCCGCTCGTCGTGCCCGAGGCCAATCCCGGCGCCCTCGACGCCCACCAGGGCATCGTGGCCCTTCCCGGCGCCTGCGCCACGGCCATAGCCCTGGCCCTGAAGCCGCTGGCCGATCTGGCAGGGCTGGCAGGCGTCCAGGCCACCTGCCTTCTGGCTGTCTCCGAGCGGGGAGAAGCGGGCGTTGCCGAGCTCGACAGGCAGGTGCGCGCCCTCTTCAACGCCCGCGAGCCGAAGCTGGAAGCCTTCCCGCGCCGCATCGCCTTCAACGTGCTCCCGCAGGCCGGCGAATTCCTGGAGGACGAGTCCACCGACGAGGAGACGGGCCTTGGCGAGGATCTGCGCCGCCTCTTCAGTCTCCCGGATCTGCCTGTGCAGGCGACCTTCGCCTACGTGCCCGTCTTCTACGGCCATTCCGTGGATCTGCGCTTCCAGACTGCGGAGCCGCTGTCCCCGCGCGCCTGTCGCGCCGTCCTCTCCCAGATGCCTGGGCTTCAGGTCTACGACAATCCCCGCGACGGCGCCTGGCCCCATGTGGAGATGTGCGCCGGCGAGGACGAAGTCTTCGCGGGCCGCATCCGCTCCCAGCAGGGCGTGGAGAACGGCCTCGCCATGTGGCTTGCCGTAGACAACCTCCGCAAGGGCTGCGCGCTCAACGCCGTGCAGGTGGCGGAGCTGCTCTTCCAGAAGGGCCTTGTCCGCGTCGAGGACCGCTCGGCCTTCCGCGGCTAAGGCCAGCCGCGCCGCCATTGCCTGAGGAGAAGACGCGCCATGCCCTGCCTTTCCCGCGAAGACTTCCTCGCCCGCCTGCTGGCTGCCGAGCGCCCGGGCGCAGAGACCATCCTCGCCTTCTACGACAGCACCGCCGACGCCATATGCCGGGACGGGCGCTGCTGCTTCATCCCCCTGAGCGACCACCTTTGCCACCGCGGCGACGCGCTCTTCGAGAGCGTCAGCGTGCGCGAGGGCATAGTCTACGCCCTGGACGGGCACATGGACCGCCTGCGCAAGGGGGCGGAGTCCTTCATGCGCCTCCAGCCTCCCTGCTCCTGGGAGGATCTGCGCAGGCACGTGCTCGAGGTGGCCCAGGCCGCCGGCGAGCCCGACTTCGGCCTGCGCATCTTCCTCGGCCGCGGGGCCGGGGGCTTTGGCATCTCCCCGGCGGAGTGCCCCCGATCCAGCCTTTATATTGTTGCCGTGCGCGAACATGCGGCTGACCCCCTGCTCTTCGAGCGTGGCGTGACCGCCTTCGCCAGCAGGGTGCCCCCCAAGCAGGCCTACCTCGCCACGGTCAAGAACACCAACTACCTGCCCAACGTCCTTATGGCCCGCGAGGCAGCCGAGCGCGGCATGGACGTGGCCGTGACCTTCCACGAGGACGGTACCATGGGCGAGGCCGCCGTTGCCAACATCGGCATCGTCTCCGCCCAGGGCGAGCTTGTCTGCCCGCCCACGGACCGCATCCTCGCTGGCACCTCCATGCTCTGCGCGCTGGAGGTCGCCAGGGCCCGCATGCCCGTGCGCCAGTCCGACGTCACGCGCGACGACATAGCCTGCGCCCGCGAGATGCTCCTCTTTGCGAGCTCCAAGCTCTGCATCGGCATCGTCCGCTTCGAGGACAGGGTCTTCGGCGACGGCACCCCCGGCCCTGCGGCCCGCTGGCTCAGGCAGGCCATGCGCGAGGCCATGATCCGCACGGGCGTGCGCGTGGGCGCGGCGCGATAGCCCGGACAGCAGGGAGAACGCCATGAAGTGCAAAATCTGCAAGGCCGAGGCCGTCGTGAAGCTCAAGGCCCACAACGCGGCCTTCTGCCGGGACTGCTTTCTCGCCTTCTTCGAGCGCCAGGTGGCCAAGGGCATCGAGAAGCAGAAGCTCTTCACGAAGGAGGATCGCGTCCTCGTCGCCATTTCCGGCGGCAAGGATTCCCTAAGCCTGCTCTATGAGCTCGTTCGCCAGGGCTACCAGGCCTCGGGCCTCTTCGTTGATCTGGCCATTCCCGGATCCTCGGAGGTCGCGCGGGCCAAGGTCGAGGCCTTCTGCCGGGAGCGGGGGCTGGAGCTCATCGTCAAGAATCTGGCTGAAGAGGGGCTCGCCATTCCCGATGTCCACAAGGCCGTCAGGCGGCCTATCTGCGCCGTGTGCGGCAAGCTCAAGCGCTACTGGTTCAACAAGATTGCCATGGACAGGGGCTTCGATGCCATTGCCACGGGCCACAACCTCGACGACGAGTGTGCGAGGCTCTTCAGCAACGCCCTGCGCTGGGACCAGGCCTATCTGGCAGGCCAGGGTCCCTGCCTGCCCGCAGAGCACGGCTTTGCGCGCAAGGTGAAGCCCCTGTGGCGCCTCACCGAGTACGAGACCGCCCACTACGCCTTCCTCAACGGCATCGACACGCACAAGGCTGCCTGCCCCTACAGCCAGGGCGCTTCCTTCACGACGCTCAAGGGCGTCATGCAGCGTCTGGAGCATGCCATGCCGGGGCGCAAGCTCGACTTCTACCAGGGCTTCCTCAAGCGGGGGCGGCCCGTGTTCGAAAGCTGCCTGGCCAAGCAGGGCGATCCGCTCGCCCCCTGCCCAGACTGCGGCTATCCCACCTCGTCCGGAGGCCTGTGCGGCGCCTGTCGCATACGCAGCCAGGTGGCGGAATGGAAAAAGGAGCATGCCGATGGCTGACTTTCTGAAAAAGGCGCTGGCGCGGGGGCTTACCCCCGGCAATGTCGTCAGCTGGTGCGCCCTTGAAGCCATGCGCCGTTTCGGAGCCTTGTTCGGGACGATCAGGCTTCGCGTGAAGGCGAGGCTTCTCGGCGTGAAGCTGGGTGCCGGATGCACGGCCCACGGACCCGTGGGCCTCCTGCGCTGGCCGGGAAGCTTCATCGAGATTGGCAGGAACGCAAGCTTCATCTCTTCCTGGCGTCGGGCCACGGCAGCGGCCATAGGCCATCCCGTGCGCCTGCGCACCTTCGGTCCGGGCGCGCGCATCGAAATCGGCGACGGCTGCCAGTTCACCGGCGCCTCAATCACCTGTCGCTCCACGGCCGTCGTTTTTGGTCGCGACGTGCTCGTGGGGCCTGGCGTCGTCGTGACGGACTCCGACTTCCACCAGGCCTGGCCCGTGGCCGCGCGTCCCGTGGAGCCGGGCATGGAGGCAGACAGGCCTGTGGCCATCGGCGACGGCGCCTGGCTTGGCATGCACGCCATCGTGCTCAAGGGCGTGACCATAGGCGAGGGTGCCGTGATCGGGGCCGGATCCGTGGTCACCCGGGACGTGCCGGCCTATGCCGTTGCTTGCGGCTCGCCCGCCCGCGTGGTCAGCCGGCGCGACGCCCAGGGGCGCAGGCTCGATCAGGAAGGCCGGTAGGCGGCGGACGCCATGGACGCCAAGCCTGTGCTCACGCCCGAGCTGGCTCGCCGCATCGTCGGCTGGCGCCGGGACTTCCACCGGCGTCCTGAAACGGGCTGGACGGAGTTCTGGACCACGGCGCGCCTGGCCGGCATACTCGGCGACATGGGCCTTGCCCCCCGCCTTGGCGCCGAGATCCTGGACAAGTCCTCCCGCATGGGCCTGCCGTCGGAGGACGTGCTCTCGCGGGTGCTGGTCGAGGCTGCCCGCCCCCTGGGGGATCTCGCCGGCGCAAGGGCGGAGTTCCTTTCCCGCATGGACGGCGCGACCGGCCTCTGCGTGGATCTGGCGCCGGACAAGGCGCCGGGGGTGGTGCTGCGCTGCGACATCGATGCGCTGCCGGTCAGGGAAAGCCGGAAACCCTCCCACAGGCCGGTCCGCGAGGGCTTCCGCTCTCTTCGGGAGGGCGCGATGCACGCCTGCGGCCACGATGGCCACATGGCCATGGCGCTGGGCGCGGTCCAGCTCGTCCTCGACCAGATAGCCCAGGGCAGGGCGAAGCTTACCCGCAGCGTGCGCCTCCTCTTCCAGCCTGCCGAGGAAGGCGTGCGCGGGGCCCTGTCGCTGGTGCCCCTCGTGCGGGGCTGGCCTTGCCTCCTGGCCGGCCACATCGGTCTGGCCCTGCCTGAGACTGGCGCCTTTGCCGCCGGTGTTTCGGGCGCCTTTGCCACCGCCAAGTTCAATGTCGCCTTCCGGGGCCGCGAGGCCCATGCCGCCCAGGCGCCGGAAGAAGGCGCCGATGCCCTGAAGGGGGCCTGCGAAGCCGTGCTCGCCCTCCATGCCCTGCCCCGCCACAGCCGGGGCGAGGGGCGCGTGTGCGTCGGCCGTCTCGAGGGGGGATCGGGGCGCAACGTCGTGCCGGGCTTCGCCAGATTCGAGGCTGAGGTGCGGGGCCGACCCCAGGAGGTCTGCGACTTCCTCTTTGCGCGGGCCAAGGCCGCCGTGGAGGGCATAGCCCTGGCCAATGGCCTTGACGCCAGCGTCGAGCTGGCGGGGCAGGCGGGCTCTGCCGAAAGCGACGGCGAACTGTCCGCAAGGCTTGCCCGCATCGCCGAAGGGCTCTCCTGGGACGGCAGGCCCGTCTTCGGCCGCGTGCTCGAGCAGGCTCGGGTCAGCGTCAGCGAGGACGCCTGCACCCTCATGCGCGAAGTCCAGCAGGGCGGCGGCCATGCTTCCTACATGCTTTTTGGAAGCGATCTTGCGGCTGGCCACCATGCGCCGGACTTCGACTTCGACGAGGCTGTCTTGGCCAAGGGCGCGCTGATGCTGGCTTCCGCTGTCCTGGATCTTGCGGGAAGCCGGGATTCTCGGCTATAATCAAGCCATTGTAGAGGTACTTATCGCACCTACGGACCAGCTGAACGGGCAGCATGTCCGCAACATGCTGAAAAGAAAGGTTTTGTAGGTGCTGCTATTAGTGCAACCTACAAAAAATAGCCGCACCTACAAGCGCATGCTGCGCTGGGC
>JAEEPQ010000012.1 GCA_016284885.1 Desulfovibrio sp.
GCGCCATCAACGCCCGCATCCTGCGCGACACCACGGACAGCAGGGAGCGGCCCACCAAGGGCACCATCGCCAGGCTCTGGGGCGAATGGGGCGGCGGCGGCCTCGGCGGCACCGACAACTTCGTCAAGGTGGTCGGCGACTGGCAGGGCTTCTACTCCTTCAACGACACCAACACCATCCACGTGCGCGGCCGTCTCGGCGGACTCTTCCAGAACACGAGCGAGAACATCCCCGTCTTCGAGCGCTTCTACGTCGGCGGCATGGACACGGTGCGCGGCTACTCCTATTCGGACGCCTCGCCCCGCGCCAAGGATCCGCGCTACGACCACGACGTCATCGGCGGCGACGTCATGGGCGTTGGCAACCTTGAATACGTCTACACCTTCCAGAAGGACATGGGCCTCGCCATCGTTCCCTTCTTCGACATCGGCTTCAACATCGACTCCAAGACCGAGAAGCTGAAGCTCGACTTCGACAAGCACTGGGTCTACTCCACGGGCCTGGAGCTGAGATGGCGCTCTCCCATGGGCGATCTGCGCATAGCCTACGGCATTCCGCTCAAGAAGGACTTCGACAACGAGCGGGAGCAGGGCAGGCTTGAGTTCAGCATGGGCCAGTTCTTCTAGGCCGATCAGTCCAGCAGAAGACAACATCAAGGGGACGTGCAGGCAGCATATGCCGGCACGTCCCCTTGTTCATTGGAGTCTGCGTTTGGGCGCTGAGTCCGGATCGCCGCTCAGCCTCCCAGCGTACAGTCGCTCAGCCTCCCAGCTGGTCGACATGGCGGACGTAGGCCTCCTCTATGGCCTCGGGGTTCTCGGCCTCGCGCATGAGGCGGCCGATGTACTGGAAGTGGCGGCGCCTGGCCTCGTTGCTCTTGATGGCCTTGAGATCCCTGAAGGCCTCGAGCAGGTCAGGGGGCAGGGGGAAGCCTTCGAGGGCGCGCAGGGGAAGCTTGGCGAGCTTTGCTCCCAGCTCCTGCAAGGCCGAGCTCTCCCTCTTCTTCTGGGAGCGGCTCTTCCGGACAGGCTGGTCCTCAGGCTGGCCATGGCTGCCAGCAGATTCGTCCCATTGGTAGCGGTGCTTGCGGGGCATGTGGTCTTCCTTGAAGCATGTCGTGGTCTTGTCCGCAGCCAAGCCTGCCTGACCTGCAAGGTCGCAGGGTCCAGCAATTGCGGCTGCGGGCGCATTAGGCTACAACGGCGCATCGCGCGCAAGCAAGGAGGTTTTGCATGGCATCCCGGAGCCAAGACGACACCAGCGGGCTGAAGCAGCTCAAGGCCGGCCACTCCTATCTCGCGGCCGAGGGCCCGAGCAGGGACATTCTGGAGTGCTTCGAGAACAGGTTTCCGGCCTCCCGCTACATGGTGACGCTGACCTTTCCGGAGTTCACCTCCCTGTGCCCGGTGACGGGCCAGCCCGACTTCGGCACCATCGTCCTCGAGTACGTGCCGGACAAGCTGTGCGTGGAGTCCAAGAGCTTCAAGATGTACCTCTTCGCCTACCGCTCCCACCAGTCCTTCATGGAGACCATCACCAACACGGTGCTGGCGGACATCGTCGCCCTGCTCGATCCCTGCTGGGCCCGCGTCAAGGGCCTCTTCGCCCCCCGCGGGGGCACGGCCATCCACGTCTTTGCCGAGCACTGGAAAGCGCTTGCGCCGGCAGAGGCAGAGGCATTGCGCGAGTACGTGCGCCAGTGGAAGACGGAGCCTGATCCGCACAGGCCCTAGGTCGCGATCATATAATTTAAGGATGCAGTGCTGGTGGCTGGCGGGAAAGGCAGCGCCGAGGCGCCCCGGCCGCCCTGGACGTCGGGCGCGTGGCTTGGCAAGGCGCTGGTCGTAGGCCTGTGGGGCGTGGTCTCGCGCCTGCTCGGCTTGGCCCGAGATCTGGGCATGGCATGGCTTTTGGGAGCAGGCGCCCTGGCTGACGCCCTCGTGGCCGCCACCGTCGTTCCGCACGCCCTGCGCAAGCTCCTGGGCGACGGCGTCCTTTCCCTGCCGGTGACGGCAGAAGCCTGCGGAGAAGAAGCACGGCGCACCCCCTTCCTTGCCAGGGCCACGCTTGCCCCCGTTCTGCCGGCCTTAGGAACGGCCGCCTTGGGGCTCACGCTGGCTGCACTTCTCCTGGCCCCCTGGCTGGCAGGACTCCTGGCGCCGGGCCATGGCGGCGAGGTCCTCTGGCGTGCCGAGGCTGCCAGCCTTCTGCGCCTGGCAAGTCCCTATCTTGGCTGCGCGATCTTGGCTTCCTTTGCCATGGGGCTCCTGCACGCCCTGGGGGAATTCGGCAGGGCCGCGCTTGCCCCCGTCTGCTTCAACCTCTGCGTGCTCGCCTTCATGGGCCTTGCCTGGAGGGGGCAGGGCCAGCCTGCCGAGATGATAGCCCTTGGCATAGCCGCGGCCGGCATGGTGCAGGCCATCCTGCTCTGGGGCTTCCTCTGGCAGGCCGAGCGCCGGCGCTTTCCCCAGCGTATTTTGCGGGCCGGAGGCAGAACGCAGGAGGACGAGCGCAAGGCCCGCGCGCTGGGAACAAGGCTTCGGGCAAGCCTGTGGACCATGCCTGGCGTGGTGCTTGCCTCCTCCTCGCTCCAGCTTGCCGTGCTGGCGGCCATGGCCTCGGCCTCCCTGGCAGGGCAGGGCCGGATGTCCGCGCTCTATTTTGCCGACCGCCTGCTGGAGCTGCCCGTGGGCGTGGTCGGCGCCTGCATGGGCATAGTCTCCCTGCCAGCGCTCTCATGCTCGGCCAAGGCCGGCGACCTGGCCGGCTTCGAGGGGAGCCTGCGCCTTGCCCTGCACGCGGGCCTGCTTTTCTCCCTGCCAGCGGCCGCCGGCCTCTGGGCCATCGCACCGCTGCTTGCCGACATCCTGCTCGGCCATGGCGCCTTCGGCCAGGAAGGCGTCGCCCAGACGGCGCAGGCGCTGCGCTGCCTTGTGCCGGCGCTGCCGGCCTGCATCCTCCTGCGCCCCCTGGTGGCAGCCTGCCATGCCAGAGGCCTGGATCGGCTTGCATGGCTTGGCACTGTGTGCTGTACTCTCGCAACGCTGATCCTGGGACTGGCTTTTCCCCAGCTCTGCGGCCAAGGTGCTGCCCTTGCCGGTCCCCTCGCCTGCACGGCAGCCCTCTGGGCGCAGTGTCTCGCCGTTGCCTGGCTGGTCTTCCGATCCTTGCGCGAACAGGGTGCCGTCCCTGTTCCCGGAGCCGGCCAGACTGCAGCATTCCTGCGTCCAGGGCAGGTGGCGCGCATGGCGCTCTGCGGCCTTGCGGCAGGAGGCGCCGCCCTTGGCGTGCAGGCGCTGTGGCAGGGGAGCAGGGGGGCATGCCTTGGCCTTGCCTGCCTTGGCGGCGCGCTTGCCTGGCTTGCCCTGCTGCGCCTGCTCTGCCCCCGGGAATTTCGTCTCGCCTGCCAGCGCAGGGCCATGCGGAGCCAGTCTTCCCCCAGCTCAGCGTCCTCCGCCACCTAGGCAGTCTTTCGAAGCAACCTACGAAGCAGTCTTGCGAAGCAGTCTTCCGCCACCGAAGGAGTATCCATGCACATCAAGACGCAAGCCGGACGCCGCCTTGCGGGCGCGATCCTCGTCTGGCTCGCAGCCATAGGGATAGCCTGCTTCATGGGCTTCGCCGAAGAGCGCCTTGTCCGCGACGTGCTCGACCAGGAGCTGGCAGCCGAGGCTGCCCGGTCTGCGACAGGCATAGGCGCCGTGGCGTCCATGCCCGGCTGGACCATGGACGAGACCCTGGCGCGGAGCCTCGTCATGCGCGTCATGGAGGACAGGCGCCTCTACGCCGTCGTGATCCGCGCCGAAGACAGGATGCTCGAGGGCCAGCGCCGGGGCTGGCGGGGCCTTGTCCCCTGGGACGACGAGATGACCGAGGAGACGGTGCAGGGCATGAGCATCATGCGCGGTCCCGACGGCGACGAGGTCGGCACCGTGGAGGTCTACCTGCCGACGCGCCTCGTGGCTGCCCAGATGGAGGAAGTCCGCCACGCTATCTATGCCCGGACGGCGCTGTGGGGGGTCTTTGCCACGGCTGCGCTCCTGCTCTTCCTCTGGTTTACGGGCGACCTGTGCCTTGCCAGGATAGGCCAGGCCGACAAGCTCGGCCCGGTGGCCAGGCAAGCCAGGCAGACTCGGCAAGACGGGGACGAGGCAGACGCCGCTGCGGCCGACCGCCCGTCTGGCCGGCCGGCGCTGGACGCCTCGCAGCGCGACATTTATCATGACGGCATCGAGCCGTCGGACGGCAGGCGCTTTGTTGCGGACAATTCCGAGGGCTGGAGCGCCGTGGCGGACGGCTTCCGCCGGGCCTGGCGCGATGCGCCGGACAGGCTTGCCGTCCTCTTCCGCCAGAACGATGCCGGAGGCCTCGCCAGGGAAGCCCTGGAGCTGCGCACGGCTGCCCTCAGCCTTGGCGCTCACAGGCTGGCCGAACAGAGCGGCCTTGTGGCCAAGGCCCTTGCCGGTGCAGGCGAGGCTTCGCCCGCAGCCGCCCTGCAGGACTGCCGGCGCGAACTGGAACGGGTGCTGGACGCCCTGGACGAGCGGCTTGGCCGCTAGCCTTGCGCGTTGCCGAACACCGGCAGGCGGCATGGCCGCCAAGGAGGAAACATGGGCTTTTTCTCAGCCATAAAGAAAATATTCACCGCTCCCGAAGAGGGCGCTCCGAAGGCGGAAGAACTCGCCGAGCAGGGCGCTGCCGAAGCCGTCAAGGACGAGGGCCCGGACAAGGATAAGGACAAGGGCAAGGTCGAAGACGAGAAAGCGCAGCCGGCACAGCAGGCCCGCATGGAAGCTGGCATCGAAGCTGGCGTCCAGCCTCAGGCAGAGCCGGCTCCAGAGCCAGAGCCTGAACCAAAGCCTGCGCCGGCTGCCGAAGCGATGCCTGCGTCGGCCCCCGAACCCGAGTCCCCCCAAGCGCCAGAAGCCCTTACGGCCCCCGAAGCGTCCGCTCAACCTGCACATGCACCGCTGTCTGCTTCTGTAGAGGCAACGGCGCCAGACGATGTCGCCGCGGCCGAAGCAGCCACCGTAGCCGAAGTCGCCGGCGAAGGCCCTTCCGAGGCTGTGCCGGCAGAACCTGCCGTTGCGCGCGAAGCCGCGCCGTGCGAAGACGTGCAGGACCCGGCAGCCGCATCCGCCCAGGTGCTGGATCCAGACAAGACTCTAGACAAGGCCACTGAACCCGCCCCCAAGCGTTCTTTCTTTGCCTCCCTCTTCGGCAGGCGCCAGGCCGCGCCCGAGCCCGAAGCGCAGGCGGAGCCCTCGCCCGAACCCGAGGCCGCGCAGATCTCGGCCAAGGCTGAGCAGGCACCTGAGCCTGCCGAAGCGCCTGTTGCGGAGCAGGCTGACACAGCGGCGCAGACGCCTGCTGGCCAGGCGGCCCCGGCACCGGATCAGGCGGCTTCGAGCGGAACCAGCGCCCCCAGCGGGACAGGCGCATCGGCTGGCGGCGGCTGGGCCCTCTTCGAAGCAGCGCCTGCGCCGGAGCAGGAGCCCGTCTTTGTGCAGGAAATTCAGGAAACCCTGGAAGCCCAGAAACTCCAGGAGCTTTCGGGAGTGTCTGCGGCCCTGACTGCCGCGCCTGTGCAGGGCAAGACCCCGCCGGCTTCTGGCGATGCCAATGCCGAGCTCACCGTGCGCCTCAGGCAGGCCGAGCCCAAGCTTTCAGCCTGGCTCGACGTCGTCCTGGACGGCGTCGCGGAGGCCGGTCCTCTGCTGGAGTCCCGCATCCGCTTCCTGCTCGAGTCCCTCGAGGCGCCGGCGCCCGAGATAGACGCCTTCGTGGCCGACTTCTCAGGCTGGCTTGCCCGCATGGAGTACCGCGAACTCGACGAGTTCCGCTCCGAGCTGCAGTACCGCCTGGCCATCGCCCTTGATCTCGAGGACGAGGAGGACGAGCGCAGCCGCCTCTTCGTCAAGCTCACGGCGAGCCTCGCCAAGACCCGGGCCGAGTTTGCCAGGCGCCTCGAAGGGCTCTTTGCCAGCCACGGCGAGCTCGACGACGATTTCTGGGAGGAGATGGAGGAGCTCTTCATCATGGCCGACCTCGGCTACGAGGCGGCCGTGGGCCTGGTCGAGCGCCTCAAGGAGCGATGCCGCGAAGAAGGCGTCACCTCCTCGGAGGGCGTGCGCGAGGCGCTCAAGCGCGAGATCAAGCAGATCTTCGCCCAGCCGAGGCGCATCCTCAAGATCAACCCGCCGGAAATCGTGCTCATGATAGGCGTCAACGGCGCGGGCAAGACGACCACCATCGCCAAGCTCGCCTACCGCGACCGCATGCAGGGCAAGAAGGTCATGATAGCGGCGGCCGACACGTTCAGGGCTGCGGCCATAGACCAGATGCGCGTGTGGGCCGAGCGCGTGGGCACGCTCTTCCACGCCAAGCAGCCGGGCGCAGATCCTGCTTCCGTGGCCTTCGAGGCCGTGGACCGCGCCCTCAAGGAGGGGGTGGACGTGCTCTACGTGGACACGGCAGGCCGTCTGCAGACCAAGGTCAACCTCATGGACGAGCTCTCGAAGATCCGCCAGGTCATCACGAAGAAGCATCCCGGCGCACCGCACCGCACCGTGCTCGTGCTCGACGCCACCACGGGCCAGAACGCCCTCTCCCAGGCCAAGCTCTTCAAGGAGTCGGCCGGCGTGGACGAGCTCATCCTGACCAAGCTCGACGGCACGGCCAAGGGCGGCGTCGCCATTGCCGTGGCCCTGCAGCAGGGCCTGCCCATCACCTACGTCGGCCTCGGCGAGAAGGTCGAGGACCTGCGGCCCTTCAACGGCGACGACTACGCCGACGCCCTGCTCGCCTCGGTATAGCGTTCGCCTCCGCCTTCCTTTCCTCCGTCTTTCGTTCCCTCGTCTTCCGGGAGGGGCGCCGTTTTTCAGGGCGGTCCTTCCCGGAAGGCACATTTTTAAGGAGGCGTTCCCGGGGGACGCGGAAAAAATTTGCCCCAGTCGCTCTTTGGCGTTGACAGGGCTTGCCAGATCGACTAGAACCCGTTTGCTCTCCTTCGGGAGGGCGTATCCCTGGACGGCAGGGAAGGGCGGATCGAGTCCGTCCTGATGCGCCAGGACCGCTTCGGCGGGACTGGTTTTGACAAGTGCAGGCGTTGCCAAATGCCGGACTTGATCGAGCCGTTCCAGCCCATCTTCGGATCCCATGCCGTGAAAAGCATGCCCGGGGCTGTAAAGGTGAGGGGGCAGCACCCCCATTTGGTGACCCTGCGGGACCATCCTGCGGAACGCGTCGAGCGCCCGCAGTGCGTGGAGAACGCCGGGAGCGTCGCATGAAGATGCCTGGCGTGCCTTCACGCCCTTTTCTTCCCAAGCATCTCCTGCGCGGCGCCGCACAGCGGCGCAGTCAAGCTCCCGAAAGTTCGCCTCCCAACGGGTTAGGCCAGCTTCCGGGCCTTTTTATTTTATGGCCCCAGCGCGAGGAACCCGCGCTGCACCCAACCAGTGCGGGATTTTTGTTAAACGGAGCAGACAATGACGACAGTTAGCAGTGATTGCATTCGGATCAAGCTCAAGGCCTATGACTTCCGCATCCTTGACAAAGCGGTCGCGGAAATCGTGGACACTGCGCGCAACACCGGTGCCGGTGTGGCCGGGCCAATCCCCCTGCCTACCAATATTCACAAATTCACGATTCAGCGTTCCGTGCATGTGGACAAGAAGTCCCGCGAGCAGTTCGAGATGCGCGTGCACAAGAGGCTCATGGACATCCTCGAGCCGACGCAGCAGACCGTAGACGCTCTGGGCAAGCTCTCTCTGCCCGCCGGCGTTGATGTTGAAATCAAGCTTTAGTGTGAGGCAGTCATGGCTGAGAAAATGGGAATTTTAGGTCGCAAGCTTGGCATGACCCGTATTTTCGGGGATGACGGTGCCTCTGTGGCCGTTACAGTTATTCAGGCCGGTCCCTGCCCCGTCACGCAGGTGAAAACCGAGGAAAAGGACGGCTACAACGCTCTGCAGATTGCCTTCAGCGAAGCCAAGGAAAAGCACGTTTCCAAGGCCATGCAGGGCCACTTCGCCAAGGCCGGCACGGGCCTCTACAGCGCCCTGCGCGAGATCCGCCTGGCCGGCGCCCCCGAGCAGAAGGCCGGCGACACCCTGACCTGCGAGCTCTTCAAGGCCGGCGACGTCGTCAAGGTTACCGGCAAGAGCATAGGCAAGGGCTACCAGGGCCGCATGCGCCGCTGGAACTTCCGCGGCTGCAAGGACACCCACGGCGACGAGAAGGTCCACAGGAACAACGGCTCCATCGGCAACAACACCTTCCCCGGCCACGTCATCAAGGGCCGGAAGATGGCTGGCCAGTGGGGCGCCGAAACCGTCACCCAGCCCAGCGCCGTGGTGGTCGACGTCCGTCCCGAGGACAACGTCATCATCGTCAAGGGCGCCGTGCCCGGGCCCAAGAACGGCCTTGTGCTCATCCGCAAGCAGTAGCATAGGTGATAAGATGGCTACCATTAAAGTATATGATCAGGAAAAACAGGAAGTGGGTTCCGTTGAACTCGCTCCCGAAGTGTTCGAGGTCGAGGCCCGTCCCGAGATCCTGAACCTCGTGGTGCGCGCTCAGCTCGCCGCCAAGCGCGCCGGCACCCACTCCGCCAAGACCCGCGCCTACGTCTCCGGCGGCGGCGTGAAGCCCTGGAAGCAGAAGGGCACGGGCCGTGCCCGCGCCGGCTCCAACCGCTCGCCCGTGTGGCGCGGCGGCGCCATCATCTTCGGACCCCAGCCGCGCGACTACTCCTTCAAAGTCAACCGCAAGGTCCGCGCTCTTGCCCTGCGCATGGCCCTTTCCAGCCGCGTTGCGGCCAACGACTGCCTGGTCGTGAAGGAAATCAGCCTGCCTGACGGCAAGACCAAGAATTTCGCCAAGGTTGCCAAGGCCCTGGGTCTCACCAAGGCCCTCGTGGTCGCTCCCGAGCTCACCGAGAACCTCGACCGCAGCTCCCGCAACCTCCCCAACGTCACCCTGACGACGCCCGAGCGCCTCAGCGTGTACGAAATCCTGAAGAACAAGCAGCTGGTCCTGCTCCAGGACGCCATCGCGCCCGTGCAGGCCCGCTTCGTTGCCAAGGGGGAATAAGATGGAACTCACGCAGGTGCTCATTAAGCCCCGCATCACCGAAAAGATGACCGAGCTTGCTGAAGCCGCCAACAGGGTTGCCTTTCTTGTGAACCCCAAGGCCAACAAGCTGGAAGTCAAGAAGGCCGTCGAGCAGGCGTTCGGCGTGACCGTTCTTGGCGTGAACATCGTCAGCATCGCTCCCCGCGCGCGCAAGCGCCAGGGAAGGGTCGTCGGCACGAAGCCAGGCATGAAGAAAGCCTACGTCACGCTGGCCGACGGCGACAAGATCGAATACTTCGAGGGAGTGTAAGCCATGGCTGTCCGCAAGCTGAAACCGACTTCCGCGGGTCGTCGCTTCCAGACGGTTTCCGATTTCGAGGAAATCACCAGGTCGACTCCCGAAAAGTCTCTTACGGTGGGCCTCACCAAGAAGGCCGGCCGCAACAACCGCGGGCGCGTCACCTGCCGCCGCCATGGCGGCGGCGTCAAGCGCCTCTACCGCATCATCGACTTCAAGCGCGAGAAGCTCGGCATCGAAGCCACCGTCTCGCACATCGAATACGATCCCAACCGCACCTGCCGCATCGCTCTGCTGACCTACGTTGACGGCGAGAAGCGCTACATCATCGCGCCCCTCGGCCTCAAGCAGGGCGACAAGGTCATTGCCGGCGACAAGGCCGACATCAAGCCCGGCAACGCCATGGCCATGGCCCGCATCCCCGTGGGCACCGTGGTCCACAACGTCGAAATCTATCCCGGCAAGGGCGGCCAGCTCTGCCGCGCCGCCGGGACCTACGCCCAGCTCGTCGCCAAGGAAGGCAAGTACGCCCTGCTGCGCCTGCCCTCCGGCGAAGTCCGCAAGGTGCTCTCCTCCTGCACCGCCACCGTCGGCCAGGTGGGCAACTTGAGCCACGAGAACGTGTCCCTCGGCAAGGCCGGCCGCAACCGCTGGCTTGGCCGCCGCCCCAAGGTGCGCGGCGTGGCCATGAACCCCATCGACCATCCCCTGGGCGGCGGCGAAGGCAGAAGCTCCGGCGGCCGCCATCCCGTCTCTCCGTGGGGCATGCCGGCCAAGGGCTTCAAGACCCGCGATCGCAACAAGCCCTCCAGCCGCCTCATCGTCAAGCGGGCAGGCCAGAAGTAGGAGTGAGACATGCCTAGATCTCTCAAGAAAGGTCCCTTCGTGGACGGCCATCTCATGGCAAAAGTCGAGGCCGCGCAGGCCAGCGGGGACCGCCGCGTCGTCAAGACCTGGTCCCGCCGTTCCATGGTGCTGCCCGAAATGGTGGGCATGACCTTCGCCGTCCACAACGGCAAGAAGTTCGTGCCGGTGTTCGTCACCGAAAACATGGTTGGACACAAGCTGGGCGAGTTCGCGCCCACCCGCACCTTCCACGGCCACTCGGCCGAGAAGAAGGCCGCGGCAGGCAAGAAGTAGGGGGTAGGTGATGGAAGCTAAAGCAATCGCCAAGTTCCAGCGCGTCTCGCCCCGCAAGACCCGCCTCGTTGCCAAGAACGTGCAGGGCAAGGGCGTTGAAGAAGCGCTGAACATCCTGCGCTTCACCCCCAACAAGCCCGCCGGCGTGATCTACGGCGTCCTTAAGAGCGCTGTCGCCAACGCTATGCAGCAGCTGTCTGCGAACGTCGACGCCATGTTCGTCAAGGAAGTCGTGGTCAACGAAGGTCCCAGCTGGAAGCGCTTCATGCCCCGCGCCCAGGGCCGGGCCACCAAAATCCACAAGCGCACAGCCCACATTACCGTCATCATCGCTGAAGGGCAGGAATAGGCTATGGGTCAGAAAGTACATCCGTTCGGCATCCGCCTTGGCTACAACAAGAACTGGCTCTCCCGCTGGTTCAGCGCGAAGGAATACCCTGCCTTCGTTCTCGAAGACAGCAAAATCCGCAAGTTCGTGAAGAACCGCAACGCGGAAGCCGGACTCGCGAAAATTGAAATTGAACGTGCCGGCGGCAAGGTCCGCCTCATCCTCTCCACCGCCCGTCCCGGCATCGTCATCGGCCGCAAGGGCGTGGAGATCGAGAAGCTGCGCGCCGACCTGCGCAAGGAGTTCGGCCGCGAGTTCTCCATCGAAGTCAGCGAAATCCGCCGTCCCGAAGTGGAGGCCCAGCTGGTGGCCGAGAACATCGCCCAGCAGCTCGAGCGCCGCATCGCCTTCCGCCGCGCCATGAAGCGCACGGTGGCCATGGCCCGCAAGTTCGGCGGCGAGGGCATCAAGGTTTCCTGCGCCGGCCGTCTGGCCGGTGCCGAAATCGCCCGCGGCGAATGGTACCGCGACGGCCGCGTGCCGCTGCAGACCCTGCGCGCCGACATCGACTACGGCTTCGCCGAAGCCCGCACCACCTACGGCACGATTGGCGTCAAGGTTTGGATCTATAAAGGCGAAATCCTTGACAGAGAGGTAGATCAGAATGTTAGCGCCCAAAAAGGTTAAATTCCGCAAGTGGCAGAAGGGCCGCCTGCGTGGCCTCGCCCACCGCGGATCCTCCCTTGCGTTCGGTGATATCGGCTTGAAGACGACCCAGCACGGCCATCTTTCCAGCCAGCAGATCGAAGCCGCCCGTATCGCCATGATGCGCCACATCCGCCGCGGCGGCAAAGTGTGGATCCGCGTGTTCCCCGACCGTCCGGTCACCGCCAAGCCTCTGGAAACCCGTCAGGGCTCCGGCAAGGGCGCCCCGGTCGGCTGGTGCGCTCCCATCAAGCCTGGCCGCATCCTCTACGAGGTCAAGGGCGTTCCCTACGAGCTCGCCAAGCAGGCTTTGACCCGCGCCGCCCACAAGCTGCCGGTGAAAACCGTCATCGTGACCAAGGAGGGCTTCTAAATGGCCGACAAGAAGAAGGGGAGCGTCCGCGAGGACGCCAAGGCTCTCCGCGAGATGAGCGAAGAGCAGCTTGCCGAGAAGCTCGACGAGAGCCGCAAGGAGCTGCTCACCGCCCGCTTCAAGCACGCCACCGCCCAGCTCGAAAAGACGAGCGAGCTGAAGGCGCTGCGCAAGCAGGTGGCCCGCATCAGCACCATTTTGAACGAGAAGAGGAGCTAGACATGCAGGCTCTTGAACATTGCAACGGCAGAACCCTGACCGGCATTGTGGTCAGCGACAAGAACGACAAGACGATTGTCGTGCGCGTCGAGACCCTGGTCAAGCATCCTCTGCTTAAGAAGTACATCAGGCGCCGCAAGAAGTTCACGGCCCATGATCCCGCGAACGAGTGCGGCATTGGCGACAAGGTCAAAATCGTGGAGTACCGCAGGCTTTCCAAGAACAAGCGCTGGCACCTGGTCTCCGTCATCGAAAAGGCTGTGTAGGGTGACGCCATGATCCAGATAGAATCTACGCTTCAGGTCGCCGACAACTCCGGCGCCAAGAAAGTTGCCTGCATCAAGGTGCTCGGCGGCTCCCACCGCCGCTACGCCACGGTCGGCGACATCATCATGGTCTCCGTCAAGGAAGCCATTCCCCACAGCAAGGTGAAGAAGGGTGACGTCATGCGCGCGGTCATCGTGCGCACGGCCAAGGAGCTCCGCCGCCCCGACGGCAGCTACATCAAGTTCGACGGCAATGCCGCTGTCCTCATCGGCACCAACGGCGAGCCCGTCGGAACGCGCATCTTCGGACCTGTGGCCCGCGAGCTGCGCGCCGCGAACTTCATGAAGATCATCTCTCTCGCCCCCGAAGTCCTGTAGGAGATCTGCAATGAAGAACTTTCGCATCCGCAAGGGCGACAAAGTCATGGTCATTGCCGGCAAGGACGCCGGCAAAGTCGGCAAGGTGACGAAGATCCTGCGCAAGCACGACCGCGTCGTCGTCGAGAAGGCCAACATGGCCAAGCGCCACATGCGCGCCAATCCTTATACCCAGCAGCCCGGCGGCATCGTCGAGAAGGAAATGCCCATCCACGTCTCCAACGTGATGGTCGTCTGCTCTGCGTGCGCCCAGCCGACCCGCGTCGGGTACAAGTACATTGAGGCCGACGGCAAACAGAAGAAAGTGCGCTTCTGCAAGAAGTGCAACGAAGTCATGGAATAAGGTGAACCTATGACCCGCCTTGAAAAGATATATACGGAGAAAGTGGTTCCGGCGCTGCAGAAGGAGTTCAATTACAAGTCTCCCATGCAGACGCCCGCCATCACCAAAATCTCCCTGAACATCGGCCTCGGCGCAGCCACGCAGAACAACAAGCTCATGGAAGAGGCCGTGGCGGAGCTCACCGCCATCGCCGGCCAGAAGGCTGTCGTCACCCGCGCCAAGAAGTCCATCGCCAACTTCAAGGTGCGCGAAGGCCAGCCCATCGGCGCCCGCGTCACCCTGCGCAAGGACCTCATGTGGGACTTCCTGGACAAGCTGATGAACTTCGCGCTGCCCCGCGTCCGCGACTTCCGCGGCATCCCCGACCGCGGCTTCGACGGCCGCGGCAACTTCACCCTGGGCATCAAGGAGCACACCATCTTCCCCGAAATGGAAGCTGACCGCGTCGAGAATCCCAAGGGCATGAACATCACCATCGTGACCACGGCCACCACGGACAAGGAAGGCAAGCTTCTCCTTGACCAGCTCGGCATGCCGTTCAAGAAGTAGCGGAGGATAGCATGGCCCGCCTTTCCCTCAAGATCAAAGCCACCCGCGACCCGAAGTTCAGCACCCGCAAGTACAACCGCTGCCCCATCTGCGGCCGTCCCCGCGCCTTTATCCGCCAGTTCGGCATCTGCCGCATCTGCTTCAGGAACATGGCGCTGCGCGGCGAGCTCCCGGGCGTGCGCAAGTCCAGCTGGTAAAAAAATAGCAAAAATCCGTCCGGGCCCGCAGGTCCGGCATTGCGGCGGTAGCCACTTTGTGGTATACCGCCGCTTCGCTTATGGAAAGTAGGCGCATGGTGCGCCCAACTCCAAAACCCGTTCAGGAGTAACGATGATCACAGATCCTATTGCGGACATGCTCACGCGTATCCGCAACGCGCATTTGGCCCTGCACAAGGAAGTGAATGTGCCGCGCTCGAAGATGAAAGAGTCTCTCGCTGCCATCCTCAAGCAGGAAGGGTACGTCGACGACGTCGCCGTAGACGAAGGCGGCATTAAGATCACCCTCAAGTATTTGAAGGGTAAGGCCGCCATCACCGGCCTTCGCCGCATTTCCAAGCCCGGCCGCCGCGTCTTCGTACGCCACGGTGACATCCCGCGCGTGCAGAACGGCCTTGGCATCTGCATCCTGTCCACCTCCTCCGGCGTCCTCGAGGGCTGCACGGCCAGGGAGAAGAAGGTGGGCGGCGAACTTCTCTGCGAAATCTGGTAGGCGGTGCTGCTATGTCTAGAATAGGTAAATTGCCCGTCAGCGTGCCTGCCGGCGTTGAAGTCAAGATCGGTGCCGACGTCATCGACGTCAAAGGCCCCAACGGCCACGTGTCCACGCCGGTCTGCGGCATGCTCGACTATGAAATGAAGGACGGCGCCATCACGCTGACCCGCAAGGACGACTCCCGCGAGAGCAACGCCCAGCACGGCCTGCGCCGCACCCTGCTCAACAACTGCATCCTCGGCGTCACCCAGGGCTTCAAGAAGTCCCTGGAAGTCGTCGGCGTGGGCTACCGCGTCGGCGTCAAGGGCAGCACCATCGAACTGCAGGTGGGCTACTCCCATCCCGTGCTGCTCGACGTGCCCGAAGGCATCAAGGCCACCGTGGAGGGCAACGTCCTCACCCTGGCCGGCGCCGACAAGGAAGCCATCGGCGAGTTCGCGGCCCGCATCCGCCGCGTCCGCCAGCCCGAGCCTTACAAGGGCAAGGGCATCAAGTACACGACCGAGACCATCCGCCGCAAGGTCGGCAAGTCTGGCGGCAAGAAGTAGGGAGCGCATCATGAAAATGTCCAAGAATGATTCTCGCCTCAGCCGCAAGGTCCGCATCCGCCGCAAGGTGAACGGCACCGCCGCCCGCCCGCGCCTGGTCGTGTTCCGCAGCAACGTCCACATCTACGCCCAGATCGTCGACGACGAGGCCGGCAAGACCCTCGTTTCCGCCTCCACGCTGGTCCTCTCCAAGAACGGCGAAGCTCTGCGCTGCAACAAGGCCGGCGCCGAGAGCGTGGGCAAGGAGATTGCCCGCCTCGCCAAGGAGAAGGACATCGTCCGCGTTGTTTTCGACAGAAACGGCTACCTCTACCACGGCCGCATCAAGGCCGTAGCCGATGGCGCCCGCGAAGGCGGCCTGGAGTTCTAATATGCGTGAAAAAAACACTGAGACTCCCGTCAACGAGCTGGGAGAAATCGAAAAGATCGTCGCGCTGAACCGCGTTGCCAAGGTCGTCAAGGGCGGCCGCCGCTTCAGCTTCTCCGCGCTGGTCGTCGTCGGCGACGGCAAGGGCAATGTCGGCTTCGGCCTCGGCAAGGCCCAGGAAGTGCCCGAAGCCCTGCGCAAGGCCACGGACCGCGCCCGCAAGAACCGCGTCTACATTCCCCTGGTGGACGGCACCCTTCCCTATGAAGTGCTCGGCCGCTTCGGCGCCGGCCGCGTCATGCTGAAGCCCGCCTCCGAAGGTACCGGCATCATCGCCGGCGGCGCCGTGCGCGCCATCATGGAAGCCGTGGGCGTCCGCGACGTGCTCGCGAAGGCCATCGGCACCAACAACCCCCACAACGTGCTTCGCGCCACCCTCGAGGGCCTGCGCTCCCTGCGCAGCGCCGAGGAAGTGTCCGCCATCCGCGGCAAGAAGCTGGAAGCTCCGAGGAAGTAGCCATGGCCGAGAAAATCACCATCAAGCTGGTCCGCTCCCGCGCCGGCAAGACGCCCAACATGCGCAAGTGCCTCGACGCCCTCGGCCTCAAGCGCCGCGAAGTCGAGCGCGAGATTCCCGACACCCCCGCGGTGCGCGGCATCATCAACAAGATCCC
This sequence comes from Desulfovibrio sp., assembly GCA_016284885.1. Classification (GTDB taxonomy): domain Bacteria; phylum Desulfobacterota; class Desulfovibrionia; order Desulfovibrionales; family Desulfovibrionaceae; genus Desulfovibrio. Next base: position 15,978 of record JAEEPQ010000012.1, read on the forward strand.
TCACCTTGTGGCTATCGTCGAGAAGTAGCGTAGCCCGCCAGGAGAATATAGAAATGCAGCTCAACGACCTCTATCCCTTCCCGGAGGAGCGCAAAACCCGTCGCCGCGTCGGCCGCGGCTGCGCCTCCGGCCTTGGCGGCACCTCCGGCAAGGGCCACAAGGGCCAGAACGCCCGCGCCGGCGGCGGCGTGCGCCCCGGCTTCGAGGGCGGCCAGATGCCCCTCCAGCGCCGTCTGCCCAAGCACGGCTTCAAGAACTTCCCCTTCAAGGTGACCTACCAGGCCATCAACCTCGACGACCTTCTGGCCGCCTTCCCCGGCGTCCAGGAGATCACCCTCGAGAGCATCTACGCCCGCGGCCTCGCCAAGTCCGGCGCCCCGGTGAAGATCCTCTCCCGCGGCGAACTCGAATCCGCGGTCAGCGTGGAGGCCCACAAGTTCTCCAAGGCCGCTGCCGAGAAGATCGAGAAGGCCGGCGGGAAGGCCACTGCCTTCGAGAAGGCCGGCAAGGCCGCTGAATAGCGCGCCCCCGCCCCAGCAAAGCCTGCAGTGCGCCTTTGCCTGAAAGCCCCCGGCTTTCGGGCAAAGGCGCTTATGCACGCCCCGCCACCCGCAGACTCTCAACAGAAGACGAGACATACATGGCACAACCTCAGAACCTCACCCCGGGACAGGCCGGCCTCGCCAAGCGCCTGCTCTGGACCTTCTTCCTCCTCTGCTGCTACCGCATCGGCGTGCATGTGCCGATCCCGGGCGTGGACGCGCAGGCCATCGCCTCCTTCTTCGAGCAGATGAGCGGAACCATTTTCGCCCTGTTCGACATCTTCTCGGGCGGCGGCCTGTCCAACGTCTCCATCTTCGCCCTCGGCGTCATGCCCTACATCTCGGCCTCCATCATCATGCAGCTCCTGCAGGTGGTGAGCCCCGAGGTGAAGCGGCTCTACAAGGAGGAAGGGCAGGCCGGCAGGCGCAAGATAACGCAGTACACGCGCTATCTCACGGTGCTCATCACCCTCATCCAGGGCCTTGGCATCGCCGTCGGCCTCGAGAACATGTCGAGCCCCTCGGGCCTGCCGGTCGTCCTGCAGCCCGGGTGGTCCTTCCGCCTCGTCACCATGATGACCTTCTGCGCGGGCTCCGTGCTCATCATGTGGCTGGGCGAGCAGATCACCGACAAGGGCATTGGCAACGGCATCTCCCTCATCATCTTCTGCGGCATCGTCGTGGGCATACCGCGCGGCATCATCCGCTCCATAGAGCTCATCCAGGCCGGCGACATCAGCATCTTCCTCGCCGTCTGCATACTCGCGCTCATGGCTGCGGTCGTGGTCTTCATCGTCTTCGTGGAGCGCGCCCAGCGCCGCATCCCCATCTCCTACGCCAAGCGCCAGATCGGCAGGCGGATGTTCGGCGGGCAGAACACGCACCTGCCCCTGCGCCTCAACACCGCAGGCGTCATTCCGCCCATCTTCGCCTCCTCCCTGCTGCTCTTCCCCGCCACCATAGGCCAGTTCTCCCAGAACGAGTACGTCAAGCTGGTCTCCGAGTTCTTCCAGCCCATGAGCCTGGTCTACAACGTGCTCTACGTGGCCCTGATCTTCTTCTTCTGCTACTTCTACACGGCCATCATCTTCGACCCCAAGGACATGGCCGAGAACCTGAAGAAGAACGGCGGCTTCATCCCGGGCATCCGTCCCGGCGAGCGCACCCAGAACTACATCGACGGCGTGCTCTCGCGCCTCACCCTCTCCGGCGGCGTGTACATCGCCGCCGTCTCCCTCCTGCCCATGCTCCTCATCGCGCAGTTCAACGTGCCCTTCTACTTCGGCGGCACCTCCCTGCTCATCCTTGTGGGCGTGGCCATGGACTTCATGAACCAGGTTGAATCCTACGTCATTTCCAGCCAGTACGGCCATCTTATGGAGCGCGCCCGCAAGAGCGGCCGGCTGACCCGCTAGCGGGGGAAAAGACATGAAGAAGTTTCAGGGCGTGTTCATCAAGAACAGCCGGGAAATCGAGAACCTCCGGGAAGCGGACCGGCTCACCGCCAACGTCCTCGACGCCATCGGCGACGAGGTCCGCCCCGGCGTCCCCTCCTGGCGGCTGGAGGAGGTGGCCCGCGACCTGTGCGCCCAGTACAGGGTCGAGCCCGCCTTCCTCGGCTACCAGGGCTATCCCTTCGCCATCTGCTGCTCGATCAACGAGGCCGTCGTCCACGGCTTTCCCTCGAAGAAGCGCATCCTCCAGGAAGGCGACATCGTGAGCGTCGACTTCGGCGTCAGGTACAACGGCATGGTCGGCGACTCCGCCCGCACCTATCCCGTGGGCCGGATCTCCGAGACCGCCGACCGCCTGCTCTGCGTGACCGAGGCAGCCCTCTACGTCGGCATCGAGAAGGCGGTCCAGGGCAACGACGTCCATGCCATCGGCCAGGCCGTCCAGGCCTTCGTCGAAGGCCACGGCTTCGGGGTGGTGCGCCGCTACGTCGGCCACGGCGTCGGCGCAGCCATGCACGAGAAGCCGGAAGTTCCCAACTTCGATCCCGGCGTCAGGGGCGTGCAGCTGCGCAACGGCATGTGCATCGCCATCGAGCCCATGGTGACCGAGGGCAGCTGGGAGGTGGACGTGCTTGCCGACAAGTGGACTGCCGTGACCCAGGACCGCAAGTACGCGGCCCACTTCGAGCATTCCGTGGCCGTCACCTCGGCCGGCCCCCAGATCCTGAGCGTCGGCGACCGGGGGATAGTGCGCTACAAGTCCCAGTATCCCGAGATCAACAAGCTGGCCTAGCCCGAGGCTGGGCCTGCGCGAGTTCCAAGCTTGAGGGGCGGACGCCGTGTCCTGCGGCCTCCTTGCTTGACAGGGTGGCCGAAAGAGGATAATCAGCTCTTTCCGCGCCATAGGTCCGCCAGGGGATGCATCCCTGTCCCCTGCCGGCCTGCTGTTGCGGCTGCGGAGCGAGCAGGTTGATCCTGCATGGTGTCAGGCCCATGGTGCCTGGTGCACCGACAAAGGCAGTGTATCTGCAGGAGATTGATATGAAAGTCAGACCTTCCGTCAAGAAAATATGTCCCAAGTGCAAAGTCATTCGGCGCAAGGGTGTCCTTCGGGTCATCTGTGAAAACCCCAGGCATAAGCAGCGCCAGGGCTAGGCAGGAGTGCAACTGTGGCAAGAATAGCTGGCGTTGAGCTTCCCCGCAACAAGCGCGTGGATATCGCTCTCACGTATATTTATGGTATTGGCCGTACGACTGCCCTCAAGATCTGCGACGTTGCCGGCATCAGCTGGGAACGCAACATCGATGATCTCTCCACCGAAGAAGTGAACGAGATCCGCAAGGAGCTTGAGAGCAACTACAAAGTTGAAGGTGACCTCCGCCGCGACGTCACCAGCAGCATCAAGCGTCTCATGGACATCGGCTGCTACAGGGGCCTGCGCCACCGTCGCGGCCTGCCTGTCAACGGACAGCGTACGCACACGAATGCCCGCACCCGCAAGGGTCCTCGCCACGGCGCCGCGTCGAAGAAAAAGTAGCCCCCCGCAGGGGGCCTTTTTCCGCGTCGGGCTGTGGCCTGAAGCATTTTCATTCAACGAGGAATTACGATGGCCAAGGCTAAGAAAGTTACCAAGAAGAAGGAAAAAAGAAGCATTCCTGTGGGCATCGTCCACATTGATGCGACCTTCAACAATACAATTGTCACCTTTACCGACACCCGCGGCAACGCGGTGAGCTGGGCCTCCGCCGGCCAGTCCGGCTTCAAGGGCTCCCGCAAGTCCACTCCCTTCGCCGCCCAGGTGGCCGCCGAGACGGCCGCCCACAAGGCCCAGGAGTGCGGCATGCGCACCGTGGGCATCTACGTCAAGGGCCCCGGCTCCGGCCGCGAGCAGGCCATGCGCGCCGTTGCCAACACCGGCATGCGCGTCGCCTTCATCCGCGACATCACCCCCATTCCGCACAACGGCTGCCGCCCGCCCAAGCGCCGTCGCGTGTAGGCGACACCAAGAGGTTCATCCATGGCTAAATATACTGATGCAAAGTGTCGCATCTGCCGTCGCGAGGGCACCAAGCTCTTTCTGAAGGGCGACCGCTGCTTCTCCGGCAAGTGCGCAGTGGACCGCCGTCCCTTCGCCCCCGGCCAGCACGGCCGCGCCCGCAAGAAGGTCAGCGAGTACGCCGTCCAGCTCCGCGAGAAGCAGAAGACGCGCCGCACCTACGGGCTGCTGGAGCGCCAGTTCCACAGCTACTTCATCAAGGCCGACATGAAGAAGGGCGTCACCGGCACCAACCTGCTGGTCATGCTCGAAAGCCGCCTCGACAACGTGGTCTACCGCCTCGGCTTTGCCAACTCCCGCAACCAGGCCCGCCAGTTCGTCCGCCACGGCCTCTTCACCCTCAACGGCCACAAGGTCAACATCCCCTCCCTGCAGGTCAAGGTCGGCGACTCCATCGAGATTCCCGAAAAGAACCGCAAGGTGAAGGTCTTCGCCGAGGCCCAGGAAACCATTGGCCGCCGCGGAACCCCCAACTGGCTCGAGGCCGACTACGCCGCCTTCAAGGGCGTCGTGAAGGCCGTGCCGCAGCGCGAAGACATCCGCACTGAAGTCAACGAACAGCTTATCGTCGAACTCTACAGCAAGTAGGCGGAGGCAGCATGCTTATCAAACAGGGCGATCGCCTTATCAATTCGCGGAACTGGTCGGAGCTGGTCAAGCCCGAGCAGATCACCCGCGACGAGTCCTCGAATAGCATGCATGGACGCTTCGTTTGCGAACCTCTCGAGCGCGGCTTCGGCACCACCATAGGCAACGCCCTGCGCCGCGTGCTGCTCAGCTCCCTCCAGGGAGCCGCCTTCGTGTCCGTCAAGATCGCGGGCGTGCAGCACGAGTTCACCACCATCCACGGCGTGCTTGAGGACGTCACCGACGTCATCCTCAACATCAAGCAGGTGCGCCTCGCGATGGACACGGACGAGCCGCAGAAGCTGACCCTGCACGTTGACCAGAAGGGCGAGGTCACCGCCCGCGACATCAAGTGCAACCAGCATGTCATGGTGCTCAACCCTGACCTGCACCTGGCCACGCTGACCGAGGACATCGACCTCGACATGGAGTTCGAGTGCCGCATGGGCAAGGGCTACGTGCCCCACGACGTCCATGGTGGCCTTGACGAAGAGATAGGCATCATCGCCCTTGACTCCAGCTTCTCGCCCATCCGCAAGGTGAGCTACACCATCGAGCAGGCCCGCGTTGGCCAGATGACCAACTACGACAGGCTCATCCTTGAAGTCTGGACCGACGGCTCCGTCACTCCCGAGGACGCCATTGCCTACGCGGCCAAGATCATCAAGGACCAGATCAGCGTCTTCATCAACTTCGACGAACGCGTGTCCGGCGAGCTCGCCGGCGGCGTCGCCGGGGGCGCCGATCTCGACGACAAGCTTTTCATGTCCATAGACGAGCTTGAGCTCTCCGTCCGCGCGACCAACTGCCTCAAGTCCGCCAACATCACCACGGTTGGCGAACTCGTGCAGCGCTCCGAGCAGGACATGCTCAAGACCAAGAACTTCGGCCGCAAGTCCCTGGACGAGATCAAAAACGTTCTCATCAACCTGGGTTTCGACTTCGGCATGAAGATCGACAATTTCGACAAAAAGTACCAGGAATGGAAGAAACAGAGGGATCAGCAAAATGAGGCATAGCAATTCCGGCAGAAAACTGTCGCGCACTCCTTCTCATCGTAAGGCCCTTTTGCAGAATCTCGCGAAAGCTCTTATCGCCCACGGCAGGATCCGCACCACGGAACTCAAGGCCAAGGAACTGCGCCGCGTCATCGAGCCGCTTGTGACGCTCGCCGCCAAGCAGAACGACGTTGCAGCCCGTCGCCTTGCCTTCCGCGTCCTCAATGACCGTGCCGTTGTCAAGCGCCTCTTCGACGAGATCGCGAAGCCGTTCGCCGGCGTGCCCGGCGGCTACACCCGCATCCTGAAGCTCGCGACACCCCGCAAGGGCGACAACGCCCCCATGTGCTACATCGAGTTCACCAACTACCAGGCCGAAGCAAAGGCCGAGGCCGCTCCGGCCGAAGCGCCCAAAGCCGACGCCTAAGCCCGACTCCCCATGACCTTTCCGGGAGGCGCTAGCCAAGCCTAGTGCCTCCCGTTTTTTTTTGCGGCGGTCCTGGCCTGGCCAAGTGCGCATGCATTCTTGATCTGCACCTTCAAGAGGTGTATTCTGCTTGCTCTGCGAAAGTGGCGGAACTGGTAGACGCCCTGGATTTAGGATCCAGTGCCTTTGGCGTGGGGGTTCAATTCCCCCCTTTCGCACCAATACAGCACAAAGGAGTTTCCCGTGAAATATACTGTCGAAGACGTCTCGCCCTGCAAGAAGAAGGTGCTGATCACCGTGGATCCCGAGGAGGTAAACGCCTCCATCGACACCGCCGTCAGGCTCCAGCAGCGCGGCATCGCCCTGGAAGGCTTCCGCAAGGGGCACGTTCCTGCCAAGATCATCGAGAACCGCTTCAAGGGCCAGCTCTACCGCGACGCCCAGCAGGATCTGGTCAACGTCCACATCAACCAGGTCATGCAGGAAGTCGGCGTCACCCCCGTCTCCGGCGTCGACGTCTCCGACATCACCGCCTTCGAGCGCGGCAAGGGCATCGAGTACAGCATCTCCTTCGAGCATCTGCCCGTCTTCGACCTGCCCAACTACGAAGGCCTCGAAGTGGAAGAGGTCGAGAAGGTTCCCACCCAGGACGAGGTGGACGCCCTCATCCTCAAGGTCCGCGAGCGCAATGCCAAGATGCGCCCCATCGACGGCGTGGGCCCTGCCAAGGCCGGCCAGTTCGCCAACATCGACTTTACCGTCGAGGTCGACGGCAAGCCCATGAAGGATCTCGGAGCCCAGGGCTTCGACTACCGCGTGGGCCAGAACAGCGGCATCGCCGAGATCGAGGAGCTCGCCTCCACCTTGCAGGCTGGCCAGGCCGGCGAGCGCACCGTGACCTTCCCCGCTGACTTCATGAACAAGTCTCTCGCCGGCAAGACCGCCGTCGTCAAGATGAAGGTCCACGCCATCAAGGAGCTTCCCCTCCCCGAACTCGACGAGAGCTTCTTCAAGCAGTTCAAGGTCGCCACGCTCGAGGAGCTGCGCAAGCGCTTCTCCGAGATCATCGTCGAGCAGCGCAAGCCCCTCTTCCGCTCAGATGCCTGCACCAAGCTGCTCGATCGGCTGCTCAAGCTCGTCGACTTCCCGCTGCCCCAGGCCCTCATGGACATCTACTCCGAGGAGATGATTGCTCCCCGCAGGCGCCAGGCCCAGCAGGCCGGCAAGGCCCTGACTGAAGAGCAGGTCGCCCAGTACAAGGAAGAAGTCCTTCCCCGGGTCACCGAAGCGGTCAAGTCCACCATCTTCCTCATGGCCGTTGCCAAGAAGGAGGGCCTCGAGGTCACGGACAGCGAAGTGCAGCAGTCCATCTACCGTCAGGCCACTGACGTCAACCAGGATCCCCAGACCCTTCTGGACTACTACCGCAACACCGGCCTCATCTTCAATCTGCGCGACAGGCTCCTTGCCGACAAGGGCATGCTCGCCATCTACGAGAAGGCCAAGGTCACCCTTGTCCCCGAAGCCAAGCCTGAAGAAGTCAAGCCCGAAGAGGGCAAGGCTGAAGAGGCCAAGCCTGAAGCCTAAGCCAAGGAACGCCCAGCGCGCAATGGCGGAGCCGTTCCAGCCAAGATAACGCACGGCCGGGAGGGATGTGCATCCGGGTCTTGTCCGGACGCTCCCCTCCCGCTTCCTTTTTCCCGGCCCCAGCAGCCGTCCCGCCCCATTCGTCTCCCCTTTCCCTGGAGCTTGCCAATGCCGGCCTACACCGTCCCCATAGTCATCGAAAACACCGGGCGCATGGAGCGCTCCTACGACATCTACTCGCGCCTTCTCAAAGACAGGATCATTCTCCTGGGAACGGAGATAGACGACACGGTCGCCTCCCTCGTCTGCGCCCAGCTGCTCTTCCTCGAGAGCCAGGATCCCGAGAAGGAGATCAACCTCTACATCAATTCCCCCGGCGGCTCCGTCACGGCGGGGCTGGCCATCTACGACACCATGCGCTACATCGCGGCCCCCGTGTCCACGCTCTGCCTCGGCATGGCCGCCAGCATGGGCGCCTTCCTGCTGGCCGCCGGCAACAAGGGCATGCGCTACGCACTCCCGCACAGCACCATCATGATCCACCAGCCGCTGGGCGGCTACCGCGGCCAGGCAACGGACGTGGAGATCCACGCGCGCGAAATGCAGCGCATCAAGCAGATGATGAACGAGATCCTTGCCGAGAACACGGGCAAGCCCCTCAAGGCAGTCAAGGCCGCGACCGAGCGCGACAACTTCCTCACGCCCCAGGCGGCCCTCGAGTTCGGCCTCATCGACAAGGTCATGGAATCCCGCAAGGAAGCGAGCAAGACCGATGCCTAAGAAGCCCACCAACACCCCCGCCAGCCAGCCCGCGCGCTGCTCCTTCTGCGGCCGCGGCGATCTGGACGTGGCCAACCTCATCGTCCAGAACGACGTCGCCATCTGCGACTCCTGCGTCCAGGCCTGCTACGACCTCATGATGAAGGACCGCGCCCAGCAGCTGCAGGAGAAGAACGCCAGGGAGGGCGGCGACTGCCTCCTCACGCCGCAGGAGATCAAGGACCGCCTCGACGAGTACGTCATCGGCCAGGACACGGCCAAGAAGATACTCTCCGTGGCCGTGCACAACCACTACAAGCGTGTCTTCTTCTCCCAGGGCCTCGGCGAGGACGTCGAGATAGAGAAGAGCAACATCCTGCTCGTCGGCCCCTCGGGCAGCGGCAAGACCCTGCTCGCCAAGACCCTTGCCAGGATACTCAAGGTGCCCTTCGCCATCGCCGACGCCACCACCCTCACCGAGGCCGGCTACGTGGGCGAGGACGTGGAGAACATCCTGGTCTCCCTGCTCCAGAACGCCGACTACGATGTTGAGGCGGCCTCCAAGGGCATCATCTACATCGACGAGATCGACAAGATTGCCCGCAAGTCCGAGAGCACCTCCATCACCCGCGACGTGTCCGGCGAGGGCGTCCAGCAGGCCCTGCTCAAAATCGTCGAGGGCACGCAGGCCAACATCCCGCCCAAGGGCGGCCGCAAGCACCCCCAGCAGGAGTTCATCCGCATGAACACGGAGAACATCCTCTTCATCGTGGGCGGCGCCTTCATCGGTCTGGACAAGGTCATCGAGGCGCGCATGGCAGGCTCTGCCATGGGCTTCGGCGCCAACGTGCGCACCAAGAAGGACAGGCCCCTCTCGGAGCTGCTGGACAAGATCCAGCCCCAGGATCTCGTGAAGTTCGGCCTCATCCCCGAATTCGTGGGACGCATCCCGATACTCACCCATGTGGACGACCTGAGCGAGGAGAACCTGGTCCGCATCCTCGTCGAGCCCAGGAACGCCCTGGTCAAGCAGTACCAGAAGCTGCTCGAGCTCGACGGCGTGCGCCTGAGCTTCACCCCCAACGCCCTCAAGGCCATCGCCCACGAGGCCGTGGAGCGCAAGACCGGCGCCAGAGGCCTGCGCAACGTCATGGAGCAGATCATGCTCGACATCATGTACCGCATCCCGTCCCTGCCCGGCGTCAAGGAATGCCTGGTCAACCAGGCCGTGGTCAAGGACCATGCCGAGCCTGTCCTGCTCTACGAAGACAATAAGGATCCCCAGCCGGCGCCGGCCGAGACCGCCAAGGCGGAATAGCCGAGCGCCCTGGAGGGCGCAGGATTGTTCAAAGGCCGCCTGGAACGCGATGCGTTCTGGGCGGCCTTGCTGATTTCCTGGCTGCCGGAGGGCTTTGCCGGGCTTGGCGTGTCGCTTTGCTGGAGCGTTTCTTCCCTGAGGCTAGGCTTCCTGCCGGGAAGGCGGCGCCGCGCCTGAGGCTTCGCTTTGCGTGGAAGCGTGGCCGGCGCCTGGCCCCGCGCCTGCCAGGGGCAGGCTCAGATCTTCGTCCGGCAGGTCTCCAGCAGGCCTTCCGGCGGATCGATGACGATGGTCTCGCCGAAGGAAACGATGAACTCGGGCCTGGCGGGGAAGAGGTACTCGTAGCCGGAATTCCGTATGGCCCAGAGCATCTGGCCTGCCGGCGTCTCGATGTGGTCGAAGACGCCGACGGCGGTGCCGTCGGGGAGGGCAACCTCAAGGCCGAGCAGGTCGGCAATGTAGGCTTCGTTCTCGCCGGTCTCGGGGAGGGCGCTTCTGGCCATCCACAGCGTTGCGCCGGCAAGTTCTTCGGCCGCGCTTCGGTCCTGGACTTCCTTGAAGGTGACGAGCCACATGCCTTTGTGGGGGCGCCGCTTCACGCAGGTGACGGGCGAGCGGAGGCCGTTGCGGCGCTCGAGCAGGAGATCGCCGTCCAAAAGAGAAGGGGAGTCTGCGTACAGATTGAGGCAGATCTCCCCTTTGATTCCGTGGGGGCGCGTCAGCGCCCCCAGGCAAATCCAGTCTTCAGGCACGCCGGCTATTCCTGTATTTCCAGCACGACGCGCCGCTCCTGCCTGGCAGAGGCGGCGTTGACCAGCGTGCGCAGGGCGCGGGCCGTGCGGCCCTGCCTGCCGATGATTTTTCCCAAGTCGTCCTTGGCCACCGAAAGCTTCAGGACAGTTCCCTCGGGACCGCCTTCGGCTTCCTCGACGCCCACGGCTTCCGGATGGTCCACAAGCGAGCGGGCGATGTAGAGCACAAGCTCCTTCATGCGGGATCACGCTTTAGGCTTCGGCCTTGGGCATGTGGTCCTTGAGGATGGAGCGCACGGTCTCGGTGGGCTGGGCGCCGCTGGCAAGCCACTGCTGGATCTTCTCGGCATCGAGCTTCACCTCGGCCGGATTGACCATGGGGTTGTAGTAGCCGAGGAATTCCAGGGGCCTGGAGTCGCGGGCGTTTTCAATGTTGGTGGCAACGATGCGGTAGAAGGGGTGCTTTTTGCTCCCCATGCGGGTCAGTTTGAGCTTCACAGCCATGGATATATCTCCCTTAAAAAGTTGGTTGACTAGTATACGATGCACGAAAGGAAAGTTCAAGGAGAGAGCCGCCTAGCGGTGGCGGTTCTTCTTGGCTTCCTTCCGCTTTTTCTTCTTTGCCTTCTGGGCCTCTTTGCTTTTTGCGGCCGATCCGCCCTTCGGCATGGGCATGGGGGGCATGCCCTCCATGCCTGGCATGCCCGGCATTCCCGGCATGCCCATTCCCGGCATGCCCATGCCAGGCATGCCGATGCTCGGTCTCGTGCCTGGCGGCGTATAGCCGCGGGGCATGTTGGGCAGGCTCGGCGCCTTGACCTTGCCGCCGCCCAGGAGGCCCTTCATCATCTGGCGCATCTGCTCGAACTGGCGGATGAGCACGTTCACCTGCTGGACAGGCACGCCCGCGCCCTTGGCGATGCGGGCCCGGCGGCTGCCGTTGAGGATGTCGGGATCGTGGCGCTCCGCCGGAGTCATGGAGCTGATGATGGCCTCGAACTTGGCGAGCTCCTTCTCGGGCACGGCGCCGCTGGCCTGGGCCAGCTTCTCGCGCATGCCGCCCATGCCCGGAATCATCTTGAGTATGCCGTCGAGGCTGCCGAGCTTCTTGACGCGGCGCAGCTGCTTGAGGAAGTCCTCGAGGTCGAAGGTGGCCTGCTTCATCTTGCGGGCCATCTCCAGGGCTTCCTCCTGCTTGATGTTTTCCTGGGCCTTCTCCACGAGGGTCAGGATGTCGCCCATGCCGAGGATGCGGCCGGCGATGCGGTCGGGGTGGAAGACCTCAAGCTCGGAGAGCTTCTCGCCCATGCCGACGAACTTGACGGAGGCGCCGGTGACGGACTTGATGGAGAGGGCGGCGCCGCCGCGGGCGTCGCCGTCCATCTTGGTGAGCACCACGCCCGTGATGCCGAGCTTGGCGTTGAAGGTCTCGGCCACGTTGACCGCGTCCTGGCCCGTCATGGCATCGGCGACGAAGAGTATCTCCTGGGGATTGACGGCGGCCTTGATGTCGGCCAGCTCCTGCATGAGCACTTCGTCCACGTGCAGGCGGCCTGCGGTGTCGAGGATGACGACCGTGGCGTTCTCCTGCTTGGCCCGCTCCACGGCCTGCTTCGCGATCTCCACGGGGTTCATGTCCACCGTGGAGGGGAAGAAGGGCATGGCGAGCTCCTTGGCGAGCACGACGAGCTGGTCTATGGCCGCCGGCCTGTAGACGTCGGCCGGCACCAGGTAGGGGCGCATCTTCTGGCGGCGCAGGTAGTTGGCTATCTTGGCCGCCGAGGTGGTCTTGCCCGAGCCCTGCAGGCCGGCCATCATGATCACCGCGGGCTGGCGGCCCTGCAGGTCGAGGGCGCAGGTCTCGCCGCCCAGCAGCTTGATCAGCTCCTGGTTGACGATGCTGACGACCTCCTGGGCCGGCGAGACGCCCTTGGTGACTTCGCGGCCGAGGCACTGCTCGCGCACCGTCTTGACGAAGTCGCCGACGACCTTGAAGTTGACGTCGGCCTCCAGCAGCGCCAGCCTGACCTCGCGCAGGCCGGCCTTGACGTTCTCTTCGTCGAGCGTCTTGACGCCGCGGAAGGACTTGAAGACGCTGGAGAGCCTGTCAGAGAGACTTTCGAACATGTG
>JAEEPQ010000143.1 GCA_016284885.1 Desulfovibrio sp.
CCCTCTCTCCCCTTCACTGTCCCCAATCCTGCTTTTGCCCGCAGGGATCCAAGCAGATCCCGATAGCGCTCAGGCTGGCGGGGGATGAAGCAGATGTCCTGGCTTTCCTTGGGGGCCGGCACCGCAAGGCCTGCTTCCTGGACCATGCGCGCAGCCTCCTGCTTCGTCGCTGCCTGCAGCGGAAAGCAGGCCTTGGCAAGGCGTTCCTGCGGGACAAGGCTTAAGAAGTAGGACTGGTCCTTGCTCCTGTCCGTCGCCTGGGCGAGCAGGGGCTGCTCCTCGCTTGCCGGTGCCGGTCCCATGGCAAGGCGAGCGTAGTGGCCCGTTGCCATGGCCGTTGCGCCAAGCGCCAGCGCACGGTCGAGCAGGTGCCCGAACTTCATGGTCTGGTTGCAGGCAGCGCAGGGATTGGGCGTGAGGCCCGCGAGGTAGGCATCGGCAAAGGGCTGTGCCACATGCGTCTGGAACTGCGTCCGCAGATCGACGACTTCGAGCGGGACGCCGAGCCTGGCGCAGTTTTCCGCAAGGCCTTTGAGGATGGTGGTTTCTTCAGGATCCGTGGCTTCACGGCAGAAGAGGGCGTGCAGGGCGAGCACCTCGAAGCCTGCCTGCTTTGCCAGAACGAGGGCGCAGAGGCTGTCCACGCCGCCGGAGACGGCAACGGCAAGGCTCCTCCCGCAGATGTTGCGGAAGGAGCCTTGGAAGAGTGCAGAGCTGGCAGGCATTACAGAATCTGGTCGAGGAACTGCCGGAGTCGCGGATGGCGCGGCGAGTTGAAGATGCGGTCTGGCGTGTCCATCTCGAGGATCTGGCCGTGGTCCATGAAGATGACGCGGTCGGCCACGGTGCGGGCAAAGCCCATTTCGTGGGTGACGCAGCACATGGTCATGCCGTCTTCGGCGAGGTTCACCATGACGTCGAGCACTTCGCCGACCATTTCCGGGTCAAGGGCCGAGGTGGGCTCGTCGAAGAGCATTATGGAGGGCTGCATGGCCAGGGCGCGCGCGATGGCCACGCGCTGTTGCTGGCCGCCGGAGAGCATGCTGGGATAGACGTTGGCCTTGTCGGAGATGCCGACCTTCTTCAGAAGGGCAAGGGCCCTGTCCTCGGCGTCGCTCTTTTTCATGTGCAGGAGCTTGATGGGCGCCATGGTCAGGTTGTGCAGGACCGTCTTGTGGGGAAAGAGGTTGAAGGACTGGAAGACCATGCCGAGGTTCTGGCGCACGTGGTTGAGTTCGCTGTCGCGGCACTTGGTGATGTCCGTGCCGTTGATGAAGATGCTTCCGCGATCCACGGTCTCGAGGCGGTTGATGGCGCGGAGCATCGTCGACTTGCCCGAGCCCGAGGGGCCGATGATAACGATGCGCTCCTTGGCCTGGACCGCAACGTTGACGTCCTGCAGAGCCACGAGGGGGCCGAAGTACTTCCAGACGTGGGACATGACAATGACGGGTTCGGGCGACCTCGGGGCATCCTTGCCCTGTTGATTTCCGCAGTCCTGCCCGTGTTCAAGCTGGCTTTCGTCTGGCATGGCTACTTCTTCCTGTCGTAGTAGTTGAGCTTGGATTCCATGATGGAGACGCCCTTGGACAGCACCAGGGTGATGATGAGGTAGATGAGGGCGATGATGGTGTAGGTCTCGAAGTAGAGGTAGGTCTTGGCCGCAAAGGATCGTCCGCGCTGCATGAGGTCGGGCATGGCCATGACGGATACGAGCGAGGTGTCCTTGAGCATGGCGATGCACTCGTTGCCCACGGGGGGCAGGATAGTGCGCCAGGGCTGCGGGAGGATGACGTAGAACATGGTCTGGAAGCGGTTGAAGCCGAGGGACCTTGCCGCTTCCGTCTGGCCCTTGGGGATGGCGTGGATGCCGGCGCGGAAGACCTCGCCCATGTAGGCGCCGTAGCAGAAGCTGATGGCGACCACGGCGGAGGTCAGGCTCGAGACCTGGAGAAATTTGGAGAGGGCGTAGTAGATGTAGAAGATCTGGACGAGGAGGGGGATGCCGCGGATGATCTCCACGTAGGTGGACGCCGTCAGGTTGATGAAGGTGTTGCGCGAGATGCGGCCAAGGCCCGTGATGAGCCCCATGGGCACGGCGCAGCAGATGGAGAGGGCCGTCACCTCGAAGGTGGTGAGGATGCCGTCCGGAAGGAAGGCCACGACGTCGAGGTAGGGTTCGGGCCAGACCGCGCAGAGGGTGAAGAGCGTGGCGATGGCGCCGAAGAGCGCGATGGACCAGGCCGAGACGATGCGACGCCCTTCCGGGCTCGGGATGGAGGGGCCTTCGGTGACAAGGACGATGTTGCCCTTGCTCTCAGGATCTTTGATTTCTTCTGCCATGAGCTTGTCGCCTTCGCGAGCCGCCCGCCCTCGTCGGGGCGGGCGGCCATGGGAACGGGGGATGCGGTGCGAGGTGGCGTCCTACTTGGCCTCGCCCATATACTCCTTGAGCACGCGGTCGTAGGCGCCGTTTTCCTTCACGAGCTTGATGCCTGCATTGAGCTTGTCGAGGAGCTGCTTGTTGTCCTTGCGGACCACGAAGCCGTACTGTTCGGGCTCGCCGACGTTCATGGCAACCTTCAGCTTGTTCTGGTACTCCTGCTTCTTGTTGAGGTAGTACATGGCAACAGGGGAGTCGAGGGCCACGGCGTCGATGCGGCCCTGCACCATGTCCTCCACGGCGAGGCCTACATCGTCGTACTCGCGGATCGTGCAGCCGGTCTTGGCCTTGTCGAGGGCCACCAGGGCGGAGTTGCCGATCTGGCCTCCGACCTTCTTGCCGTTCAGGTCGGCGGGCTTGGCGACAGTGGATCCGGCCATCACGAGGATGGTGGGATAGACGTCGTAGTAGGGATCGGAGAGGAGGAAGGCCTTTTTGCGCTCGGGCGTGATGCTCACGGCAGAGGCGACGATGTCGTACTTGCCTGCGGCGACGCCGGCGAAAATGCCGTCCCAGGCGATGTTCTGCACGCTGACCTCGAAGCCGCAGGCCTTGGCGATCTCCTGGATCAGGGCCGGGTCGAAGCCGACGGGATTCTTTTCCGCATCGAGGTACTCCATGGGAGGGAAGGTGCAGTCCGTGGCAACGGTGTACTTGTCGGCTTTGGCCTCGACGGCGCCGATTAGGAGGGTGGCTGCCGCAAGGGTGAAGAGGATTCTTTTGAACATGGCGACTCCTTCAAGAGACAGAAGTTGAATAGAGTGAAGTGAGCATGTTCTAGTCTCTCGGCGCCTTGCACGTCAAGGTTGCGGACGTTCTTGCGCGTTGTGCGGCGCAGGCTTCTGCCTTGATGCCGGCCTGTGATTCAGACGGGCTGCCGTCCCTGCTGAATCGTCGCCATGAAGTCGCACAAGCGCTCAGAAGAGCGTCCGTCGCAGGCCGACATGAACTTGCTCCAGACTTGGCTGTGGTCGGCCTTGGCGTGCCGGCAGCGGACAAGGGTCTCCACGAGCTCTTCCTCGCTCGCACAGGTGGTCTTCGGAAAGAGATCATAGGGCGAGAAGTAGAGCTCCTTTTCTTCACGCTGGTAGGCCTCGAGGTCGGGTACGTAGAAAACGACAGGCCGGGCCAGCGGCAGGTAGTCGAAGAAGATGGAGGAGTAGTCGCTGACAAGGACGGAGGCTCCGTTCAGGGCATCCTGCTGTGGCAGGTCGGTCCAGTCCTCCCAGCCGGCAATGCTGTCAGGCTTGGGGCTTGTCGGATGTCCGCGGAAGGCCAGCGTAACTGGTTCGCCCAAGGACTCCTCGAGCCTGGTGCGGAGCCGCTCGCCGTCTGGCAGGGGGAGCAGGGCGCGCTGGTTGTGGCTGCCTGTGCGGTAGGTAGGCGCATAGAGCACCGTATATGTGGCAGGCTTGGGGGGCAGAGGACTGGTCAGAATTTTATCGAGGCGGGGACTGCCAAAAACGAGCATCTTGCTCCTCTGCAGATGGAAGGCGTCAGCATAGATGTCGGCGACGTCTTCAGAGGTGCAGACGAAGTAGGATATGTCCCGATGGACGCGGTTAAGGCGCCGTTCCTCGCTTTTGTCACTGTATCCCTTGCGTTTTGCATCAAATCCCATCTTCTTGTAGGCGCCGCAGGCATGCCAGCAGGATATCAGGCATGTGTCTGGGTGGAGCTTCACATGGGCTGCAGGAGAGCTGCCATCGATGAGCAGGACGCATGCCTTGGCAAGCTTGGTGTAAAAGCGTAGGGGGTGCAGAAGGCGATAGAGTTGTGACAGACGAACAAAACTAATTTTCTTCTCTTTTAGTTTTGATGCAACAGCTCCAATGTTTGCAAACTTATCATCGGGAGATGAAGAATATAGGATAATTGATTTTTTCTCAAGCCGATGAGAGGCTATTTTGTAGACGACATTTTCTGCGAACCTGTTCGCCAGCATGAGCAGTCGAGTTTTAATAAAAAGAAAGAGCTGTCTCATACAAATGGAAAAGCTGTGCTTTTTTGATCCCGTTGTCATGTCGGCCTGCGTTCCTGCTACCCGCTGTTTTGCCTGCAAGCGTGGTGCAGGTTCCACAAGGTGGCTGATGCTAAAACAGGGGCTCGATTCCCGCAAGATGCGCTTTTCGGCGCTTTCGTGACTGGGCGGACGCGGAGGGGGGCGGCGCGGGGCAGGCGACGTCGGCACGACTGGGACGGTCCCTGCTGTCCCGGCTGGTAGACATCCTTGCGCAAGGCTTGGCATGGCTTCAGTCCTTGTCGTTGTCGTTGCTGGCCACGGTCGCAGACGGGGACCCGAGGTTCCTGCCGAAGCCGAACCGGACATGGGCCCGTTCCAGCCCGCGCGCCTTTCCTGCCTTGGCACAAGGACATTGGCGCGTGTTGAAGTGCCTTGGGCTTTGGCATACCATCACCTATCCTTAAATTGAGAGGGCTGGGGCGAGGGCTGGCTTTTGCCGGTCTTGGGGTGTCCAGCCTGACAGCAACGACGAAGAAAGCCATCCTGCCGGGGCGGGACAAGCCCGGCGCAAGCGCACGGAGGATTCTCCTATATGGATCGAATGAAAGTCATCATCATGTGTGGCGGCAAAGGCACCCGCCTGCGCGAGGAAACGGCCGTCAAGCCCAAGCCCATGGTGGAGATAGGCGGACGCCCCATCCTCTGGCACATCATGAAGATCTACGACCGCTTCGGCTACAGGGACTTCATCCTGCCCCTGGGCTACAAGGGCGAAGTCATCAAGCAGTACTTCCACGACTACTACATCCGCCACACCGACTTCACCGTCGACCTCAAGAGCGGAAGCGTCGAGGCCCACGGCGGCGACATCGAGAACTGGCGCGTGACCTTGAGCGATACCGGCCCCGACACCCTCAAGGGCGCACGTCTCAAGCGCGTTGCCCGCTACATCGACACCGAGCGCTTCATGGTGACCTACGGCGACGGCGTCTCCGACATCGACATAGCCAAGCTTGTCCAGTTCCATAAAGATTCCGGCAAGATCGGCACCTTCACCGGCGTGCGCATGCCCTGCCGCTTCGGCGCCGTGCGCACCGACGACGCCGGCCAGATCCTCTCCTGGGAGGAGAAGCCCGTGCTCAACGAGTACATCAACTGCGGCTTCTTCGTCTTCAAGCGGGAGTTCCTCGACTACCTCACCGAAGGCGAGTCCTGCGATCTGGAGAAGGAGCCCCTGCAGCGCCTGGCCGCCGACGGCGAGCTTTCCATGTACCCGCATCCTGGCTCTTGGCAGTGCATGGACACTCTGCGCGACTCCATCCAGCTCAACGAGCTCTGGAACGCCGGCAAGGCCTTCTGGACGGGGCCCTCGCAGGCTCAGGCCAAGGAGGCGTAGGCGATGTTCCGCAACGTCTACAAGGGGCGGCGCGTCTTCGTGACCGGCCACACCGGCTTCAAGGGCTCCTGGCTCTGCCTCTGGCTGCGGAATCTCGGCGCGCTTGTCCAGGGCTACGCCCTTGCCCAGCCCTCTCCCAGCCATTGGGAGCGGCTTGGCCTGAGCCTGGACGAGGCGCGCGCCGACCTCCGCGACTCCCAGACCATCGCGGCTTTCGTCGCCGAGCGACGGCCTGAAATCGTCTTCCATCTGGCGGCGCAGCCGCTGGTGCGCGAATCGTACAATTCGCCCCGCGCGACCTTCGACACCAACGTCATGGGCACCGTCAATCTGCTGGAGGCCTGCCGCCAGTGCGACTCCGTGCGCGCCGTCGTCGTCGTCACCACCGACAAGTGCTATGCG
>JAEEPQ010000144.1 GCA_016284885.1 Desulfovibrio sp.
CCTCGCCGGGGCGGGCCTGACAAGCCAGACCGTGCTCTTTGCCAGGGTGTCCGCTGGCGCGCTGCTGCTCCTTGCCGGCATGGCCCTCTGCAGGCCGAGGCTGCTCAAGTTCCACGCCGACGACCTCTGGCTCTTTGCCGGCGCAGGCGTGCTCGGCATCGTCGGCCTCAACCTCTGCTACAACGAGGCCGTCCTGGCAGCCACCCTGCCCCTGGCGGCCGTGCTGCTCAACCTTGCGCCCGTCTTCGTCGTGGTCCTGGCAGCCCTCTTCTTCAAGGAGCGCCCCTCGCTACGCACTGGTCTGTGCTGCGCGCTGGCCCTCGCCGGCGGCGCGCTGGCAGCGGGTCTTGCCGACGGCGCCCTGAATGCCGCGAACCTTTCGGGCGTGCTCTTCGGCCTTGCCAGCGCCCTCTTCTTCGCCCTCTACGGCATCTTCGCCAAGGCCTCGGCCGGCTCGAGGGGCATCAGCGTCTTCACGGTCCTGCTCTACAGCCAGATCCTCGCCAGCCTGGCTATCGCGCCCTTTGCGGACATAGGGCTCTGCCTTGCGCTCATCCGGGACAATCCCGGCCCTGCCCTGGCCTTTGCCTGCGTCCATTCGGCCTGCACTGCCGTCCTGCCCTACGCCTTCTACACCTCTGCCATGCGGCGCCTGGACGCCGGACGCGTCTCCATGCTGGCTGGCGCGGCCGAGCCCCTGGCGGCCGCAGCCTTCGGAGCCATGCTCTACGGCGAGGTCCTGAGCCCCCTGGCCATGGCGGGCGCCCTGCTCGCCATCCTGGCCGTCTCCCTGCTCTTCCTGCCTGAACGCAAGGCATAGCCCCCGTCCCGCAGGCGAAGTCCTTTCAGGCGCGGGACGGCCGCGGCAGCGCGCAGAAGACATGCACGCTGCCTTCTTGCCGCCGTCCATGCCGCCGGCCGCCCTGCAGCAGGCCCGTTGAGGACATCGAAAGCCTGCCGGCAAGTGTCGGGAACAAGGCAGTCCGGCACCAGGTTCCTGACCCCCTTGCGGAGCGCTCCACAAGCCTTTCGGATCATATCAAGGGGGCAAAGCAGTTTGACAATGCCCATCCTTCCTCCTACAAGGCAAAATGCATCGCAGGCGATCCGGACTCCGCAGCGGCATCCGGGCGCAGGCACTGAACCAGACCCGCTTCCCGGGCCTCGTCAAGCAAGGAACGAAAGCAATGCAGCCTACCCTGTCCGCCTTCCGCGCCGTCCAGATTGTCCTGCTGGCGGCCTGCCTCGCCCTCGGCGTTTCCTGCAAAGAAGACAAGGCCGTCCAGGCCAAGCGGGAGCAGTCAGTCACCGTGCTGGTGGTCGAACCCTCGGACGTTCCGCTGACGGCGGACCTGCCGGCGCGCGTCAACGCCTACCGCAAGGCCGAGGTGCGCCCCCAGGTCGAAGGCATCATCGTCGACCGCCTCTTCACCGAGGGCTCCCTCGTCGAGGAAGGCCAATCCCTCTATAAAATTGATCCCCAGGTCTACCAGGCCGCCCTCGACAGCGCCCAGGCCAGCCTCGAATCAGCCAAGGCCAAGCTCACGGCCGCTCAGCTCAAGCGCAGCCGCCGCAGAAGCCTCAGGCAGGCCCAGGCCGTGAGCGAGCAGGAATGGGAGGACGCCAACGCCGAGTACCTGCAGGCGCTGGCCAACGTCAACCTGGCCAGGGCCCAGGTGCGCACGGCCGAGATACGCCTGCGCTACACGGACGTGCTGGCGCCCATCTCCGGCCGCATCGGCAAAAGCGCCTGCACCCAGGGCTCCCTGGTGACGGCCAACCAGCCCGACGAGCTCGCGGTCATCCAGCAGCTGGATCCGGTCTACGTGGACATGACCCAGTCCGCGCTCAACCTGCTTAAGCTCCGCGAGCGCGTCCTCAAGGGCACCCTCGTCCCGCCTCCCGGCGGGAGCGCCAAGGTGCAGGCCCGCCTCGAAACCGGCTCCCTCTACGAGGCCGACGGCGAGCTCAAGTTCTCGGACATCACCGTGGACGAGGGCACCGGCATGGTGCTCCTGCGCGCGGTCTTCCCCAATCCCGAGGGAGTGCTCCTGCCCGGCATGTACGTGCGCGCCCTCGTGAACGTGGGCGTTCAGAAGAACGCCCTGCTCGTCCCGCAGCTGGCGGTGCGCCGCAACGCCAAGGGCGTGGGCTCGGTCTTCGTGGCCACGGCCGCAGGCGAGGCCGAGGAGCGCATCGTGGAGGCCAGGGAGCGCGCCGGCGGCTTCTGGATCGTTGCGTCAGGCCTCAAGCCCGGCGAGAAGGTGGTGGTCTCCAGCCTGCAGAACATGCGCCACGGCACCCGCCTGAAGATCGACGAGGTCAAGACCCTGCAGAGCCTTCGGGACGACGCCAAGTCCAGACAGGACGCCGGCGACGTGCCGGGCCTGACCAGCGCCGGCGGACAGCGCTAGGACCGGGAGAACCACGCCATGTCGCACTTCTTCATCGACCGCCCGGTCTTTGCCGCCGTCATCGCCATCCTCATCATGCTGGCCGGCCTGCTCTCCGTGAAGACCATGGCCGTGTCGCAGTTCCCGCACCTCACCCCGCCCACCATCTCGCTCATGGCCGACTATGAGGGCGCCTCGGCCAACACCATGCAGGACTCCATCGCCCAGGTCATCGAGCAGCGCATGGTGGGCATCGACAACCTGCTCTACATCGCGACCACCTGCTCCTCGGAAGGCCGCATGCGCATGGCCCTCACCTTCGGCCCCGGCGTCAACGCCGACGTGGCCCAGATGCAGGTGCAGAACCGCCTCGAGCTCGCCATGCCCATGCTGCCGGAGAGCGTGAAGGACCAGGGCGTGCGCGTGCGCAAGGTGTCGGACTCCTTCCTCAAGTTCTACTCCTTCTACGACGCCACGGGCCAGATTCCCGTCGACGACATCTGCGACTTCATCGCCTCGGTCATCACCGATCCCTTAAGCCGCATCGACGGCGTGGGCGACGCCACCCTCTTCGGCTCGCCCTACGCCATGCGCATCTGGCTCAATCCCCACAAGCTGCGCAGCTTCAGCCTGACGCCCCAGGACGTGGTGAGCGCCGTCAAGGCCCAGAACGAGCAGATCTCCGTGGGCCAGGTGGGCGGCCTGCCCAACCTCCAGGGCCAGTCCCTCAACGTCACCATGCTCTCGAGGGAGAAGCTTCACACCATCGACCAGTTCGAGAACGTCGTGGTGCGCGTCAACCCCGACGGCTCCTTCGTGCGCATCAAGGACGTGGCCCGGGTGGAGATGGGCCTGCAGAGCTACATCGTCTCCTCGCGCTTCAACGCCCGCCCGGCCGCGGCCATCGGCGTCCAGCTCGCCGAAGGCGCCAACGCCATGGAGACATCCAAGCGCGTGGACGCCTTCATGGACCGCATGCGCCAGTTCTTCCCGCACGGCGTCACCTACGCCATCCCCTACGACACCGTGCCCTTCATCGAGAAGTCCATAGGCTCCGTCTTCCACACCCTCATCGAGGCCGTGGTGCTGGTGGCGGCCATCATGTTCATCTTCCTCCAGAACTGGCGCGCCACCATCATTCCCACCCTGGCCGTGCCCATTGTGCTCCTCGGCACCATGGCCGTCATGAACGCCTTCGGCACCTCCATCAACACCCTGAGCATGTTCGGCCTGGTGCTCGCCATCGGCCTGCTCGTGGACGACGCCATCGTCGTGGTGGAGAACACCGAGCGCATCATGAACCAGGAGGGCCTCGACGCCAGGGAGGCCACGCGCAAGTCCATGGGCCAGATCACGGGCGCCCTCATCGGCGTGGCGGCCGTGCTCTCGGCCGTCTTCCTGCCCATGGCCTTCTTCGGCGGCATGCCGGGCGCCATCTACCGCGAATTCTCCCTCACCATCGTCACCTCCATGGTGCTTTCGGTCTTCGTGGCCATCGCCATCACGCCCCCCCTGTGCGCCATTCTCCTCAAGCGCCGTGTGCACAACGTCGAAACCGGCCCCTTTGCCTGGTTCAACCGCGCCGTCGACAGCTCGACCCTGCGCTACGAGTCCGCCGTGCGCTATCTCACCCGCCGCGGGGGCCTGGTCATGTTCCTCTACGCCTTCATCGCCGCCGGCGCCGTGCTGGCCCTGAAGTACATGCCCACCTCCTTCCTGCCCGTGGAAGACCAGGGCATTCTCAACTTCATGATCATCATGCCGCCTGGATCCACCCGCGAGAGCACGGTGGGCGTGGCCAAGGAAATAGAGCAGTACTTCCTCGAGGAGGAGAAGGACAACGTCCAGGGCGTCGGCGTCATCCTCGGCATCGGCCCCAACGCCTCCAGAGGCCAGAACGTCTCCATGGGCTACATGAGCCTCAAGCCCTGGGACGAGCGCGACACGCCCGAGCGCGCGGCCGAAGCCATACTCGAGCGGGCCCGCAAGCGCTTCGGCGGCTCCCGCGAAGGCCGCATCCTCTTCTTCCAGCCGCCGCAGGTCAGAGGCCTCGGCAACGCCTCGGGCATCTCCATGCAGCTGGAGGATCAGGGCAACCTCGGCTACCACGCCCTCGTGGAGGCGAGAAACGAGCTTTTGCGCAAGGCCCAGGCCAGCCCCCTGCTCACCAACACCCGCACCTCGTCCCTGGAGGACATCCCCCAGGTCAACCTCGCCGTCGACGACCTCAAGGCCGGCGTGCTCAGCGTCTCGGCCGACGCCATCAACCAGAACCTCTCCACGGCCTGGGGCGGCACCTACGTCAACGACTTCGTGGACCGCGGCCGCATCAAGCGCGTCTACGTCCAGGGCGACGCGCCCTACCGCATGTATCCCGACGACCTGCGCTGGTGGTACGTGCGCAACGCCAAGGGCGGCATGGTGCCGGCCGAGGCCTTCTCCCATCCCTCCTGGACCTACGGCCCCGCCGTGCTCGAGCGCTTCAACGGCGTGCAGGCCTCCCTCATCGAGGCCCAGCCCGCCCCCGGCGTCTCCTCGGGCGACGCCATGAAGGAGCTCGTGCGCCTGGTCGGCGAGCTGCCCCAGGGCATAGGCCTCGAATGGACGGGCCTCAGCTACCAGGAAGTGCAGTCCGGCTCCCAGACCTCCTTCCTCTACGGCATCTCCATCCTCGTGGTCTTCCTCTGCCTGGCTGCCCTCTACGAGAGCTGGAGCATCCCGCTCGCCGTCGTGCTGGTCGTTCCCATCGGCGTGCTCGGCGCCCTGGGCCTCAGCCTCATGCGCGGGCTCTACAACGACATCTACTTCCAGGTGGGCCTGCTCGCCGTCATCGGGCTCTCCGCCAAGAACGCCATCCTCATCGTCGAGTTCGCCCGCGCCCTGGTCCAGCAGGGCATGGGCCTGAGGGCGGCCGCCGCCGAGGCCTCGCGCCTGCGCATACGCCCCATCGTCATGACCTCCCTGGCCTTCCTGCTCGGCGTCTTCCCGCTCACGGTGAGCCGCGGCGCGGGCGCGGCCTCCCAGCACGACATCGGCACCGGCATCGTCGGCGGCACCTTCCTCGCCACCGCGGTCGGCATCTTCTTCATCCCCGTCTTCTTCGTGGTCGTGAGCCGGCTCTTCAGCCTGCCCGCGCGCAAGGCCCGCCGCGAAGAGCGCAGGCTTGCCGCAAGCAGCGGGCAAAACAGGGAGCAGGACGGGGACTAGGCCCGCGAAGGCTTGCCAAGGCCAGATCCAGACCGCTCTGCAAGCCTGAAGCGGCTCTGGGGCGCGGAGTTTACAAGGCCTGCGCTTGCGTATATTCCAACCTGAAGCCCTGCGCACCCGCCCCAGAAGCCGGCTGCCCCACGAGACGGCCATCTGGCGATCACGGCCCGCCTGGTCCAGAACGCGCGCAAGGCCCGCCGCGCAAGCCTGGCCCCGCACCCTGCTGGCTTGGCCGGGACGGCAAGCCGGCGCAGGGACAAGGAACCCAAGGAGAACCCGCTTTGAGCGAATATGTTGTCGGCAGCCTCTACGAATCCGGCGTGCAGAGCTGGGACGCCGGCTGCTTCTTCGAAATGACAGGCGAGACCTGCTCCCTCAAGCTCTTCTGGCTCGACGTGACAGACAGCGACGTCGAGAACGTGGCCCGCGGCGAGGGCACCTTCGGCCTGTGGTACTCCAACGACGGCGACGTCTACTTCCTCTTCCGCTTCGGCCAGGACCCCTGGGCCGACTCCGTCTTCTCAGTCTGGCAGATGCCCGAGGAAAAGCGCATCCGGCCGCCCAAGGTCTTCGGCCGGCAGCGCGTCGACCTTGAAAT
>JAEEPQ010000145.1 GCA_016284885.1 Desulfovibrio sp.
GCGCCATGGCCGCGGCCACCCGCGGTCTTGCCCCCTCAGCCGCTGTCCAGGCTGCCCCAGTCCAGGCTGTAGCTGTCCAGGCCGCTGGGGGCCAGGCTTGCCAGCCTGGCCAGAACCCTGCCCAGGCGGACGCCGGGCAGGACCTGCTCGATGGCGGACCGCTCACGCTCGGCGAGCCCGTCGCCGAAACGGGCGAGGACTGGCAGGCTGCCTCGGCAGGTCTTGCCGATCTCGTGGAGCAGGCCTTCAGGACAAGCCAGCCCGGTGCGGACAAGGCCCCGGAACAGGGGGGTGCCAAGCATGGCTAGCCTTGCCCGGCAGGGCAGAGAGGCCTTCCCGCATGCGCCCGCTCTGGAGCCGGGCGCAAGGCCGGCTGAGGTCGAAATCCGCGCGGCCTCGCCGCAGGCGGCAGTCCGGCTTCCTGCCTCGCGCCGCGAGCTGGCAGTCATGCTCCTCGCCATGCGCAGGAAGGCGGAATCGCTTTTCCGGGCAGGACAATGCCCCGGCTGCCCTGCCGCTGTCGAGCTTGCCGTGCTTGGCGACGGCGCCATGTCGGCCCTGAACCGCAGGGCCATGGGCGTTGCCGGGCCCACCAACATCCTCTCCTTTCCGGCCGCAGACGCCTCTGCTGGCGCACGGGCCTCGCTGGCGCTCTCGAGTGCTGCCCTTGCCCGCGAGAGCCTGCTCTACGGCCAGCATCCCCTAGAGCATCTGGCGAGGCTTCTGGCCCACGGCATGGCGCATGTCTGCGGCTTCGACCACGGCCCGGCCATGGACGCCTTTGCCGGCGAGCTCGAGGCCGAGGGCCTGGCCTTTCTTGCCGAAGCCGCGGCAGAAGGGGCAGAAGAGACAGGATCGGCAGGCGCGACGCAAGGAGACGCGCTCCGGCATGCCTAGCAGGGATCCCTTTCCCGTCTTCCTGGCAGGCCGGGTCGCCTCGGTGCTCGACAGCGCCCGCGAGCCCCGGTATGCGGAAAGGCTTTCGCCCTTTGCCAGCCTGCTTGCCGAGTCCCAGACGGCAGGCCGGGGCCAGCGCAGGCGCCATTGGGCCTCGCCTGCCGGCAACGTCTACGGCGCCCTGCGCCTGCCCATGGAAGCCCCCTTTCTCGGCACGGAGGCCGCCGTCGCGGCCAGCGTCGGCGTCTGCCTTGGCCTGGCGCGCCTGGGCTTCGATCCGCGGCTCAAGTGGCCCAACGACGTGGCGCTCATGGTGCAGGGCCAGCCCTGCAAGGTCTGCGGAACCCTGCTCGAGGAGCGGGGCGGGGTGCTTCTGGCCGGCATTGGCGTGAACGTCGCCTCCCATCCTGCGCCCGATGCCCTGCGCGGGGAGGCCGCGCTTGCGGCCTGCTCCCTGGCCGGGGCCCTGCCGGGGCACCCCGTGCCCGCGCCGGCCGAAGTCTGGGAGGCTATTGTAAACGGCATTTATGCGGTCTATACTGATATAGCTGACGAGTGCGGCGGGTGGCTCGCCCTGGCGAACCGCCTCCTGCTCTGGCGCGGCCTTGAGGTCGAGCTGGAGGACGGCCCCTCGTCCCTTGCCGGCAGGCTGAGGGCAATCGGCCCAGCCGGCGAAATCGTGATCGAGAAGGACGGCCGCCAGTTCAGGCGGCTGAGCGGAAGCCTCGGGCCTGCGCGGTCAGGCCTGGCGAAAGGCAGGGATTCAGGAGAAGGATAAGCGCTCATGGCAAACAAGACTTTCAAGGACGTACAGGACTATCTCAAGGGCAAGACCATTCTGGTTGCCAACCGCGGCATTCCGGCCCGCCGCATCTGCCGCTCCATACGCGAGCGCTTCGATGCCGTTGCGGCCATGACGGCCACCGACGTCGACAAGACCGCGCCCGCGGCCTCCACGGCGCAGGAACTGCTCCTTCTGGGATCCGACCCCCGAGCCTACCTCGACATCGACACCATCGTGCAGAAGGCCAGGCGCCGCGGCATGGTCGGCATCCATCCCGGCTGGGGCTTCGCGTCCGAGGACAGCCGCTTCCCGGCCCTGTGCCAGGAGAACGGCATCGTCTTCATCGGCGCCACCGAGGAGGCCATGAACCTGCTCGGCAACAAGGTGCAGGCCCGCGCCGTGGCCCGCAGGCTCGGCATTCCGGTCGTGCCCGGCTCCGACGGCGCCGTGGACGTCCAGGAGGCGCGCCGGCTCATCAGCGACATGGGCCTGCCCATCATGCTCAAGGCCGAGGGCGGCGGAGGCGGCCGAGGCATCTTCGCCATCCGCAACGAGGCCGAGCTCGAGGATGCCTTCTTCAAGGCCTCCACCATGGCCCAGGCCTCCTTCGGCAATCCCCGCCTCTTCGTGGAGAAGTTCCTGTCCGACGTGCACCACATCGAAATCCAGGTGCTGGCCGACCGCTACGGCAACGTCTTCGCCTTCGACGAGCGCGACTGCACGGTGCAGCGCAACAACCAGAAGCTCATGGAGGTGACACCCTCCCCGTGGCCCGGCGTCACCAGGGAGCTGCGCGAGCGCCTCAAGGACTACTCCCGCAGGCTGGTGCGCGCGGTGGGCTACCACTCCCTCGCCACGGTCGAGTTCCTGGTGCTGCCCGACGGCACCCCCTACCTCATCGAGGTCAACACCCGCCTCCAGGTCGAGCACGGCATCACCGAAAGCCGCTACGGCATCGACCTCGTGGAGGAGCAGATCGCCGTCGCCTTCGGCGCGGAGCTGCGCTACAGCGAGGACAGCCTCAGGCCCTCCAACGTGGCCATGCAGGTGCGCATCAACCTCGAGAATCCCCAGGAGAACTTCGCCCCCAACTGCGGCCTCATCACCCGCTACGTCTCCCCCGGCGGCCCCGGCGTGCGCCTCGACTCCAACATCTCGGCCGGCTACGACTTCCCAGCCAACTACGACTCGGCCGGCGCCCTGCTCATCGCCTACTCCCACGACTGGGAGAAGACCCTCGGCATCATGAGCCGAGCCCTGGACGAGTATGCCGTGGGCGGCGTGCACACCACCATTCCCTTCTTCCGCCAGGTCATCGCCAATCCCGACTTCCGCACGGGCGACATCTCCACGGACTTCGTGCATCAGCACCCCGAACTCATGCTCTACGAGGACCTCCAGCCCGAGGGCGAGCGCCTGGCCCGCCTCGTGGCCGAGATCTCCGCCAAGGGCTACAACCCCTACGTCTCGCTCGGCCAGTACCGCACCCGCGAGACGCCGAGGCTCGGCGCCTTCCAGCCGGCCATGCCCGAAATCTCCGTCGAGGCCCGCCGGCGTCCCAGCCCCTATCCCCACGGCGACAGGGAGGCTCTGCTCGACTACGTCAGGGACAGCGGCCGCATCCACTTCACCGACACCACCCCGCGCGACATCACCCAGTCCAACACGAGCAACCGCGTGCGCCTCGCCGAGGACCGCCTCATCGGCCCCTACCTCGACAACGCCGGCTTCTTCTCCATTGAGAACGGCGGCGGCGCCCACTTCCACGTGGCCATGCTGGCCAACATGACCTATCCCTTCAAGGAGGCGCAGGAGTGGAACCACTTCGCGCCCAAGACCCTGAAGCAGCTGCTCGTGCGATCCACCAACGTGCTCGGCTACAAGCCCCAGCCCAGGAACGTCATGCAGGTGACGGGCGAGATGATCTGCGACAACTACCAGATCGTGCGCAGCTTCGACTTCCTCAACCACGTGGAGAACATGCTGCCCTTCGCCGAAGTGGTCATGAACCGCAAGGACTGCGTCTTCGAGCCCGCGCTCTCCATGTCCTGGGCCAAGGGCTTCGACGTCCAGCACTACCTCGGCGTCACCGAGCACATCCTGCGCATGATGGGCAAACTCCTCGGCGTGGATCCCGCCAAGGCTTCGCGCCACATCATCCTCGGCCTCAAGGACATGGCCGGCGTCTGTCCGCCGCGCTTCATGGAGGAGCTTGTCGCCGGCCTGCGCAAGGCCTGGCCCGAGCTCGTGCTGCACTACCACCGCCACATGACCGACGGCCTCTTCGTGCCCGCCTGCGGCGCGGCCGCCAAGGCCGGCTGCCAGATTCTGGACGCGGCCCTGGGCTCCTCCGTGCGCAGCTACGGCCAGGGCGACGTGCAGTCCCTCGTGGCCTATCTCGAAGACGAGCTCGGCCTCGAGACCGGCCTCGACATGCAGGCCGTGCGCGACGCCAACTTCGTCAACAAGCAGCTCATGCCCTACTACGACAGGTACTGCTCTCCCTACTTCAGGGGCGTGGACTACGACGTCATCAACCACGGCATGCCCGGCGGCGCCACCTCCTCTTCGCAGGAGGGCGCCATGAAGCAGGGCCACATCCACCTGCTGCCCTACATGCTGCGCTTCCTCGAGCAGACGCGGAAGATCGTGCGCTACCACGACGTGACGCCGGGCAGCCAGATCACCTGGAACACATCCTTCCTCGGCGTCACCGGCGCCTTCAAGCGCGGCGGCGTGGACGAGGTCAAGTACCTGCTCGAGGTCATGCAGGAGGTGAACCGCACCCCCGAGGACGAGCTCACGGCCGAGATGAAGCAGGCCCGCCTGCTCGTCTACCGCGACTGCAACGACGCCTTCCGCAACCTCCTGCTCGGCAAGTTCGGACGCCTGCCGCTCGGCTTCCCGCCGGACTGGGTCTACGAGAGCGCCTTCGGGCGCGACTGGCGCAAGGCCGTTGCCGAGCGCACCGAAGCCTCCCCGCTCGAGACCCTGCCTGACGTGAACCTCGCCAAGGAGCGCGCCGAGTGCGAAAAGATGCTCCACCGCGCCCCCACGGACGAAGAGTACGTCATGTACCTCAACTTCCCCGGCGACGCGCTCAAGACGATCCGCTTCCAGAACAAGTTCGGCGATCCCAACTGCCTGCCCCTCAACACCTGGTTCGAGGGCATGGAGGTGGGAGAGACCATCAGCTTCCAGGAGTCCGACGGCAAGCCCCACACCCTGCAGATGCTCGCCATCTCCCGGCCCAACGCGGCCGGCATGAGCGTGGTGCGCTTCGTGCTTGACTCCGAGTTCATGAACGCCGAAGTCCAGCTCGTCCAGCCCACGGGTCAGGGCGACCAGGGCGCGCCCATGGCGGATCCTGCCGACGTCTACCAGGTGCCGAGCCCGAGCAACGGCGATCTCTGGGTCATGTACGTGGCGCCCGGCGACATCGTGAAGAAGGGCGAGGAAATCTTCAACGTCTCCATCATGAAGCAGGAGAAGGCGGTGCTCGCCCCCTGCGACGGCATCGTCAAGCGCGTGCTCAAGACCGCCGACTTCAAGGAGAACAAGAAGATGATTCCCGTGCGCGAAGGCGAGCTCCTGGTCGAGCTTGGCCCCGTGCCCAAGGTCTGCCCCAACGAGGCCTGCGGACACGCCATCCCCAGCAAGGACGCCCGCTTCTGCCCCTTCTGCGGCACGGTCCTGTCCTAGCCTGCGCTCCAGTTCAAGGAATCACCTCCTGTTCCTGCAGCCATTGGTGGACAGGAACATGATGTTCATGTATCTCATGGCTAGGCGCTTCTTTGCGATGCGCCCAAACTGCAACCTATTAGCGTTATTCAACTGCCTGCATCCCGGAGGAAGCCATGGCAAACAAATCCGCCGAGGCCGCGGCCAAGGCCGCCTCGCCTGAAGACATCAAGAAACAGCTTGTCCTGACCGGCGCGGACATCGTCCTGCTTGGTGAAAGCGGTGAGCTCCTTGTTGGCGGCAAAAACTACAACACTGCCATCATCAGCCAGATCAAGGAAATCCAGGCCCCCCACTTCAGGGCCATCTCCTCTGTGGCCTTCCACCGGGTCCTGGACGAAACCAAGGTCAACAGTCGCATCGTCCGCAAAATGGTCGACCAGGAATACAACCGCATCGACTGGAACGACCCTGAAATCAACCGCGATCCCGACTACCTGCAGAAATTCGTCCGCCAGCTCGGCAAGCAGGTTGCCGCCGCCCAGCAGGAAAGCGGCGAGCCCGGCTCCACGAAGCTGAGGACCTTCATCAACAACGTGGTCGAGGGCTTTGCGACCTCGCCCGAGGGCATCGACCAGCTGCGCAAGCGCTCCGTCATGGTGCAGGCGGCCATCCTCTCCGTGCCGCTGCCGCCCGAAGTCGACGCCGCCGTGCGCGGCGCCTACCGCGACATCTGCCGCGAGAACGAGGACGACATGACCCCCGTGGCCGTGCGCTCCTCGGCAGCCGGCGAAGACTCCCGCAAGAAAGCCTTCGCG
>JAEEPQ010000146.1 GCA_016284885.1 Desulfovibrio sp.
CAGAACCGACGCTCTGCACATAGCCGTAGTTGAAGTCGAATTCGATGTTGAAGGGATCCCACAGGGTCAGCTTGACCGGCAGGCCGCCCCAGAAAGCGCTCCCGTACTGCAGATCGCGACGGTTGAGGCCGTTGCTAGTCTTGTTCCAACGGTTGCCGAAGTAGTTGGAGGTCGTCCAGGAAACGAAGTTGTCCTGGGTGGCATTTCTGAAGCCATTGCCACGGAAGGCGTTCTTGCCGATCATGCCGTAGGCGACCCAAGGAGTGGCTTCGATGCCGTCAAAGGTCAGTGGCAGGCCGAGGGCGAATACGTCCACATTGTCGAGGTAGCTGTCTCTGGAAGAACCAGCCGGAGTGGCAACCCACGTCTTGGTGACGGGGTCGACATAGCCGTCCTCATCGCGCTTGTAGTTGTCGTTGAGCGGTCGGGCCCAGCTGAAGACGATGCCCACGTTCTCGTTGAACTGGTAGCTCATGGAGATACCAGCCACGTCATCGTCGAGGACGGCGGAGCCACCGGCGGCGTTGGGAAGGGTCATGCCCTGGAGGCCCATGCGGACCTTGAGGTCGGTCTCCGGCGGCATCCAGTCGATGTAGGCGCGCTTCACTTCAACAATCTTGCCGTCGGCGCCGAGGGCGCCACCGTTGGCGGCACGGCCCCAAGTGGTGTCGCCGATTTCAAAGTAAACCGTCCCGGAGAGGGCTTCGGAGGCCACGGCATCCAGCTGGAAGCGGACGCGCTGGCCAGCGGAGAACTTGTCGTTATAGTCGACCTTCCGGCCGGCATCCCGCCTGACGAGACTGCCCTGGCCGAGGTTGAAGCCCATGAGCCACTGGCCCTTGGCCTTGAAATCTATAGCGGACGCTTCGCTGGCGCAGCTGATGGCGAGGCCGGCAGCCAGAGCGAGAGTCATTAACTTCTTCATGATATTCCCCCTTGAGAGAAATTCGCAGTCGAAATTGGGTGCCTGTTCCCTGCAGGCAAGTCCACCCTACGCCCCAGCCCTGCGCATGGCAAGGGGAAATGTCAAAATTTTTTTACTTGGCCACGCCGGGCTCTCCTCCAGCCTGCCAGTGGCGGAGCCAGACGCATTCTCGCTTGGCGTCCAGTCGGAGGTGGCAAGGATGATTTGGAAGGTTTTCCTTTAAAAATCAAGCAGCTGCAGGCTGTAGCACTGAATTCCGGGGCTCTGGCGCAGGGGGCGTCCGGGGAATCCCCAGTAGCTGGGGATGTCAAAAAATTTGAATGACGCCCGCCAGAACGTCAGGCGCCCGGCAGGAGAGCTTCCTGCCGGGCGCCGGAAAAGGGATCTGGGGCCGCTTGGGCTAGAGGTAGTCGGGATCCGCGGCCGCTCTGCCGTCGCAGGTCATGAGGCGGAAGTAGTCCATGACGTATGGATCCACGGGAATGATGGGGAAGCGGTTTCCGCACCACACGCAGCGTATGATCCCGGGCTGGGACGGGGCGTTCACGTCCGTGGGCCTGTGGCAGTGGGGACACTCGTATTCGAAGAGCACGTGCATGCCGCAGGGAGGCACCGGCTCCTGTGCTTTCCTGTTCATGGCTAGTCCTGCCCGACGAGGGGTTCGCCGTTCATTTCCTTGGGAATGGGCATGCCCCAGAGGGAGAGTATGGTCACCGCCACGTCGGCGAGCTTGCCGTCCTTGACGGGACCGCGGCGCTGTTCGTCCACGAGGATGAAGGGCACCGGATTGGTGGTGTGGGCCGTGTGGGGCTTGCCGTCTTCGGCGAGCATCTTCTCGCAGTTGCCGTGGTCGGCGATAATGATCATGCGTCCGTGGCGTTCGCGGACGGCCTTGACCATGCGGCCGACGCACTCGTCCACCGTCTCGCAGGCCTCGACGGCTGCCGGAATGATGCCGGTGTGGCCGACCATGTCGCCGTTGGCGAGGTTGCAGACCACGAGGTCGTACTCGGCCTTGGCCCAGTTCTCCAGAAACTTCTCGGTCACCTTTCTGGCGCTCATGGCAGGCGCGAGATCATAGGTGGGCACCTCCCTGGGCGAGGGCACGAGGATGCGGTCCTCGCGGGGGAAGGGCTCCTCGACGCCGCCGTTGAAGAAGTAGGTCACGTGGGCGTACTTCTCAGTCTCGGCCAGGCGCAGCTGGCGCAGGCCGGCTTTGGAGACAACTTCGCCGAGCACCATGGGAATGTCCTGCTCGGGGAAGGCCACTGGGATGGTGAAGCTGTCTTCGTAGGCGGTCATGGAGGCGACGCCCGCAAGCTTGGGGAGGGCGCCGCGCTCGAAGCCGGCGAAGTCCTTGACCGTGAGGGCGGCCACGATCTCGCGCATGCGGTCGGCGCGGAAGTTGAAGAAGAAGACGCCGTCGCCGTCCTTCAAACCGGCAGGGCAGGGGTTGACCCAGACGGGCTTGACA
This sequence comes from Desulfovibrio sp., assembly GCA_016284885.1. Taxonomy (GTDB): domain Bacteria; phylum Desulfobacterota; class Desulfovibrionia; order Desulfovibrionales; family Desulfovibrionaceae; genus Desulfovibrio. The sequence goes on from JAEEPQ010000146.1 coordinate 2,400, forward strand.
AACTCGTCCGTGACGCCTTCGGCGTAGGAGGCCGCCAGCGCCTTTCTGGCGCCCTCAAGTCGCGGTCCCTCGCCGTGGACAAAGAGATTGAAAGCCTGCTCCACCCTGTCCCAGCGCTTGTCGCGGTCCATGGCGTAGAAGCGGCCGTAGAGGGCCGCGATCTCCACGCCGGGGAGATCCTTGACGGCCTCCTCCAGCATCTCGATGTAGTGCATGCCGCTGTCCGGCGGGGTGTCGCGTCCGTCGAGCAGACAGTGCACGAGCACTGGCAGGCTGGCTTCGCTTGCCATGCGGCAGAGGGCCTCAAGGTGGTTGATGTGGCTGTGCACGCCGCCGTCGGAGAGCAGGCCTGCAAAGTGGATCCTGCCGCCCGCAGCCTTGGTGTCGGCCATGAGCTTCACCAGCACGGGGTTTTTCTGGAACTCGCCCTGCTCGAGGGCGACGTCGATGCGGGTCATGTCCTGGTAGACGATGCGGCCAGCCCCGATGTTGAGGTGGCCCACCTCGGAGTTGCCCATGTATCCCTTGGGCAGGCCCACGGAGCGTCCGGAGGCGGCCAGCTTGGCATGGGGGCAGGTGGCGAAGAGTTCGTCCAGATTGGGGGTTCTGGCGACGCTCGCGGCGTTGCCGGGACCGTCGGGGGCGATGCCCCAGCCATCCATGATGAGGAGCAGCGTCGGTGTCGTCTTCATTATTGCTTTCCCTCCTTGGCGTCGGCAGCGGAGGCCATGGCCTGTAGCTCCTCCTTGGAGGCAGGCACCTTCCACAGTGACTCGAGCCTGTAAAGCTCGCGGGTTTCCTTCTGGAAGATGTTCACGACGACGTCGTTGCAGTCGACCAGCACCCACTGGCCGTTGGTGTAGCCGTCCACGCGCAGGTACTCGTAGCGCTTTTCGTGGCACAGCGCCATGACGCCGTCGGCCAGGCTCTGGGCATGGCGGGCGGATGAGGCCGTTGCAACGACGAGGGTTTCGGTGAAGGCGCCCCGTCCGGCGAGGTCGATGACCTCAACGGCCTGGGCCTTGTGGTCCTTCAGCCAGGCGGACATGTCGCTGGCCTTCTCCAGGGCGGGGAGATCGGAGTAGATTTTTTTCTTGGGGGTGAGGTCGGTTTCCATGGGCTTTACTTGGCAAAAGTGGCTAAGAGGTTGAAAACAGATGCTTTGTGAATCTGGGCAATGCCTTGTTTTTCTTGACGTTCCCGGCAAAAGGTGCAAAAAAGCGATCCCTATTCCTATTCTATTCGGGAATGAGGATCAAGGAGACCAGGAGACCCCATGCTGTACGACATCAAAAACGAGTCCATGCCCCGCGAGGAGCTGAAAGCCCTGCAGCTCAAGCGCCTTCAGGACGTCTGCCGCCGCGTCTACGCGACCGTGCCCTTCTACCGCAAGCGCTTCGACGAAGCCGGCATCAAGCCGGCCGACGTCAGGAGCCTCGACGACCTGAAGCGCCTGCCCTTCACGGTCAAGCAGGACCTGCGCAACAACTATCCCTTTGGCACCTTCGCCGTACCCCGGGACAACATCGCCCGCGTGCATGCCTCCAGCGGAACCACCGGCCAGGCCGTCGTCGTCGGCTACACCCAGTACGACCTCGACGTGTGGGCCAATCTCATGTGCCGCTGCCTCGTGGCCAGCGGCGTGAAGCCCCAGGATGTCGTGCACGTGGCCTACGGCTACGGCCTCTTCACCGGCGGCCTCGGCGCCCACGACGGCGCCACCAAGCTCGGCTGCATGGTCGTGCCCGCCTCCGGCGGCGCCACCCGCCGCCAGGTCGGCCTCATTCGCGACCTCGGCGCCACCGTCCTCGCCTGCACCCCCTCCTACGCCATGCACCTGTGGGAAGTGGGCATGGAGAACGGCATCAACTTCCGCGACCTGCCCCTGCGCGTCGGCGTCTTCGGCGGCGAGCCCTGGACCGACGCCATGCGCCAGACCATCGAGGACAAGATGGGCATCGATGCCCACAACATCTACGGCCTCTCCGAAATCATGGGCCCCGGCTGCGCCATCGACTGCTCCGAGCACGACGGCCTCCACGTCTGGGAAGACCACTTCCTCTGCGAGATCATCGATCCCCAGACCGGCGAGCAGCTGCCCGAAGGCGAGCAGGGCGAACTCGTCATCACCAACCTCACCAAGCAGGGATCTCCGCTTATCCGCTACCGCACCCGCGACCTGACCACCATGGTGACCGAGCCCTGCCGCTGCGGACGCACCCACGCCCGCATCAGCCGCTTCGCCGGCCGCTCGGACGACATGCTCATCATCCGCGGCGTGAACGTCTTCCCGCAGCAGATCGAAGAGCTGCTCATGAAGGCCAGCGGCCTGACCCCCAACTACATGATCGTCGTGGACCGCCAGGGCTCCCTCGACACCATGGAAGTCCAGGTCGAGGTCAACGACCAGCTCTTCCACGACCAGATCTCCAAGCTGCAGATCCTCGAAAAGAGCCTGCAGAAGCAGATCAAGGACATCTTCGGCGTCACCACCAAGGTCCGCCTCATGGAGCCCCACTCCATCGAGCGCTCCATCGGCAAGGCCACGCGCGTCATCGACAAGCGCCCGAAGTAGCGGGGAAAATGGAGACAGGCAAAAAAAATCATTTTTTGCTTGACGGAACCGGGGCGCGCGAGTAGAGTGCCTCTTCGTTGAGCGGGAGTAACTCAGTGGTAGAGTGCAACCTTGCCAAGGTTGAAGTCGCGGGTTCAAATCCCGTCTCCCGCTCCATAAATTCAGTGCCTTTTTGCGCGGGAATAACTCAGCGGTAGAGTGCTAGCTTCCCAAGCTGGAGGCCGCGGGTTCAAATCCCGTTTCCCGCTCCACATTTTAAGGGCCTGCGCCTTGCGTAGGCCCTTAAATTTTATTCAGCGTGTCCGGTCCTGGAGCCGGTGCAGAGGAACCCTGCCCATGCAGCCCGCCTTCTCTTCAAGGCTCGCTTTGCGTGCCGTCCGCGTCTTGCTCCCGGCGCTTGTCTGCCTCCACCTTGTCCTGCCCTGGACGGCGGCGCTTGCCGAAGCATCGCCCCATGGCCATCCGGTGCAGGCCGATTCCCAGCGCGACGATCCCGCGCATGCCGACCTTGCCCATGGCGATCCTGCCCATGCCGGCCCTGGCCACGGCGACCCGGCGCTGCACGACCGCGAGGCAACGCGGGAGGAGAGGGAGCGTGCCGTGCAGGATGCGCTTGACCTTGCCAGAGAACACGTCCCGCACGTGACGGCTCCGCCCACCCTCCAGGAATGGCTGGCTGGCGCGCGCTATCCTGCCGACCCGCAGGGCATGCGGCTGTCGAAGCTGACGGATCAGGAGAAGGCCATGCTCGTCCACGGCATCATGGGGAGCATGGAGATTGCCCGCCCCCTGCCCCCGGACGCGCAGAAGCCCTTCCAGGAGGCTTTGAAGCGGCACGCCGCCACGCCCCTGCGCGACGACATGATGGTGGGCAGCCGCCGCTGGGGCGAACTGAAGCGCTTCCTCGCCGGCAAGAAGAGCACGGAGCTGCTCTTTCTCGTGAACGCCCTCTGGAACCAGTTCCGCTTCGCCGAAGATCCCCAGACCTGGGGGGAGAGCGAGTACTGGGCCGTCCCCGCCGAGTTCGCCTGCCGGGCGCAGGGCGACTGCGACGACTATGTCATGGCCAAGTACCTGACCCTGCGGGAGCTGGGCTTTCCCGTGGATCACATGCGCCTCGTGGTGGGCAAGCTGACGCGCAGGGCGACGGCGCCGAAGGAGTTCCACGTCGTCCTGCGCTGCCAGACGGAGA
>JAEEPQ010000147.1 GCA_016284885.1 Desulfovibrio sp.
GGCCCGCCCGCCTTGGGCTCCCGCCTCACAAGGCCGGCCTCTCTGGCGTAGCGCGAGCCTTGGCAGGCAGGGCAGGGAATGGCGACGTCCGGCAAAAACTGCACGTCGAGGCTGACGCTGCCCGTGCCGTCGCACTCGGGACAGCGGAGCTTCCCCGTATTGTAGCTGAAGTCGCCTGCCTTGCGGCCGAGCCGCCTGGCATCGGCCGTGCGCGCAAACACCTTGCGCAGCTCGTCGTGCACGCCGGCGTAGGTAGCGACGGTCGAGCGCACGTTGGCGCCGATGGGATCGGCGTCGATGAGCCTGACCCGGGCAAGGCCCGGCGCCTCCAGGGTCACGACTGGAGACGGCAGGGGGCGGCCGGCAAAGCGGGCCTCCAGGGCGGGCACGAGACATTCCAGGACCAGCGTCGTCTTGCCCGAGCCGGAAACGCCCGTGACCACGGAGAGCCGGCCCTTGGGGAAGGATGCTTCCAGGGCGTGCACCGTGTGGACAGGGCCAGCGGCAAGCCGCAGAGCCCCGTGCGCGAAAAGATCTTCGCCGGCCAGATCCGGCCGCACGCAGACCGGGTGCCGGCCCGATAGGCAGGCGCCGATGGCGGAAGCTGGATTGGCGCAAAGCTCCTCTACCGTTCCCTGGCAGACAACGCGTCCGCCGCCGGCGCCTGCGCCGGGCCCCATCTCGACCAGCCAGCCGGCCCGGGAGAGGATGCCGGCATCGTGGTCCACCAGGAGGACGGAATTGCCGTCAGCCAGCAGATCCTGCATGACGGCCGCGACGCCTTCCACGTTGGCGGGGTGCAGGCCCACGGTCGGCTCGTCCAGCACGTAGAGCACGCCTGTCGTGCGGTTGCGCACGGCGCGGGCCAGCTGCACGCGCTGGCGCTCGCCGGTCGAGAGCGTCGAGGAGGCCCTGTCCAGGGTGAGGTAGCCGAGGCCGAGCTCCATGAGGCGCCTGGCATTGCGGTCAAAGGCCTCGGCTATGCCGCGGGCCATGGGGCGCAGGGCCTCGGGCAGGGAATCCGGCACGCCACGGGTCCAGGCCACGAGCTCGGCCAGCGGCAGGCTGCAGGCAGAGTCCAGGGAAATGCCCCGAAGACGCGGCGCCCGCGCCCGCTCGGAGAGCCGCGTGCCCCCGCACTCGGGGCAGACGCTCTGGCGCAGGAAGGGCTCGACGCGCTTCATGCCCTGCTCGTCCTTGACCTTGGCAAGGGCGTTTTCCACGGTGTGGACGGCACTGAAGTAGGTGAAGTCCATCTCCCCGGACTCGCCCGTCCGCATCTGGTAGACCATGTGCCGCTTGACGGGCGGGCCGTGGAAGACCAGCTCGCGCTCTTCGGGCGAAAGCTCCCGGAAGGGCACGTCCGTGCGCACGCCAAGGCTGCGGGCTATGTCCTTCATGAGGCTCCACATGAGCCGCTGCCAGGGGAGCACCGCGCCCTCGTCGATGGAGAGGGATTCGTCCGGCACGAGGCTTGCCTCGTCGACGACCCGGACGACGCCCGTTCCCTGGCAGCGGGGACAGGCGCCCTGGGAGTTGAAGGCAAGCTCCTCGGCGCCGGGACCGTAGAAGGCCGTCCCGCACTCGGGGCAGACGATCTCCTGCTCCCGGGCCACCTTGAGCGAGGGCGGAACCATATGGCCCTTGGGGCAGCGGTGGCTGGCCAGGCGGGAGAACATGAGCCGCAGGCTGTTCAAAAGCTCCGAGGCCGTACCGAAGGTGCTCCGCATGCCCGGCACGCCGGGCCGCTGGTGCAGGGCGAGGGCTGCCGGCACGTAGCGTACCTCGTCGACCTGCGCCCTGGCGGCCTGGGTCAGGCGCCGGCGCGTGTAGGTCGAGAGCGACTCGAGATAGCGTCTCGAGCCCTCGGCGTAGAGCACGCCCAGGGCCAGCGAGGACTTGCCCGAGCCCGAAACCCCGCAGATGCCGACCAGGGTGTTGAGCGGAATGTCCACGTCCACGCCCTTGAGGTTGTGGACACGCGCGCCGCGCACCTCGATGGCGCTGGGCCCAAAGTCCTGTCTGTCCATTTTTCCTCCCTGCCTGCATGGCTGCCGGCGCAACGACCCTATCTGCCAGAGCCTGGCAGAGCAAGTGGTCCGGGGCCAGGCGCGTCCGGCAGACGAGCTGGCAGACGAGCCAGCAGACGAACCGGCGCAACGCCGCAAGATCTTCTGCGACAGATGCAGACACCATGCAGGCACTTGACGCAGATAAAGTGTATAAACACCAGATCAATGAACGCATCTGGCAATAAAAAAGCTTTGACATTTGCCTGATTATATCAAGAATACTATTTCACAACAACTATCTTATTCTCTTCCAACAACCTCGTAGTCAAAGAGAATACAAGCCATGAAGTCTGCATCCCAAGCCCGCACTGTCCTCTGCGTGGGCAACGTCCACGGTCGCTGGGCCTGGCTCGCCTCGATCCTGCTCTCCTGCCAGCCAGACGTCTGCCTCTGCGCCGGCGACTTCGGCTGGTTCCCGCGGCTGATCCAGCCGCCCTCCCTCGCCCTGCCCCGTGAAGTTCTCGGACGCACGGAAATCCACGTCTGCGACGGGAACCACGAGGACCACTCTTCCCTGCTTGCTTCTGCTCCGCGCGGAAGCTTCGAGCCCGTCGAGCTCGCGCCGGGTATTGTCTACCAGCCACGGGGTTCCACCATGGATCAGGCCGACGGCAGCAGGGTTCTCTTTGCCGGGGGCGCCAAGTCCGTCGAGTGACGCTTCCGGACGAGGGGCCGCGACTGGTTCCCTGAGGAAATCCTCGAGCCGTGGCACCTGCCCTCGCCTCTGCCGCAGGCGGACGTCGTCGCGAGCCACACCGTGCCCCTGCGCTTCGGACTGTACCGCTTCGGCCGGGGATGCGCCTTCGCGCCCGGCTTCGACGCCAGTCCCGATCCGAGCCGGGAGACCCTCGACCTCGTGCTGGAAGGCGCGAAGCCAAGGGGCTGGATAGCCGGCCACTGGCACGAGCGCGAAGACTGGATGCTCGGGCGCCTGGAATGCCATGTGCTCGACATGGTCAAGGGGGGGCCGGCCTGCGGGAAGTCCCTGCGCCTTCTGGCTTGCCAGCGGCCCTGGCGCCGAGAGGATGGAGCCCGGCTGAGCCCTGCCCAGCGCGGCTTCATCGCGCTTCGCGAAAGTGCTGACGTGCTTTACGCCTGCGCCGATCTCGAGGGATTGCAGGACAGGAAGCTGAAGGCAGGTATAGCAACAGCCCCTGCCCTCGGCTTGTCCCCCGTCAAGACAGACGGCATGCATGGCGTCCGTCCAAGAGACATCGACAGGATGCTGGAGAACCTCGGCCGCACGGGCTGGCTGCCCTGGAAGGCATAGCCTGCTCGCGACCGCCGGCCGCAAAGTCTGCGCTGAACTGGCGCGCTCTGCCGTGCAAGCCGGCACGCAATCCGCAACCGTGGCGGCGGAAGGGACATGTAGACGGCGATACCGATGACAAGCAGCCCCGTGCCAAGTTGCAGAACCAAGGTCCATGAGCTCATGGCGAACGCCTCCCTGGCGCCTGCGGCGAGCCAGCCCCTGCCCGCACGCAGCTCCTCTTCAGCGGGCAGGCTCCGTGTCCTGCTGCAAGCTGGTCGCAACGCGGCAGAAGATCTCGAAGCCGAGGCTGCCGGTGTTCTTCACGGCCCGCTCCTCGCTCTTGGCAAGCTCAAGGCCGGGATTGTCCTGGACGAAGTCCGCCCAGGCATCGGCGATGAAGGGGCCGGAGTAGCGGCCAATGTCGCGGCTGGACGCAGGGGCGCCGAACCTGCTCGCAAGCGAATACATGCGCGAAGCCGTGCAGTAGGCGCGAAAGCCGCGCTTGAGCGCGTCGACGTAGTGCTCCCGCGCCCGTGCTTCGGGCGTGAGCTCCCTGACGGGCGACCTGGCCGGACGCTCCTTGAAGTCCTCGGCCTTGGTCTTGAAGATCAGGCTTGTCCCCTGCGGGACGCGCCAGCCCCCTGCCAGCGGCAGCAGCACGACGCCCTCGCGCCTGGCTTCGGATTGATCAGGGACGGCCCGAGGCTGGCACTGCCAGGGCCTCCGCCAGACTGGCATACTCGGCCGCAACAGGCACGAGCCAGTGCTCCATGCCAAGGGAGCCAAGGAAGGTCTTCAGTTCGGCAAAACTCCACTGGCCAGGGACCAGGAGCATGCGGCCTCCTCTGCCGGCTCGATGGAGCAGCCGCCGAAGAGGCGGATGGAGCGCGTCTTGCCGTAGACGATGCGCCCCATGATGCGGGGGCCGAAGTACTCGCCGTGCAGAGTGATCTGGCGCCAGGCGGCGCAGGGTCCCTGCAGGGCCTTCTGGACAGCCTTGACCAGCGGCCGGTACAGGTCCTTCAGCTGAAGGATCCTGTAGAAGTCTTCGCCCTCCTCCAGCATGCACTCGCGCGAGCTGAGGCGGAAGGCCCCGGTCGAGACATGGATGCCGAGGCTGTAGCCGTCGATCTTCTCGGTCACGGCCCAGCCGCCGAAGCCTTCGGCATGCCTCCAGGCGGGCGTGGCAAATTCCTTTTCGTGGGCCGAGCTCTCGATGTGGAGCCACTTGCTCTGTTCTATTTCCATGGTCTTCTCCTTCTTGGCCTGGAGCGGATGCGGTCGCGCCGGCTTGGCATGGCAGGCGCCGGACAGCGGCCCGCCTGCGATACTGCAGCAAGGTCAAAGCGCAGCCAGTCTGAACGCCCAGCCGGCCCGCTTCTGCAAAGGCCGGACTGCTGTGCGCAAGGCGTCGGAGCGGGCAGGCCGGCAGCGCGTCTGAGCAATGCGTGGCAGATTGAGGCAATGTGGGACGCATGGCCGCAAGGCCATCCGGCAGCCCCGGCTCCCTGTCTTCAGCGCGCCTTCTGCGCCGTGCGAGCTTCTCGCGCGCCCTTCTTCTAGGGCGCAGGCGGACTGCCCGCTTTGGCCATGAGCCGAAGCGTCGGCAAGGGGATCGACAAGGCCCTGGCTAGAGCAAGGCTGCAGGCTCGTGATACCTGCCATCCCAGCGCTTGGCAAGCTTATTTTGGAATATTCTGATGGCATTTTCTGCCCAAGACCACTATAACAGCCATATTCTACATAAAATATTCCATGTTCTGATAAATTTGTGCTTCTACCTCTTGCCGGTGGCGCATGGCTGCGTACAGCGGCTGCGCGCGCATTCGCCTGGTCCTTCAGAACGGAGCGACCTCGCCAGAATGCATGCCGGCAGGCGCCAGGAACCGACGACGCAGGCATGGCTGGAACGTCAGTGCAGGAAGACAAGCCTGCGCTCCTCCGCATCGCGCCTGGCATCCACCGCAGCCGCAAGGAAAGCGGCAAGGCGCCCTTTGGAGGGGCCAAAGGAGACAAGCATGGGATATACGCACTACATCAAACTGGATGAACCCTTGACGGAAGCGCAGGCCTCAACGTTCCGAGATGCCTGCATGGACTTCGTTTCCCTCGTGCCGGACGCCTTCCTTGGCGAGGCGCTGGAACGCTCGGACGATCTGCACCGCCAGGGCATGAAGGAACCGGTCCTGCACGAGCATGGCTAAAACCATGGCATCTCAGGGCAGAGGCTTCCTCTGCCTTCCCCGGGGGACGGAGGAGCTTGCCGTGGATCCAGGAAAAGACTGGATGTGCTGCAAGACCGGCTTGCGGGGATCGCCACCCGACAGCCTTGTCGTCTGCCTGATCATGGCCGGACAGGAGGCCTTGCGGGAGGGGGACAGCTATCCTCTGCGCTTCCATTCCGACGGCACCCTGGACGACATGGAGCAGGGACTGGAACTCTGGGAGGACTGCACGGGGCCCCACCGCCCAGGCTCCCCTTCGTCGCGGGCCGAAGAACGCGCCCGGAATGCAGGCCGTACATGGAAAGGCGCACCGAAGCGGCGCAGCTGTTGTGGAGCGCTATCCTGAGACTTTCCGGCACAGGCGGCATCTTCGAAGCAGCTGTCAGGGAGCGGGGCGAGGCCGGCCTGCGGAGCGCCGCGCGGAAGCACGAGGTGATCGATGCCTGCCTTGAGGGCTTCAGCACCGCGCGTCGTGCGGGCGCTGTCTGCGACTTCACCAGAGACTACGTGCCGGCCTTCGCCGAAGCCTGCCTAGAGGAACGTAGCGCCGGCCTGCGCCAAGGCTGGCGGGAACAGCTCAGGCGCCTTGCCCC
>JAEEPQ010000013.1 GCA_016284885.1 Desulfovibrio sp.
CCCGCTGAAAAGCATTTGAGCCGCGGTTCTTCGGAACCGCGGCTCTTCTGCTTTCTGGGCCCTTGCGCCCCCGCGTGCCAAGCGGATCGGCTACCCGCAGGGCGCGCAGCCGCTAAGGCGCTCGGCCAGGCGCGTGCAGCGGGCGCTCGTCTCGTTCCTGGCGACGGCAATCTCCACGGCGCGCGGCTGGCCCACGACCACCACGAGCTTCTTGCCCCTCGTTATGCCGGTGTAGAGGAGGTTGCGCTTGAGCATGACGAAGTTGGTGGTCATGATGGGAATGACCACGCAGGGATACTCGGAGCCCTGGGACTTGTGGATGGAGATGGCGTAGGCGGGCACGAGCTCGTCCAGCTCCGCGGCCATGTAGGTCTTCTCCTCCCCGTCGAAGTCCACGACCAGTTCCTTGACGTCGACCCGCGCCTGCACGACGATCCCGATGTCGCCGTTGAAGACGTCCTTGTCGTAGTTGTTGCGGGTCTGCATGACCTTGTCGCCCACGCGGAAACGACGCTCGCCCCGGGCTATCTCCAGGCCGTTGGGGTTGAGCGCCTCCTGGAGGAGGCGGTTGAGGTTCTCCGCGCCGACGATGCCCTGGTGCATGGGCGTGAGCACCTGGATGTCCGCCAGCGGATCCCAGCCGTAGTGGGCGGGGAGCCTGCGCTTCACGAGGTCAACGATGAGCCGGCTTGCGTCCTCGGGCTCGTCCTGGCGCATGAAGTAGAAGTCGGTCTTGCCGTCCCTGGGGTTCTGGAGGCGGGGGAGCTGCCCCTCCTTGATCTGGTGGGCCATGAGCGCGATGTCGCTCGCGTCGGTCTGGCGGAAAATCTGGCTGAGCATCGCCACAGGCAGGGCCTTGGAGTCGATGATGTCCTGCAGCACTGCGCCCGGTCCCACCGACGGCAGCTGGAAGATGTCGCCCACGAAGATGACGCAGGCGCCCGACGGCACGGCCTTGAGCAGATAGTAGAAGATCACGATGTCCATCATGCTGGCCTCGTCCACGATGAGCAGGTCGCACTCCAGGGGCGTGTCCTCGTTCCGGCTGAAGCCGTGGGTCTGCGGATTGTACTCCAGCAGCCTGTGCAGGGTCTTGGCCTTCATGTCCGTGGCTTCGCTCATGCGCTTGGCCGCGCGCCCCGTGGGGGCGGCAAGGAAGATGCGCTTGCGGGAGGTGGCGGAGAGGAAGAGCGAAATGATGGCCTTGATAATGGTGGTCTTGCCCGTGCCTGGCCCGCCCGTGAGCACCATGACCTTGCTGCGGCTGGCAAGCGCAACGGCCCCAACCTGCTCCGGAGAGAGCCTGAAGGGCTGCCTGTTCACGGCCTTGGCCACCTGGTCCACCCTGTCCGTAAAGGCGACGCTCATGGGCATGCGCATGAGGCGGGCGAGGTAGAAGCCCGTCTTGCACTCGCAGGTGTAGTAGATCTTGAGATAGACGGCCTTCTCCGTGGCGGGGGCGGCATGCTCCCCGTCGCCGTCTTCGGCATCGTCACTGTCGCCGTCGCCTTCTTCCTGCGCCGGGCATGCGCATCCCAGATCCTCGATGCAGACGCGTTCCTCCTCCGCAAGCTGGCGCAGGGCGTCGAGGATGGCCTCCGCCCCCACGCCGAGGGTCTTTTTCGCCTGCTCTATCAGCCTCGACTGGGGCATGTACACGTCCCCGCTCTCCGAGGCCTGCTGGAGCACGTAGAGACAGCCTGCCTGCACGCGCAGGGGGGCATCCCCCTCGACGCCGAGCTTCATGGCAATCTTGTCGGCAATGACAAAGCCTATGCCCCGGATGTCCATGGCCAGGCGGTAGGGATTGGCGCGCACCACTTCAAGGGATTCCGGACCGTACTCGGCGAAGATGCGCAGACCGTAGGCCGGAGAGATGCCGTAGGGCTGGAGGGCCTGCATGAGGTCGCTCATGCACCTGTGCTCCGTCCAGCTCTCCTTGATCATCTCGATGTTCTTCTTTCCTATCCCCTTGACCTTGAGCAGGCTGTCCGGCTGGGTGTCGAGCACGCGGACCGTGTCCTGGCCGAAGGCCTTGACGATGCGCTTGGCCAGATCCGCCCCGACGCCCTTGATGAGGCCGGAGGAAAGGTAGGCGATGAGGCCTGCCTCGGAGGTGGGGATCTGCTCCTCGTAGCCTGTGAAGGCAAACTGGCGACCGAACTTGCGCGTCTCCACCCAGCGGCCCGTGAAGGCTATCTTCATGCCGCCCTGGGGATTGGGCAGGGTGCCGGTGCAGGTGAGCTTGTCCTTGGGAAAGCCGCCCCTGCCGGCATGCTTGGCGTCGGGCACGACGCAGAGCACGGCGTAGCCGTTCTCGGCGTTCTGGTAGATGACGCGGTCTATAGTCCCCCCGAAAGTCAGCTCCTGGTCTTCGGCAGGCAGGCCGGGCGCGGGCTGGAGAGCATCCATCAGGCCCTCCCAAGGCGGCGCTGCAGGAGCAGCGCGTCCGCCAGCACCAGCGAGGCCATGGCCCTGAGCACAGGCACGATGCGCGGTATGGCGCAGAGGTCGTGCCGCCCGCCGACCTTGACCCTTGCGGGATTGCCGTCGAGGTCCACGGTGTCCTGCTCGACGGCGATAGAGGGTATGGGCTTGACGGCCGCCGTGAGGACGATGTCCTGGCCGCTCGAGATGCCGCCGAGAATGCCGCCGGCATGGTTGGAGGCAAAGCGACCGCCCGGCAGGAGGGGATCGTTGTTGGTTCTGCCCGTGGCCCGGGCCGCCGCAAAGCCGTCGCCGACCTCAACGCCCTTCACGGCGCCGACGCCCATAAGGGCGCAGGCAAACATGGCGTCGAGCTTGCCAAAGACGGGCTCGCCGAGTCCGGCCGGCACGCCGCGCGCCTCGATGCGCACAAGGCCCCCGAGCGTGTCGCCCTGGCCCCTGGCTTCGCGCACGCGCTCGTCCCAGAGGGCAGGCGCCTCGTCGCTGGCGGCAAAGTAGGGGCGCGCCAGCGCGCCCTCGAGGTCGAGCTCCCGGCAGGCTATGCCGCCAAGCTCGACGGCAGCTGCCATGACGGAAATGCCCTCGCCGGCCAGCAGCATGTCGGCCACGGCGCCGGCGGCCACGCGGCCAATGGTCTCGCGACCCGAGGACCGGCCGCCCCCGCGGTGGTCGCGCAGGCCGAATTTCTGCTGGAAGCCCCAGTCGGCATGGCCCGGGCGGAAGACGCGGCGCAGGCTCTCGTAGTCCCTGGAGCGCTGGTTCTCGTTGCGCACCATGAAGGCGATGGGCGTGCCCGTGGTCAGCCCCTCGAAGACGCCGGAGAGTATCTCCACCGCATCGGACTCTTTACGGCTGGTGGCCGAGAGGCCCTGGCCGGGCTTGCGCCTGTCGAGGGCGCGCTGCATGTCGGCTTCCGACAGCGCCAGGCCTGCGGGGCAGCCGTCGACGACGCCTCCGAGGGCTGTGCCGTGGGACTCGCCGAAGGTGGTGACGCGGAAGAGTTCTCCAAAGCTGTTGCCTGGCATGGCTGGCCTCCTTCGGGGCCCGGGCCTTCCCCGCCTGCGCGAAGAACCCCCGGCACGGCAGGCGCGGCGCCGGAGCAGGGTCCGGCGCCGCGCCGCTAAAGAGCATGGCCTCCTCCAGGGAGGCGCTACTTGAGCAGAATGTTGTCGATGAGGCGGGCCTTGCCCACTTTCACGGCGCAGGCCATGAGGGCCGGACCCTTGACCTCGTCCAGCGTGGCCAGGCTTACGGGATCGACCACGTAGAGGTAGTCGAGGCGACCGAGGGGCAGACGCGACGCCCAGCGACGCAGCACCGCATCCCTGAGGACGGAAACGCGGGTCTCGCCCTGCTCCACGAGGCTTCTGGCATAGCGCAGGCCGGCCTGGATCTCGGGAGCCTGGGCGCGCTCCTCCTCGGTGAGGTAGACGTTTCTGGAGGAGAGGGCGAGGCCGTCTTCAGCCCGCTGGATGGGCACGGAGACGATGGTCACGGGATAGAAGAGGTCGCGGACCATGCGACGCAGAATGGCCTGCTGCTGCCAGTCCTTCTCGCCGAATACGGCGTAGTCGGCCTGGGTGAGCATGAAGAGCTTGGTGCAGACGGTGCACACGCCCCGGAAGTGGATGGGGCGGGAGGCGCCGCAGAGCACGGTGCTCATCTCGGGCACTTCGACCCAGGTAGCTGCATCGGGCGCGTAGAGCTCGGCGGGCTCGGGCGCAAAGAGGGCGTCTGCGCCATGCGCTTCGGCCACGGCGCGGTCGCGCTCGAAGTCGCGCGGATAGGAGGCGTAGTCCTCGTTGGGACCGAACTGCGTGGGATTGACGAAGAGGCTGACGACAACCTTGTCGCCAAGGCCGCGCGCCTTGTCCATGAGGGCCGCGTGGCCGTCGTGGTAGTAGCCCATGGTCGGCACCAGGGCCACGGTCTGGCCGTCCTTGTGCCAGGAGCGGCACAGCTCGGAAAGCTCTTTGGCTGTTTTGACTATCTGCATATCGTGATTGCCTTCAGGTAAGGATAGTGCGCGCAAGGACGAGCCTAGCGCGAGAGGGAGGACAGGCGGACGCCCTCCTGACGGCGCTTCGTATAGCAGACTTTGCGGCAAAGCTCACCTCTTTTCGGCATGCGGCCCCGCCTTGACGCGAGGGCAGGCCAGCGCGCATTCTGGCCCTGCCAGGGAAGGCTCCTGCCCCTTTGGGCGCCACCTTTTCCGATCCAGCACGAGGCTCGACATGTCCCGCAACGCTCTCCCGCCCCGCCCCCTCTTCCAGGGCCAGCTCGACCGCTTCTGCGCCGTGTACGCCGTGCTCAACGCCTGCCGGCTGATCTTCAGCCTGCGGGTCCAGGATGCGGCCGCCATCTTTGCGGACACGCTCGCAAGCCTCGCCGCCAGCCCCGAAGCCTTCCGCGCTGTGCTTGCCCAGACGACGGACTACGCCTTTCTGGTGGACGACGTGACGGCAAGGTGCCAAGCAAGGTACCCCTTGCGCCAGCACAGGCCCTTCCCTGCAGGCGCAGGAGGCACCGTTTCTCCCGAAGCGCTCTGGGCCGCGCTGGAGGACTGGCTCTCCAGTCCTGGCCGCACGGCCATCATCCGCTTCCAGCGCTTCCTCATCCCGGGAGGCCCTGCGCTGGTCCGCCACTGGACCGCCGCGCGCGCAGTCGAAGGAGACAGCCTCGAACTCTACGACTGCAGCATCCAGGAAAACGCCGTGCGCAGCATTCCCGAATTCGGCTTCGCGACGGATCCCCAGCGCATAGGCCTGGACCGCCTCCTGCTCGTTGAGCCGGAGCACGTGCGCTTCCTCGAAAGCGCCTTCGGCGAGCGTCGCAGGCAGGACTCCTGAGCGGGCTTGGGGCAGGCGTCTTTGCCTTTTGCGACCTGCTGTGCGATAGCTCGGCACATCGCCTCTACTTCAAGCCGGACAAACCGTCTGCAAGGACTGCCATGACCAGCCCCGTTTTTCACCTGAGCCGTCCCCTCTCCGTGCGCGGGCGCAAGCCCCAGGGATTCCTGTCCGTCTGGTGCCGGAGCCTCGGCTGTCCGAAGAACCGCGTCGACACCGAGACCCTGCTCGGCAGCCTCGGTGCCGGCATCGCCGAATGCCGGGACATCCGCAGGGCCGACCTCGTCTTCATCAACACCTGCGGCTTCATCGAGCCTGCCGTCAAGGAGTCCGTGGACGCCATCCTCGAAGCCGTGCGCGACACCGAAGGGCTCAAGCGACGACCCCTCGTCGCCGTCGGCGGCTGCGTCGTCGGCCGCTACGGCATCAAGGACCTCCAGCAGGAGATCCCTGAGGTCGACCTCTGGCTGGCAACAAAGGATCTTCCCCGCTGGCCGGACATGATCCGCGAACGGCTCGGCCTTGGCGCCTGCGCCCCGTCGGGGCGCCTGCTCTCGGGCTGTCCCTCCTACGCCTGGCTCAAGGTCGCCGAGGGCTGCCGGCACAGGTGCGCCTTCTGCACCATCCCTGCCATCCGGGGCGGCCTGCGCTCGCGGCCCGTCGAAGACATCGCGGCCGAGGCCAGGAGCCTGCTGGCCACAGGCGTCAAGGAGCTCGATCTCGTCGCCCAGGACCTCACGGACTACGGGCAGGACCTCCAGCCCGGACAGGAAGGGCTGCCGGCGCTTGTCAGGGAGCTTGCCGGCCTCGACGGCCTCTTCTGGCTGCGCATGCTCTACCTCTACCCCAAGGGGATAACGAAGGATCTGCTCCAGACCGTCAAGGACGCCGGACCGGTGCTTCCCTATTTCGACATCCCCCTGCAGCACAGCCATCCCGACGTCCTCAAGCGCATGGGACGTCCCTTCGATGCCGATCCCGAACGCGTCTGCGGGATGATCCGGGAGGCCATTCCCGAGGCCGCCCTGCGCACGACCCTCATCGTGGGCTATCCCGGCGAAACCGAGGCCCACTTCGAACACCTCTGCCGCTTCGTCGAAAAGACCCGCTTCACCCACCTTGGCGTCTTCACCTACTGGCCTGAAGAGGGCTCCAAGGCGGCCGAACTCCCTGACCAGATCCCGCAGGAGGTCAAGGACGAGCGACGCAACGCCCTCATGGCCCTGCAGCAGGACATCAGCGCCCAGTTCCTCGAAGGCTTCCGGGGCCAGACCATGGACGTGCTGGTCGACGAGGCCAATCCCGAGTGGCCGGGCCTCCACAACGGCAGGGCCTGGTTCCAGGCGCCCGAAGTGGACGGCGTCACCTACGTGAGCGGGCCCGGCACCCAGCCCGGCGCCGTCGTTTGCGCCGACGTCGAAGACAGCGGCGACTACGACCTCACGGCGCTTGCCCAGGAGCCGGCAGCGGGCGACGAAGCCTGAGCAGCCATTTCCACGCATCCCCCAGCCCCCCAAGGAGACAGCCATGAAAGCTCTGCTCGCATCCCTACTCTGTGCAGCCTGCCTGCTGACGGCAGGCGGATCCCAGGCTGCCGTTCAGGAATTCGGCCCCGACTTTTCCCGCTTCACCATCGACGTGCCCAAGGGCTGGACAGCCAAGGCCACCGAGGGCGGCGTCCAGCTTGCCGATCAAGGCGGCACCTGCAGCCTCGCCGTGACCAACGTCAAATCGGGGGGCGCCAGCGCGGAAGCCTTGTGCAAGGCCGTCGTTCAGAAGTCCGGCATGCAGGACGCCAAGGAGCTTGGCAAGGAAGACGGCAACTATGCCATGTCCGGCACCAGGGACGGCGTGCCCATCGTCGTTGCGGTCACCGTCGAGGGCGATCTCGCCGTCGTCATCGTCATGGCAGGCGACATCGAAAAGGCCAGCGGGCCGCTCGACTCGCTGCAGTAGCCTCCTCCTCTGGGCATCTCGTTTGAAGGGATTCGTTCATGAAAGCTCTGATCGCATCTCTGCTCTGCTCACTCTGCCTGCTGCTGGCAGGGGCTTGCCAGGCGGCCGTTCAGGAATTCGGCCCCAGCTTCTCCCGCTTCACCATCGACGTGCCCGAAGGCTGGACGGCCAAGGCCCTGAAGAACGGCGTGCAGATGGTCAGCCGCGACCGCCAGAACAGCATTGCGGCCATCATCGACGACAACAAGGGCCTCTCCGCCGAACAGATCGCCAAGAGCGTCGCCCAGAAGACGGGCCTCAAGGAAGTCAGGCGCAAGAACGACAGCAACTGCTTCGTCACCGGCGTCAAGGACGGCACCAAGGTCGGCATCACCATCACCGTTGCCGGCAAGATCTTCGTCATGTTCTCCATGGCCGGCAACGATGCTGACGCGATCCGCCGCATCATCGACTCCTTCCGCCTCGCGCAGTAGGCCTCCCGCGCCGCCTGCCGCATGCATCCAGTTCAAGGCGCCTTCCGCCCGCGCCACCAGCGGCCGCAAGGTGCCTTCGCTGTTCGAAGGCGTCTTTGCTGTTCGAAGGAAATATGCCGGCAGGGCTGCCTTGCGCAGCTTTACGCCCCCCTATTGCAGCCGTGCCTGCAGGTTCAGTATAAGGGAGCCTGCGTGGGCATGAAGCCCCGCGAGGCTTTCAAAAGCTCGCCAACCCTTAACTTAACCCATTGAAAATGAAACAGCTTCTCGTCCCCCTGCTTTGTCTGCTCAGCATGGGCTCCGCAGGCTCTGCCCTTGCCGATGTCCACGAGTTCGGTCCCGCCGCAGCCCGCTTCACCATCGACGTTCCCAAGGACTGGCAAGCGACCCCCACGTCCTCGGGCGTCGACCTCGCCGATCGCGACAAGACCACCTTCCTCTCCATCAACGTCGGCGATGTCAAAGGCAGGACGGCCGATCAGATAGCCCAGTCCGTTTCTACGAAGCGGGGCTTCAGCAAGGTGGCCAAGAAGGGACCCGGCCTCTACACCATGCACGGCGAAGCGGAGGGCGATCAGCGCAAGGCCCTTGTACTTTTCGTGGAGGAAGAGCGCTACGCATCCTGCACCATGTCCGGCAAGGACATGGAGACTGTCGCCAAGATAGCCGACTCGCTGAGGGGGAAGGCGGTCGTCAAGTCCCATCCAGCCAATCTTCAGGAATCCTCGGCCGCCACGCCGGCCGCAGACAAGGCTTCCGCGGCCGAGCCAGCCGATGCCAGTATGCCTCAAGCAACGGACGCCTCCGGCGAACCCGTCAATCCCTAGCCGCAGCACCCCCAGCAAGCCACAGGAGGCGGCGACATGCCTGCCCTGCAGCAAGATCGCCGACAAGACATGCTCAAGACAGCCGCCCTGCTCCTTTCCGCTTCCCTGCTCTGCGCTCCGGCGCACGCTCTCGCTGACCCCCTTGCCGACATAGACAGCCTCATCCTCAGCAACATGCATATTCTCGGCAACTGGGAGAACGACGCCCCGCTGGCCGCGCTCGCCGAGACGCCTGAGCCTGCCGCGAAGCCGGAACAGCTTGCCGAGTCCCCAAAGCAGGTCTTCGGCCTCGATGGCGACCGCTTCAAGATCAGCGTCCCCGAGGGCTGGAGCGCCGAGGCGATCCATGGCGGCGTGCGCATCGTTGCCGGCAACGGCCGATCCACGCTGACGGCCGCCATACTCCAGACCGGGGGCCAAAGCGCCGAGCAGATCGCCAGGAACGTCGCCCGCAGCACGGGCCTGCGCTTCTCCAGCCAGGACGCCGACGGCACCTGCTTCCTCTCCGGCCACTGCGACGGCATGCGGACCATAGCCACCTCCTCGGTGGAGGACGGAAAGTGGATCTTCATGGCCGTGCAGGGCGAAGACGAGGAGACGCTCGCCAAGACGCTGGACAGCATCGAGCAGGCAGGATAGCGGCCATACGCCGGCAGGGGCCGGCACGCTTCAGCCTTCGCGCCCTGCCGCTCTGCAGAGGCGTCGCCCCTGGCAAGGCCGTGCATCGACACGCAGGCAAAGATGCGCGCAAGGCGATGCGTGTGCGCATACTCCATGCCTGCGCCACCAAAGCACAAAGGCGCCTGCAGCAGTTCCGCAAAGCGCCCGAAATGTCTGGTGCGTCCGGCGAGATTCGAACTCACGGCCTTTTGCTCCGGAGGCAAACGCTCTATCCAACTGAGCTACGGACGCACGCTGAGCACTCTACTAAAGAATTCCCGGCGTCTTTGTCAACTTGCACGCCGGGGACGCGCCTGCTGAATCCTGCCGGAGCCTGCGGTCCGCAGGCGTGATTTTCCTTTGCCGCAAGTCCTGCTATCATGGCGGCAGGCTTTTTCCATCCGCCCTTCCCTTTTGCAGCGAGGACCACACGCATGAGCAGCATCACCTGGTACGGACACGCGGCCTTCCGCCTCGAGCACACCGACGTCAGCATTCTCATCGATCCCTTCTTTACCGACCCCGCCATGGAGGAGGCAGCCGTCAAGGACGGCGTCGACCTGGTGCTTGTCACGCACGATCACGGCGACCACGTTGGCAGCGCCGTCAAAATCTGCAAAAGCACCGGCGCCAGCCTCGGCACCATCGTGGGCACTGCCGGCAAGCTGCAGGCCCAAGGCATTCCGGCCCAGCAGGTCATAGGCGGCGGATTCAACGTCGGCGGCGCCATCTCCTGCAAGGGCGCCACCGTCACCATGACCCAGGCCTTCCACTCGAGCGAATCGGCCAGCCCCTGCGGCTACATCGTCGAGATGCCCGACGGCCTGACGGTCTACCACGCCGGCGACACCTGCGTCTTCGGCGACATGGCCCTCTGGGGCAAGCTCTTCCGCATCGACGTCGCCCTGCTGCCCACGGGCGGACACTACACCATGGACGGCAGGCAGGCCGCCATGGCCTGCGGCCTTTTGAAGTGCGCGGCCGCCGTGCCCATGCACTGGGGGACCTTCCCGGTTCTGGCCCAGTCGGACGAACCCTTCGCCAAGGCGCTCGCCGAGCTCGCTCCCAAGTGCCGCCACCTGCACATGAAGCCCGGCGAGACCGCCGACTTCGCCCTCTAGGATTTTCCTGCCGGCGCAGGAACAACGCAGGATCAGCAAGGGGCGGAGGCCGCAAGGCCCCCGCCCCTTTAGATTTCTTGGCAAGCGGCGCGCGCCTAGAGATTGGCGCTGTACCAGTCGCCGGCAAGGCGCAGGCCCTGGCGGACGTCGAACTTGGGCTCGTAGCCGAGGAGCCTGGCCGCCTTGGAGACGTCGGCCAGCGAGTGGCGCACGTCGCCCGCGCGGAAGTCGCGGTAGGTGGGCTTGGCGTCCGAGGCTTCGGGCTTGTGGCGCACAACCTCTTCCTTGATGAGATCGAAGAGTTCGTTCAGGGTGGTGCGCTGGCCGAAGGCCACGTTGTAGATCTGGTTGCGGGCCTCGTCCTTAGCGAAGCTGGCGAGGAGGTTGGCCTGCACGACGTTGTCGATGTAGCAGAAGTCGCGGCTGGTCTCGCCGTCGCCGTTGACGTAGACGGTCTCGCGACGGATGAGGCTGGCGAACCACTGGGGTATGACGGCCGCATAGGCGCCGAAGGGATCCTGGCGCTGGCCGAAGACGTTGAAGTAGCGCAGGCCCACGGAGGTGAAGCCGTAGCAGCGGGCAAACACGTCGGCATAGAGTTCGTCGACGTACTTGGTCACCGCGTAGGGAGAGAGGGGATGGCCTATCTTGTCCTCGACCTTGGGCAGCTCCGTGGAGTCGCCGTAGGTGGAGGAGGAGGCCGCGTAGACGAAGCTCTTCACGCCGGCGTCGCGGGAGGCGACGATCATGTTGAGGAAGCCGTCGATATTGCAGCTGTTGGAGAGGAGGGGATCGTCGATGGAGCGCGGAACGGAGCCGAGGGCGGCCTCGTGCAGCACGTGGTCGACGCCGCTGACCGCACCGTGGCAGGTGTCGAGATCGCGGATGTCTCCTTCGATGAAGTGGAAGTTCTTCCAGGCTTCGGGTCCCACAATCGCCTCGACCATGTCCAGGTTCTTCTGGTAGCCGGTGAGGAAGTTGTCGAGACCGACAACCTTCTGCCCCAGCTTCAGCAGGTGCTCGAGGAGGTTGGAGCCGATGAAGCCGGCGCAGCCTGTGACGAGCCAGTAGGACGGGTGTTCCTGCATTTCTTTGCGCAGCTGTTCATACTGAGTCATATGCAATCCTCGACTGTTGTTTTGCTTGCGTGGGGAGGAGGGAAGGAAGCCTCTGGCCCCCTGCCCAGGATGCGGCAATCTAGCCTGAGCCCCCCTTGATGTAAAGCAAGGCCAGCTCTGTCTCTGTCTGCCTTGGAGCCCGCTTCCGGCGCTTTTCACCCTGTCCTTTTTTTAGTAGGTTGACGCCGTTTTTAGGCATTTCGGCGCAGCCCCCGCCGGTCTAGCCGGGAGGGACGGCGCAAAGGAACGTGCTGCGATGAAAATCTGTGTTCTTGGGAACCAGGCAAGGGCGGTCTTCCTGTTCTGGAAGGTGCTGATGCGGCAGATGCTGGCTGCCGGACACGCCGTCTTCTGCCTTCTGCCGGACGGCGATCCCGCAACGGAACAGAGCCTGCGGGAGCTCGGCGTCCGCATCGTCAACTACCGACTCGACCGCAAGGGCGTCAATCCCGTGCGCGACATCGCGACCTACTTCGACCTTGAGCGCGTCTTCAAGGCCGAGCGGCCGGATCTGCTCTTCGCGTCCACCATCAAGCCCGTCATCTACGGCTGCATGGCAGCCAAGCGCGCCGGCGTCAGGCACATCTACGCCACCATCACCGGGCTCGGCTACGCCTTCGAGGCGGACTCCTTCTTCAAGAAGTGCATCAACCGCCTCAGCATCGCCCTGTACCGCATGGCGCTCCAGCACATCGAGGGCGTCTTCTTCCAGAACAGGGACGACGCTGCGCTCTTCCGCAAGGCCGGCATTCTCCAGGACGGCGCCCGCGTGCTCTTTGCCAGAGGCACAGGCGTCGACGTCGCGCGCTTCGACCAGCGCCCCCTGCCCGAAGGGGAAGACTTCACCTTCCTCGTGGTGGGTCGCCTGCTCGAGGCCAAGGGCTACCGCGAGTTCGCCGAAGCGGCCGCCATGCTGAAGCGACAATGGCCCCGCGCCCGCTTCCAGGCGCTCGGCCCCAGGGAGCAGGGCCTCGGAAGCATCTCCGCTGAGGAAATTGCCCAGTGGGCCAGCGACGGCGCCGTTGAATACCTCGGCGAGGCCAAGGACGTGCGGCCGCACGTTGCGGCCTGCAGCGTCCTCGTCCTGCCCTCCTGGCGCGAAGGCACGCCCACGGCCGTCATGGAGGCCATGAGCATGGGCAGGGCAACCGTCGTGACGGACGTGCCCGGCTGCCGCGAAGTCGTGCGCGACGGCGTCAACGGCTTCCTCGTGCCGGCCAAGAACCCGCCGGCCCTGGCCCGCGCCATGGAGCGCTTCCTCAAGGAGCCCGAACTTGCCCGCGCCATGGGCGCAGAGGGCCGCAGGATGGCCGAAGCGGAATTCGATGCCGAAACCGTGGCCCGGAACATACTGAAGGACATGCATGTGCCGGCCTAAGGCGCATGGCGAGGAGAGATATCCATGATCAGCAACTACAGGCGCGGGCTCATGCAGGCCATCGACTTCGGCTGCCTCCTGGCGGCCCTGCTGGTGTGCGAGCTGACCACCCTGTCCCCGGAACTCAACGTCTTCAAGGACTATACCGGCGCCAGCCTGTTCACCTTTTTCTTCTACCTGCTCTTCTTCTACATCCTCGACGCCTACAGCGTCGGCCACGAGGACTTCAAGGAAACCATGGGCCGGGTGCTGGTCGCCTGCACCCTCGGCATCATCAGCTCGGCGACCTGCTCCTACACCTTCCAGCACTGGCGCTTCGACAGGGCGACCATAGCCCTGCTCTTTGCGCTCTCCTGCCTGCTCTGCCTCGGCTGGCGCTACCTCTACTACCGAAACGCCGACAAGCTGACGCATCCCCTGCGCATCCTCCTCGTGGGCGTGGACAGGGCCGGCAAGATACGCCAGCTCCTCCGCGAGGGCCTGCCCGAAGCCAACATCATAGGCTACGTCGGCGAGAAGGACATGGATCCCGACGCCGGTCCCTGCCTGGGCGCGCCCTTCGACGTGCTGGACGCGGCCAAGTCCAGCGGCGCGACCATGATCCTGCTTCTGCCTGACGCGCCCATCGACGACGACATCGCCCACGCCCTGCTGGAGGCCAAGCTCGCCGGCGCCATGGTCGTCGACCTGCGCAGCTTCTACGAGCACGTGGTCAAGCGCCTGCCCATCACCCAGATCACCGAGGAGTGGCTCCTGCAGACCGAGGGCTTCAACCTCAACACCCGAGGCTCCCTGCGCCGCCTCAAGCGCGCCCTCGACGTCATCATCTCCATCCTGATCTTCATCCCTGCCGCGCCCATCATGCTCGCCACGGCCATCGCCATACGCATGGAGTCCAAGGGACCCGTCATCTACAAGCAGGACCGCGTGGGCCTCTTCGAGAAGGAGTTCACGGTCTACAAGTTCCGCTCCATGCGCACCGACGCCGAAAAGAACGGCGCCGTCTGGGCCAGGGAGCACGACGACCGCGTGACCCGCATCGGCCGCTTCATCCGCAAGGTGCGCATCGACGAGCTGCCCCAGCTTTGGAACATACTCAAGGGCGACATGAGCTTCATCGGCCCCCGCCCCGAACGCATGGCCTTCGTCACCCAGCTCAAGAAGGACATTCCCTACTACAGCCTCAGGCACACCGTGAAGCCCGGCCTCACCGGCTGGGCTCAGGTCTGCTACCCCTACGGCGCCTCGCAGGAGGACGCCCTGCACAAGCTCGAGTACGACCTCTACTACATCAAGAACATGTCCCTGCTGCTGGACATCGTCATCATCCTGAAGACCGTGGGCGTCGTGCTCTTCCCCAAGGGCTCGCGATAGCCCCGCATAGCGTACGTCACGTACAGGGGCCCGTCCGGACGCAGGCAGCGTCTGGGCGGGCCCTTGCTTTTTGCCCAGCCGTGGCCAAGCGCCGCGCCCTCCTTGGCCATGCTTGTCAACCACCTCCGCAAAGATCCGAAAAAATACCCTCTTGACAGCCTCTGGAGCCCCGTCTCCCAAGGATTTTCGCCCTGTCCTGGAGGCAGGCAAAAAAACTCAAAATTGTAAAATGACACTTTTGAACCGCAGCTCCGCTTTGTCCACAGACTTGCCCGCATCGTACAACGGAAGCAGGCCCCGTGGCCAAATCAACCTCAAGGAGCTTCTCGTGAGAATTTTCAAGACCTCCCATCTTGCCGCCCTCGCCTCGAGGGGGCTCTGCTGCGCCGTCCTTGCGTCTTCGGCCTGCTACTTTGCCCAGCCCTTCAGCCTCCGCAGCTTCGGCGACGAACTCAACAGCACCCGCTTTGTCAAGACGGCTGTCGAGCAGAGCAGGGCCAGCAAGGCCGGAAAGGCAAGACCCCTTGCCGAGCGCGGCCAGCGCATGGACGGCACCAGGCGCCTGCTCAAGGAAAAGGACAAGCTGAAAGGGCGCCTCTTCGACGTGATCCCCTACCCCAGCTTCTAGCCGCAGGAGGACCACGCCATGCGCAGGGAAACCATTCTTCCTCTTCTCCTGTCCTCGATGATCTGCCCCGCCGGCGGCACGGACGCCGGCGCCTACGAGACGAACACCGACGGCTCGAAAGTCTACGGCATCACCGCCAGCCCGAACAGACCAGCACAGAACACCAGCCTCGACGTCGACGACGCACTCGCCAGCCAGGGCTTCGAGGCCTACTACGCAGCCGACGGCCTCACCAGCCGCGACCCCGTCTCAGGCAACACCCTCGTGCTCAGGACCAGCGCCGGGACCAACGTCGGCCCCGTCTACGCCGGCTATGCCGACTATGCCAATGCCGTGGGCAACACGCTTGTCATCGAGAGCGGCTTTGCCCAGACCCAGGCTGCGGCAGGCCTTGTCAACACCGAAGGCAACGCCGAGGACAACGCCGTCTTCATCTACGGCGGAGGCGTTCTGGGAAGCGAGCTGGATCCCGACTCCTACGCCGAGCTTACCGGCGGATGCACTTACGACTTCTTCGGCATCGCCAGGAACAACAGCATCGACATCTACAGCGGCACCTTCAGCCATATCCTCATCGCCGGCGGCTACAGCCTCTTCGGCACGGCGGAGAAGAACAGGGTCAGCATCGGAAACGGCTACTTCAGCAACGCCTTCATCGCCGGCGGCCGCAGCGAGTTCGGCTCAGCCCAGAACAACAGCGTCAGCATCAGCGGAGGAACCTTCACCAACGCCGTCATCGCCGGTGGCCGCAGCGAGTTCGGCTCAGCCCAGAGCAACAGCGTCAGCATCAGCGGAGGAACCTTCACCAACGCCGTCATCGCCGGCGGCGCGGCAGAGGGGAACTGCGAAGACGCTTCGGCCACAGGCAATGCCGTCACCATCAGCGGCGCCCCCGTCTTCGACAACGTCTCCCTCTACGGCGGACTGGCGCTGGGGCTTGAAGAAGGCGCCTCTCCGGCAGCGGATCTGCGCAGCGACAACACGCTCCGCATCTACGATGCAGCCAACCTCCGGACCGCCAGCATCGCGAACTTCAGCGTCTACGACTTCCGGCTCGGTGACACGGCCTTCGAGAACGGCTCCTCCGTGCTCCTCATCGCCAATTCCGGCGGGACGACCGACCTTGGCCACAATCCCAAGTTCACGGTCGCCCTTTCCAGCGATGCGGGCATAGCCGCTGGCCGCACGGCCCACCTGCTGACCGAGCTTTCCGGCGCCTTCAAAGTCAACGGCGCCATGCTCACCGGCACCCCGCTCAAGCTTGCCGAAGGCCTCACCGTCACGCAGGGCGTGAGCCTGGAATACCAGGCCGACATCGTGGCAAGCGCGCAGCACGTCGACGTTGTCTTTGCCGGCACGGCGGCAAAGAACGCCGACCCGGAACCGGAGCCCCAGCCTGCTCCCCGGCAGGATCCCGAACCCGAACCGCAGCAGGAGCCTGCACCTGCGCCCCAGCAGAAACCGGACCCAGCACCTGCACCGCAACAGCCTCTCCCCCCGCAGGAACCGGACCCAGCACCTGTCCCGCAGGCCAAGCCTGACCAGGAACCTGCGCCGGGCACGAAGGAAGAGCCCAAGTCCGACCCTGCGCCGGAACAGCAGGACAAGGCGCTCCAGAAGAAGGACGGGCAGGATAACGGCCGGGACGCCAAGAAGGAAGTCAAGAGGGAAGTGAAGAAGGAAGTGAAGAAGGAAGCCAGAAGAAAGAACGCCGCGAAGAGCGGGAAGCAGGAAGCGAAGACCAGGGTGCAGCCGCAGGCCTCGCCCGCGCCAGCTCCCCTGCGCCTGCTGCCGGCACCAAAGCCCCGGGTGTCCCAGCGCACCAAGGCCATCGCGACAGGATCTGCAGCTGGCCTTGTCCACCTCAACACGGCGGGCGACCTCGTTGCCGGCAGGACCATGGAGAGCCTGCGGCAGGCCATCCCCAGCAATGCTCCCCGCCTCGCCTTCGTCCCCTTCGCCGCCGTCTCGTCCGGCATGGTCCACAGCAAGGGCGCCCATGCCAGACTGGCGCCCACGCACCTGACGGCCGGCATTGCCGGCGTGGTCACCACGCCGGATCTCTGCTTCGCCATCGGCCCCTTCTTCGAGGCCGGCAAGAGCAGGCTTGCCACGGACCACAGCTTCGCCGGGGAGGCTCCTGTCAGCGGAACAGGGCGCCTCTCTCATCTGGGCGCAGGCCTGCTCTCCCGCCTAGACTTCAAGAGCGCCTGGATCAAGGGCCTCTACGCCGAAGCCTCCTTCCGCGCCGGCACCCTCGAGACGCTCTGGAAGACAGAGGACATGGCCGACGGCTTCACGGGCAGGCGGGCATCCTACGACGTCGCCAGACCCTACACGGCATGCCACGCAGGCCTCGGCTGGCGCCTGCCCGTCTCGGACCAGCTCACCCTCGACCTCGGCGCCCGCTGGTTCTGGACACGCCTCTGGGGCGGTTCGGCCCACGTGGCAAGCGATCCCTACGAATTCAGGAGCGCCGACTCCTCGCGCCTCAAGTTCACGGCCAAGGCCTCCCTCTTTGAGGGAAAACCCTGCTCGCCCTACGTCTCCGCCTCTCTGGAGCGGGAGTTCGACGGTCGGGCAGGAGCCCGCGCCTTCGGGCTCAAGACGCCCGAAAGCTCGCTCAGGGGCGACACGGCCTCCTTCGGATTCGGCCTCTCGCTCAACGGCCTCAAGGACAGCGGGCTCTCCGTCGACATCGGCGCCACGGCCCAGACCGGCGTGCAGAAGGGCGTCAGCGGCGCTGTGCTCGTCAAGTACGAGTTCTAGCGGAAGCCCGACTGCACAGACCGGCACGCTGTCAGCCACACCCAAAACAAGGAGGAAAGCATGACGTCCCGACTCAAGCTTCTCGCAGCCGCGCTGCTGGTGTGCGCCGTCTCCTGCGGAGCCGCTCTCGCCTATCTGCTGAACCTCGTCTGCATCGTGGCCGAGGGCACCCAGGCCGCCGGCGAATCCGAACAGGACCTCATCTGCGTCGGCGGCAGGCTGGCCAGGGAAGCACGCTCTGGCAAAAGCCAGCAGGGCCGTTCCCTGCTCCGCGCCAGGGACAGGCTGAAGAACCGCCTCCTCGGCACGTCCGCCAGTCCCTCCGAGAAATAGCTCTTCCCGCCGAAGCGCTGTGCAGGGCAAGCCCCGCCATGCCAGCGCTTCGCCTGCACCGGCGCCTTGAAGGGCCCTGCGGGGCCGTCCGGTTCATCGACCGGGCGCCCCGGATCCCCCAGAGCGCTTTGCGCCTGTGGCCCTCCGCTAGGCCAACCTGTGACAGAACGCAAAAAAGAAGGATCTGAATCGTGCGATCCAGATCCTTCTTCGGAAATTTGGCGGAACGGATGGGGCTCGAACCCACGGCCTCCGGCGTGACAGGCCGGCGTTATAAACCGACTTAACTACCGTTCCGCATTGCCGCTATGTGCTGGCACGGACAGCGGCCTTCCGTGCCTCAACGGGAATGCAAGGCGTTCCCGATATGTGCTGTGGCGGAACGGATGGGGCTCGAACCCACGGCCTCCGGCGTGACAGGCCGGCGTTATAAACCGACTTAACTACCGTTCCGCAAGGTGGTGGGCAGTGCAAGACTTGAACTTGCGACCCCCGCCGTGTGAAGGCGATGCTCTACCAGCTGAGCTAACTGCCCTTGCAGGAATCGACTTTTACGGAACAAGGACCAAAGAGTCAAGCAAAAAAATACGCCCGGCCCAGAAAAAGTTTCAGCCCGTCCCGAAGGCGCTTGCGGCCCCGCCCCTGCGGTGGTAATCACTCCCCCTTGTAAACTAGGCACGCAAACGTGCTCCACGAGGGATCCTATGTCTCGATTTGTCAAGCAATGCATGTGCGGACTGCTGGCGCTGGGCCTCCTCGCCGCAGGCTCCGGCCAGGCCCAGGCCGAGCCCACGCCCGTCTACGGAGGCACCTCCATCAGCAACCAGCCCATGGGCGAAAACCTCTGCGCCATCACCTTCGACGACGGCCCGTCGATATTCACGCCCCACCTGCTGGACATGCTGGACTACTACGGCATTTCCGCCACCTTCTTCCAGCTCGGAAAAAACGCGGCCTACTATCCCGACATCGTGAAGCGCGTGCTCGCCGAAGGCCACGAAGTGGGCAGCCACTCCTACAGCCATCCCAACATGCGCAAGCTCTCCTACCAGGCCAAGGAGGAGCAGCTCGCCAAGACAGACAAGATCCTGCGCAGCCTCGGCGCCGAGCCCGTCACCATGCGCCCGCCTTACGGCAACAGCGACGTTGCCCTGCAGGAGCTTTGCGACAAGTTCGGCTATCGCATCATCATCTGGTCGCTGGACAGCCTGGACTGGAAGCGCCTGCCTGCCGACTACTCCCAGCTGCGCAACGAGGAAGGCTACCCCTGGCCCAAGGGCAAGCTGCACGGCATCTTCCTGTTCCACGACATCCACAAGCGCACAGTCGACGACCTGCCCCGCATCGTCTCCCAGCTCAAGGAAGGCGGCTGCCAGCGCTTTGTCACGGTCAGCGAATACATGCATTCCGAGCTCTTCATGGATCCTGAGCCGGGCGAGCTCATGACCAGGCATCCCGTGCGCCACGGCGCGCCCCTGCAGGCCCAGGCTCCGCAAGGTCCCCAGCCTGCGGCTCCTGTCGCGGCCGAGATCCAGGCCGCCCAGCCTGCCGAGACTTCTGCGGTCCAGACGGCTCAGACGCCGGCAGCGCCTCGCGACGAGGTCCAGACGGCCCAGACGCCGGCAGCGCCTCGCGACGAGGTCCAGACGGCCCAGACGCCGGCAGCGCCTCGCGACGAGGTTCAGACGGCCCAGGCCACGCAGACGGCTCCGGCCCCGCAGGCAGCCGAGCCCCGGCTCCTGCCTGCCGATTCTCCCGCTTCCGCCAGACCCGCATGGCGCCAGCCCCGCGCCTGGAGCGGCTTTGCCAAGGATGCCGTTGCCGTTGCCAGCGTCAGCCAGCCCAAGACGAGTCCCGCCCCGCAGACGCCGGCCGACCTGCCGGCGCTGGAAAGCCCCTCGCCTGCTTCCCCAGCCCAGGACGCCCCAGCAGCCAGCGACCCGGCAGCGCCGCAGACGCCGGCCCAGCCTGCCGCCCCTGAAGCCGCAGCCCCTGCTGCGCAGTAGGCGCAAGCACATCACGACAGCACGGCCGCGTTCCTCCCCGCCATGCGGGAAGGGCGCGGCCTTTCTGCGTTTTCAGGATGCGCCCCGCCTCGATAGCGAATCCCCCTTCCAGGCATTGACTCGTTTTCTCTCAGTATCAGCTGGCCACTCGCAGACTGCACGAACCATGCCACCCTAGCTTTGGAAAAAGTACCCTCAGCAACCTCCATCGACTTCATCATGACAAGGCAAGCCCCAAAACGAGATATTGCAACTACTTGAATTTAAACAAATATTTTGCTATTCCAAGACTGTTCGGCCGGACGACGGCGCTCTGATCAAAGGGGACCTACGCATGTTTTGAGGGTGTTCGGCACCCTCATCCTGAAAAAGGGGAGACAGGGGGTGCTAGAAAAAATGTTTAATTTCAATAAGTTGTGAAAGCGTCATCCTCTTTTTAGAAGGCATGAGGGTACCTCATCGGAATTGTCAGGGATGCCAAGCATGCCTGCTCGTTGAGAGATGGCTTCTCTGAGGAAGAGACCTGCGGGGCAAGACTGCCTGAACGGAGCAATGCTCATATCCACCACTGCGTCCCCTTTTATACCCTTAACCAAAAAAACATAAAAAATTCAAGGCGCTATAGCTCTGCCATCGCGAAAGCACATTATGTCCTCAGTGCGCCCTCTGAATCCTTGTTAAAAAAGCTCAACGATTCCAAGCTGTTGTCCGACATCCCTTAAGAAGAGGGGATAACGTTGAGCATATTTGGGCTTGCTCGAGCAATCTTCTCGAGAGGAGAAGCCTTGCCATCGCGCAGCCACCTCAACATAGCGATTAGACTCTATCGCTGAGGGCGCCACCGCTCTTTTCTCGTAGAAACTGCCAAGGAACAGACGTTCCCTGGACTCCCGGTAAACTGGATCCCCGCATTCCGCCTCCAGCTACGGGAAGAGCGCCGCCCCTGCCCGCGAGCTTCCTTGCTGCTGGCGCCCTCAGGAAAGCCGCGTGCGGAAGTCGCTGTAGCCAAACTCGCGCACGAGCCTGAAGTCCACGGCGTCTGCGCGGTTCTCGGCCAGTCCTATGCCCGGCAGGCGCAGGCCGTTGAAGGTGTTGGTCTTGACCATGCTGTAGATGGCCATATCCTCGAAAATCAGGCGCTCGCCCTCGGCAAGCTCGTGCTCGAAGCTGTACTCGCCGACCACGTCCCCCGCAAGGCAGCTCTTGCCGCCGATGCGGCAGGTCCAGCGCTTCTCGCCGGGCTCGCCTGCGTGGACAAGGGCCCCCCCGTGCTCGTAGAGGATGCGGGGCGTGTAGGGCATCTCCAGCACGTCCGGCATGTGGCAGGCAGCCGAAGAGTCGATCTGCACGAGCGGCATGTCGGCATCCGTCACGTCCAGCACCGTGGCGACCAGCCAGCCCGCATCGAGGGCGCAGGCTTCGCCGGGCTCAAGATAGATCTGGGCGCCCCAGGTATCGCGCAGGTGGCAGACCGTCTCGCAGAGCAGGTCAAGGTCGTAGCCCTTGCGGGTGATGTGGTGGCCGCCGCCGCAGTTGATCCACTGGCAGCGCTCGAGGAAGGGCGCAAACTGACGCTCCACGGCCTCGACGGTCCGCGCGAGGGCATCGGCCCCCTGTTCGCAGAGCGTGTGGAAGTGCAGCCCGCTGATGCCGGTCTCCATGATGCCGTCCGGCATGTTCCTGCGTCGGATGCCAAGCCGCGAGGTGGGCGAGCAGGGATCGTACATGGGCACCGTCCCCTCGGAGTGCTCCGGGTTGATGCGCAGGCCGCACTCTATGTGGCGCGGAGCCCGCTGGACAAGCTCCCTGAACTTTGTCCACTGGCGGGGCGAGTTGAAGGAAACGGCGTCCACGAGGCCCACAAGCTCCTGCATCTCGGCCTCGGACCAGGCGGCCGCAAAGGCGTGCACCTCGCCGCCGAAATCCTCCCTGCCGAGTCGCGCCTCGTCCACGCTGCTGGCACAGGTGCCCCAGAGGGTACCGCCCTGCCCCAGCGCCCGCGAGAGCAGCGGAAAGCAGCGCCAGGCCGCAAAGCACTTGAGCGCCAGCAGCACTCTGGCGCCGGTGCGGCGCTGGACGCCATCGAGTATGGCCATGTTGGCGCGCAGGGCATCGAGGTCGACGACAAAGCAGGGGGAGGGGACTTTCGTCCCCTCCAGCAGAAAGGCCGGACTTGCCATGCCTAGAACTTCTCCTCTTCAGGGACGTCCACGCACTGCCAGGGCAGGCCGTACTTGGCCAGATCCGCGAGGAAGGGATCCGGATCGTTCTGCTCCATGTTCCACACGCCGGGAGCCAGCCACTTGCCCTCGCACATCATCTTGGCGCCGCACATGGCGGGAACGCCCGTGGTGTAGGAGATGCCCTGGGAACCGATCTCGGCGTAGCAGTTCTCGTGGACGCAGACGTTGTAGATGTAGACGGACTTCGGCTTGCCGTCCTTCACGCCACGCATGACGTTGCCGATGCAGGTCTTGCCCCGGGTAAGCGGGCCGAGGGTGGCGGGATCGGGCAGAAGCGAGGCCAGGAACTGGATGGGCACGATCTTCTGGCCACGGAAGTCCACGGGCTCGATGCCGGTCATGCCCACGTCCTTCAGGACGGCGAGGTGCCGGAGGTAGTTGTCCGAGAAGGTCATCCAGAAGCGTGCGCGGCGCAGGCCCTTGAGGTTGAGGGCCAGCGACTCGAGCTCCTCGTGGTACATGAGGTAGCACTTCTTCGGGCCTATGCCGTCCGGGAAGTCATAGTTCATGGACCAGGACAGGGGCTCGGTCTGCACCCACTCGCCACGTTCCCAGTAGCGGCCCGTGGCCGAGACCTCGCGGATGTTGATTTCGGGATTGAAGTTTGTGGCAAAGGCCTGGCCGTTGTCGCCGGCGTTGCAGTCGATGATGTCGAGGACGTGGACCTCGTCGAGCTGGTGCTTCATGACCCAGGCGGCGAAGACGTTGGTGACGCCGGGATCGAAGCCGGAGCCGAGCAGGGCCGTCAGGCCAGCCTGGCGGAAGCGGTCCTGGTAGGCCCACTGCCACTTGTACTCGAACTTGGCCTTTTCCGGCGGTTCGTAGTTGGCGGTGTCGAGGTAGTGCACGCCGCACTCGAGGCAGGCGTCCATGATGTGCAGGTCCTGGTAGGGCAGCGCAATGTTGAGGACCATGAAGGGCTTCACCGCGCGGATGAGGGCGCAGAGTTCGGGAACGTTGTCCGCGTCCACCTGGGCCGTGGCGATGTCGACGCCAAGGCGCCGCTTGACGCTCTCGGCGATGCTTTTGCAGCGGGACTCGGTCCTGCTCGCCAGGGTGATGCGACCGAAGGCCCCGTCCAGGGACGCCTGGGCGCACTTGTGGGCCACGACGCTGCCGACGCCGCCGGCGCCGATGATGAGGATGTCTACTGCCATTGCTTCTCCTTCAGCGGCCAAGCCTGTTTGGGTTCGTTGCGGGTGCTGTCCTCGTCGATGCACAGGACGTGGGCATACCTGCCACTCTTTCGCGCCTGATCCAGTTTTTCGAAGGCCAGATCGCGGCAGTGCGGACACGCCCCGCGGGGGATGAGGACGCAGAGGGAAAGCGGCACCCTGGAGGACTGCGTATCGATGATGCCAAGTCCATGGCACGCAGGACACAGGCCCCAGCGCTCCGTCTGCGTCTCCTGAATGTAGTCGGTGTCGTAGAAGATGTTCCTGCGCCGCACCCAGAAGCCGTCCTGCTCCTTGCCCTCCGTCGGATGCGAGGGCGGATTCGCCCACTGGGCCAGCACGTTGTCCGCGAGCTTGGCGATGTAGTTCGTCACGTCCGCAGACTGGCGGGTGGCGCGCGGCGTCCAGTCGGGCTCGACGATGTCGCCGGCGGGCAGGCCGGCCAGCGCCAGGCAGATGCCCATATTGACGTAGGGCAGGGCGCCGCGGATGGAGTAGCCGCCTTCGAGCACGGCGATGTCGGGGGCAAGGCGAGCGTTGAGGGCCGCATAGCCCTGGGCCGAGAGCTGCTCGTTGGCCAGAGGGTCGGTGAAGTGGTTGTCCTGGCCTGCGGAGTTGATGACCAGATCCGGCTTGAAGTCCCGCAGGATGGGCAGGACCACGCGCTCCAGGACGTCGAGGTAGCCTTCGTCCGAGGTGCCTGGCGGAAGCGGAATGTTGACCGTGCGCCCAAGGGCTGCAGGCCCGCCGTTCTCGCTGAGGAAGCCCGTGCCGGGATAGAGCGTCCTGCCGTCCTGGTGCAGGGAGATGAAGAGCGTGTCAGGATCGTTCCAAAAGATGTCCTGGCTACCGTCGGCGTGATGCACGTCGGTGTCCACGACAGCGATGCGCAGGGGCCGGCCGCCCGGCCCTTCGTAGCGGTCGCGTATCCAGGCGAGCATGATGGCTTCGTTGTTGATGTTGCAGAAGCCGCGGTTGCCGTGGACGACGCGCATGGAGTGGTGGCCCGGAGGCCGCACCAGGGCGAAGGCCCGCTGTTCGCGTCCCTCGAGCACGAGCCGGGCCGCCGTGATGGCACCGCCGGCCGAGGCCAGGTGCGAATCGGTGATGACGGCCTGAACGCTGGGCAGGCAGAAGTGCACGCGCTGTATGTCGTCGTGGCTGCACAGGCTCGGGCGGTGCTCGGTGATGCCCTCGATGTCGAAGAGGCCCTCCTCTTTCAGCTGGTCGCGGGTGTAGAGCAGGCGCTCCTCCCGCTCGGGATGCGTCGGGGAGATGGCCCAGTCGAAGGCCGGGAAGAACACGACGCCCAGCGAAGTGGGGGCTTTCGTGAAGAGCTTCTTGTCCATATGTCGCCTCCTTGGCGGCTTCGCGCCAATCCCTCGGGGAGCCTGGCTCTGGCTGGCAACGCAGAACCGTGCGCCTATTCTTGATCTTGGGGCGCCAAAATAGCAACTGCCGCAAGGCGGCCGTCCGCTACCCTTCGTCCCCGTTCTCGAAGATGTCGGCGCCGTAGCGCAGATTGGCAACCAGGGATGCGTAGTGCGATGCCGTCTCCGCCAGCGCGAGGTTGGAGTTGCAGAGCACCACGAAGCTTTTCTCCCCCGTCTCGTCGTGGACGACGATGGAGCCACCGCCCTCGGGGAAGCGGAAGATGCTTGCCGACATAAGCTCTGGGTCGCCCGCGCCGCACAGCGGGTCGATCTGCCAGTCGTCCAGCCTCGCCAAAAGATCCCTGTCATCGCATTCGCGCATATGGAGCGCGCCGTCGAACGTGGCTTCGTAGACTTCCAGTTTCCTGTCCATGGCTCTATCCTTGCAGAAGCGTTTCCAGATGCCTGAGGCACTGTGCCTGCACCTCGGCAGGTGGCCTCGAGGAATCGATGATCTTGACCCGTTCCGGCTCCTCGCTGGCAATGGCGAGAAAGCCGCTTCTCACCTTGGCGTGGAAGGCGAGGCTCTCGGCATCGAAGCGCCCTTCGGACGAGACGGTGCCAAGGCGCTCGTTGCGCCTGCGGGCCCGCGCAAGCCCCTCTTCCACGGGCAGGTCGAGGAGCAGGGTCATGTCCGGAACGAGCCCCCCCGCAGCCTCAGCGCTGAGCTGGCGCAGGACCGCGGGATCAAGCCCCCGGGCATAGCCCTGGTAGGCCAGCGTAGAGTCGGCGTAGCGGTCGCAGAGCACAACGATGTCCTGCTCCAAGGCAGGACGCACGACCTCCGCAACGTGCTGGGCCCGGTCCGCCAGAAAGAGGAAGAGCTCCGCCCTGGAAGCGATGACGCTCTTCTGGTCGAGCAGAAGCGTCCGCAGGGTCTTGCCAAGGGCGCACCCGCCGGGCTCCTGGGTGAGGAGCACCCGGCGGCCCCGGCGCTCCAGCCCGTCCGCAACGGACGCAATGGCGGTGCTTTTGCCCGCGCCTTCAATGCCTTCAAAAGTAATGAACATGCCGCACCTCAGGCTAGAGGCTCAAGAGAGAGCCAGGCTTTCTGCCTCGACTCTTGTTCTTGCCTCGCCCCTCCTTGTCCTGCGCTGGCCTGCCGCGCTTGCCGGAGCTTTCGTCCCCAGCTGCCGCAGAGGGCGCGGAAGCCGATGCCTGTTCGGGCGCAGACGCCACTGGAGACGATGCAGACGCTTCAGGGGCTTCAGGCGCCTTGGCCAGTGCCGGCTGTCCTGTCGCCTCGGGAGCTTTGATCGGCTCGGCATCGGCCTGCAGGCCAGTCTTGCCCTCCGCCGGACTCATGGCAAGATCCATGGCAAGCTCTCCAACGGCAGGCTCGAGTTCCGACAGGGCGTCCTCAGAACCATGGTCGCTGGGAGAAGCCCCAGTCTCCACTAACACAGGCTGCGCCTCTGGACCGCTGCCGGCGTCCCCAAAGGCGGACTTGAGATCAGCCAGCGCATCCTCAGACCCCTGGTTCCCAGAAGCATCCCCGCTCTCCACCAGCGTGGGCGACGGCGCATCCGAAGCGATGCCGGCATCGCCAAAGGCTGCCTGCAGATCGGCTAGCGCCTCAGAGCTCTGGGCTGAAACCTGGACAGAGGGCTGGTCTCCAGCCACGGCATCGCCAAGCGCGCCCGCATCGTCTCCTGGGGCAAAGACAGCGCGCAGGTCGGCAGGCTCAGACACGGAGCCAGACGCAGGAACGGGCGCAGAGGGCGCAGTTCCGCTAAAGGCCTGGATCAGGTCGGCGGTCTCCACGCCGGCTCCGACGGCAAGGCCTGCTTCGGCAAGCACGGCCATGGCCTCGGCCGGCAGGCTGCCTGCGCTTTCCGGGGCTTCGGCAAGCCCGTCCGGCAGGCGCTGCCACTCGGCGTCGGGCGCATCAACGGGAACCGGCGCGTCTTCCAGCCACTGCGGGACTTCATCGGCAGTGCCGGCGCCCGCAGGCTCCGATTCAGCCGGCACGAAATCAAAAGGGCCGAAGCTGCCGTCATCCGCAGGAGGTTCGAGAACGGCGTCCGATGGCGGAGGAGGAGGCGTCTGACGGGATTTTCGGGACTGACGTGACTTCCGGGATTGGCCCGCCGCTGCCGGCTCCTTCCGGAAACCGTCCGCTCCGGGCGTCTTTTCCGGCCTGAAGACGGGATCCTCGCCGCGCTGGCGCTTATACTCGTTCACCTGCATCTCGCCAATGAGGCGTTCCTTGGTGTTCAGGTGCGAGGAGAGCATGTCCGCATGGTGGAGCGTGAAGGCCTCCATGGAGGCAGGCGCCTTTACGGCTCCGAATTCAGGCTGGCCGTGGTGGCTCAAGATCAGGTGGCAGAAGTGGGCCGCAACGCCTGCGGGCAGGCCGCTGGCGTCGATGAGGGGCTTGAGCATCTGCACGCCCAGCACCATGTGGCCGACGAGATTGCCGTTCAGCGTGTACTCTGTAGCAAAGGCGGCGCTGCGCATCTCCTCGAGCTTGCCGATGTCGTGGAAGAGGGCGCCTGCCAGCAGCGTCTGGCGGTCCATGGCTGGATAGAGATCCGCCATGGCGCGACAGATCTTGAAGACCTCAAGGGTGTGGACGCAGAGCCCACCGGCCCCCACATGGTGCATGGACGCCGCCGCAGAGGCGGCTTTGAAGGCCTCAGCCCGTGCCGGATCGCCGAAGAAGCCGTCGACGACGCTCCTCCAGGCAGGGCTTGAAAACTCCTCGGCAGCCAGCGCCATGAGCTCGTCGAAAGCCTTTTCGCCGTCGTAGCCCGAAGGCAGGGAGAACCACTCGGTCCTGTCAGCCGCCGGCACGGCCTCCGGCTCGACAAGTTCTGCCGTGTTCGCCGTGATCTGGCGCGTTCCCTTCCATTCGTTGAGCTTTCCGCGCTGAATGCGGACAAGATCGCCGGCCGCCAGCCTGTCCGGGTGCAGGAAGCCAGAAAAGTCGCTCCATATCTTGCCTTCGATGGAGCCAGTCTTGTCCACCAGCCGAAGCTTCCAGAAGTCCTGGCCGGACTTCGTGACCATGCGCTCCGCGCTCGCCACGGCGAAGATGCCGTCCACCGCGGGAGTCCGCTCGGACAAGTCCTTGATCCACTGGCCTTTTTCCATGACTTTGCCCTGCTCCTTGGTTAAGGTGTCTGCATGCGCCGGAGCTCGGCCTCCCGGCGCCGTCCAAGCGACCCGAAGCAGGGGCCCTTCCCCGGGGGACGGCAGCGGCCTTCGCCCTGCCTTCCCGCAGACCGAGGTGGAGATTTCCTTGTTTCAAAGCGCTTGTCAATTGTCGCGCCTTCTTCGGCACGACAGTTCAGGCCGCGGATTCAGGCAAGGCATTGCGCCATCCAC
>JAEEPQ010000014.1 GCA_016284885.1 Desulfovibrio sp.
CATGAAGTTCTTGAGGGCTTGGTACTTGGGGTCATCCTTGAACGGTTTTTCGTCTTCGTCCCAGAAGCAGTCGTCATCTTTGAGGCTGTCTTTATCCTCGGATTTGTCCTTGCGGTTTTCGACGGCCTCAAGGCACGCAGACTTCTCAGTATGTTCAGGATGGTCAGGAGCCTCAGAAGCTTTGGAGGTCTTCGTGTCCTTGATGACCTTGGTGGCTCCGTGGCTCTCAGCGTCCTTGGTGGCTTCAGGAGCGGCTGAGGCTTCTTCACCGCGCCACATGGCAAGCAGGTGGGATTTGATGAGGCGGAAGGGGGCCAAGACGGTAGAAATGGGATTGCTGGTGCCTTTGTCGTCTGAATGGAGTGCAGAGTGCACGCGGTCTTCATGTTTCCTCCTTCTGGAAAAAGTTTGAGGTGATGCAGGAAGGACGCGCCCTTGTCGTCCGGTCTGCGAGAAATATTTTCGAGACGCCTGTTCCGCCCCCTCCGAGGCGGAAGAGGGCAAGGGGATTGGGCGGGACCTTGTTCAGCCCTGCCCGGACGTCCTCTCTCCTAGGAACCCGCAGGGCGCATGCATGCTGTCACGTTGTCGCGCGCTTTCCTGCGACCGGAATAACTCGCCATGGAAGCGCGGACTTCAGCCCCCATCATAAAACTTTTGGGCGCAGGCCCCCCCACTCAAGGCAAGACTACGTGCTTTCGTAGCATTGTTTGATTTCAGTGGGGTAACTGCTTGCTTCATGATAATTACCTTGTTTGGAAAGGGGGGCTGTCCACGAAGCTGGGCTGGCGACTGGCGAGAGGGCAAGCACTGGTCGGTAGAGCTTGGGGTATTTGCTGCGGTGCAGACCGAGGAATCTTTCGTTTGGTGCTATGTTGTCCCTCTCTACCATGAGCGTGGTGGCATGGCGTATCGCGCCTTGTGAGAGGCGGTGCTCCCTGTGCAGGCGGGCGCCCAGCAGCATCGCATTTGAGGGGTTGTGGATTTCTACGAGCTGGACCTGATGCTTGTCTGGTTTGGAATGTCGATGACAGGCACATGCTCGCCGAAGCCGTATTCCTCGCAGTGCATCGCGAGTCCGCCGAAAGGCATGTTCATGGCCTCCTTGCTGGTGCAGGGAGCGAGGACGTAGCCTTGGCCGCAGTCGCGGACGACCGTTGACTTGTAAGCTCTGATGTCTTCCTCGCTGAGGCAGAAAGAGTCTTTCTCAAAGAAAGCGTCTCCTCGCTCATTGAACAAGACGGAAACCTCACGTGCGGGGCTGGGTGCTCTCATGG
The DNA here is from genome assembly GCA_016284885.1 of Desulfovibrio sp. GTDB lineage: Bacteria > Desulfobacterota > Desulfovibrionia > Desulfovibrionales > Desulfovibrionaceae > Desulfovibrio. The sequence goes on from JAEEPQ010000014.1 coordinate 1,278, forward strand.
TCATAGCCCTTGGATTTGGGCTTGCTAGCACGCCAGTGGCGTGAGCGCTAAAAAACATATTAGTCATATCATTAATTTTTTTATAATGGGAACAGAAGACGGGCATCTGCTGACGGGTGGAGCCAGGCGACCTGGCTGGCAGGTCGCCTGGGATAATGAGGGTAATGGGGAAATACTAAGCCTAAATCTGAGAGCTCAGGGAAGTAAACATGGCACCTATGGTCCCCAAGCAGCGGGCAAACATGCCTTGTGCGTGCGGGGCAGGCTTTTGCGCAGAGGCTGAGTCGCTGGGCTGGCCTGCCTTCTGTCGCGCGACTTGGGTTTGTGTCCGGATATGAGCCGTGGAAGAGAGGATGTGGCGCTCATGAGGGGCGCTGGCGTGGCTCGTGGCGGTTCCGGTCTGTGGCGCGGGAGCGGTGGTGGTGACATGAGCCGGGGCGCTGTCGGGGTGGACCTGGTTCGGTTCTCCAGTGAGTTCGGAAACGGAGCGCAGGCGCCCCAGGGGCCGATAGATTACGGGATAGGCGCTTCTGGGCTTGCCGAGCAGGGTGTCGTTGGCCTCAGGGTGTTTGCGGACATATTCCAGGACCTCCAAGGCGTAGGCCTTCTCGACATGTGTGGTGCGATCCTCGCAGTAGAGCCTTGCAATCAGGAGGATCCGGTCATCGGGATTCTCCATCCGACGTAGCTCCAATCCAGCAAGAGTGGATGTTGGTATACATTTTAAAGGTATGAGTACGTTTATTTTGTCATAGTTAGCGAAAGAGAGCTCTTTGAATTTCCTGGGTATGCCTGTCGTGTCTTCACTTGCAATGACAAAACCCTCGGATGAGCGCTTCTGCAACTGTTGGAAGTCCACTTCGGTCCAGTTACGGTGGGAGTTGAAGGTCAGACCTTCAAAGTTCAAATCGTAGCTTGTGATAGTGATGGGCTTAAAAGAGCTGTCTTCAGGGGGCGTGAAGATAGTTGCAGGCAACGTGGATTGGATCCTGTTCAACGCCTCAGCAGGGGGCAAGAGCATGCTGCCGTGCTGGGGCAGGCCTGTGTCTTTGACGATGGGCTTGGGGGGCATGCCGTTCTGGGGCCGGCTTGTGTCTTGGACGATGGACATGAGGCGCATGCCGTTCTGAGGTCGGCTGATGTCTTTTGCAATGGGCATGGGGAACATTTCGTACCGAGGTAGACTGGGGGCTTCGACCGGGGCAGTGGCGGAAGTCTCGGCCATGTCCTCACCGGGGTCTATCGTGGTAATAGCAGACAGCACCTTATCCTTCCCATCGGCCGCGGCTTCAGCAGAAAGCGTGGCGGGAACTTCGGCCATGTCCTCAGCAGGAACTTCTGTGGTGACAGCAGAGCGCATCCCAGCCTGAACTGTGGGCGTGGCTTCTGCTGAGCATGTGTCCGGAGCATCAAATGCGTACTCGACTGAGGGTATGCCTTGGACATTGTCCAGGACTGCCGGAACAGAGGCGAGGCAGACCGGCGTACCGAAGGCGCCATTGGCTATCAGCACGTGGCTGGTTTTGCGTCCCTTCCAGCACTTGTCCAAGCAGAGCACATCCGCGATACCGTCGAAGCCGGCGCGTTTGGCGACAGTGTTCACGCAGGAAACGTATTGGAGGTAACCAGCGGTATCGCGGTTACTAATCAGGTACTTCAGCAGGTAGGCTGCATTGCTGCTGAATATGTTGACGAAAATGTCTCTGCCGGCTTCCAGATTGACTCGGAAAGCACGATCGGCTTGGTAGTCCATGCCTATCAGGGGGAACAGACGCTTGTCGGAACGCATGAGCTGCGTGCGGACCATATCGAAAGACGGTGTAAAGGGGATGGCGCAGTATTTGGCAAGGCGCTTGTTGACGAATTTGAAGTGGGCTGACTTGAGGCGCATGACTTTGGATTCACGCATAGGCATGCCTGGCAGCATGAAGTTGGGCCAAAACTTAGCGAGCTCAGTGAGAATGGCTATGGCAACAGCATGCATGGCCGGAATGTGCTTTACTGTATTAATGAACTCAATGATGTTGCTTGCTACGAAGTGTAAGGCTGTGTTCTTAGGCATTGATGTTTCTCCATGTTATTGCCATGATTGATCTAACAAATTCATGTTATAATGATATATATTTGCAGTTTATGATGCAAACTGTATAAGAAATAAACTGCACATTGTTTTACTTAAATCTTAACCAGTATGCAGAAGCTTCGCTGAGGATAGCTAAGATTATTGCTTCTGTGGATGTATTTTTCTTGTGGCTTGTCATGCTCTCCGTTGGAGTGATCGCTTCGAAAGGGTGATTTTTGCGATTGGACACGTTCGGATTCTCCTGTGTTGAGGGTCCTTGAGATGGAGAGTTTTAATGGTTGAATCTACGAGGCAATATGGGCAATGCAAATTTTCTAGAGGGAATGCAAGATAAGGCCCAAGCTCCTCCTGGTTGTAGTCCTTGAAACTGTGTTCTGTGAGTGCAAGGCTGGCTTGCTCGTGGCGACGGGACTGGTGAAGGGGGCGAGCTGTTGAGTGGCTAGCTACCTATGCGTCCCCATCGCCTGCCTAGGCAAAAGAGTCTCGGCTATTATTCAAAAATGTTTAGTCTACTAAAAATTTTTTTGCCTGCACCTAGGCGAAAATAAAATTCGACGCAGACGCTCCTGCCGTCTGCGAGCCCATAGATAAGGGGTGCCGGCTTTGCTGTCAAGAGAGTAGAAGAAAATTAATTTTTTTATTCAACCTAGCTTTTTGGTGGGTTATTTTCAGCTTATGGAAGCGAGAGAGCTACTATGTCAGTTCGGTTCCGAACGCAAGAAAAAATATTAACCAAGCGAAAAATTTTTTAGTTAGCATCTTGTCTCGCCTCCCTCTTGTCATTAACCTCTTGTTTTATCTAGCTTTTATGTGGGTTGTTGTCAATATGGGGAACTGAGAAATCAGCTACACCAGTTTGGTTTCGAAAGGAAGCAAAAAAATAATCATGGTGAAAAATTTTTAAACAGTCCCCGCCTAGTCTCCTTCCTGCCCGGCTCTGCTTCCTGCGCTGGGTCCGCAACCTTCTTGACGCGGGAGCCACTTGCTTCTAGGGTTGGAGAGCAAGGAAAGTCGCCATGCACGCAACTCGCCAGCCATCCTTCTTCCAGCCGCATGCCTCGGGTGCGGGCTTCACCTGAGCGCAGAGCGCAGGTGGGCAGGATGTCTGCGTTCAACGGTAGCGACTTGGCCGTCCTTCTTTTCTAGTCGCGTTCCCTTCCCATCTGCCATTGCGGAGGATCCGCACAAGGGCGTTCTACCAGGAGCTAGGCAGGCGCACTTGAGCGCGCCGCCAGAGACAGGGGAGGAACATATATAATGTCTGGAAGACTCTATGCTGGCATCGATGCCGGCTCTGCGGCCGTCAAGGCCGTGCTTGTCAGGGGAGGCACCCTTGAGGTCGCTGCGCGGGCCATTCTGCCGACAGGCTGGAATCCCCGCGAGAGCGGTGAAAAGGCTCTGGCCATGGTGCTGGAGCAGGCAGGGGCCGACAGTGCTTCGCGCATCGTTGCCACAGGCTATGGTCGCGTGGCTTTCCCTTTTGCCGACAGGAACGTCACAGAGATTTCCTGCCACGCCAAGGGTGCCGTGCAGATTGTCCCCGCCTGCGGCACCGTCATAGACATCGGTGGCCAGGACAGTAAGGTCATATCCGTCCAGCCCGACGGGACGGTGGCCGACTTCGTCATGAACGACAAGTGCGCGGCCGGCACGGGGCGCTTTCTTCAGGCCGTGGCGGGCATGCTCGGCATGGACGTCGGTGCGCTCTGCGCCCTTGCCGAGGGCGAGGAACCCTGCGCCATCACCAGCATGTGCGCCGTGTTCGCGGAGACGGAGATCGTCGGCCTGCTCGCCAGAGGCAAGGCCCCAGGCTCCGTGGCGGCCGGCGTCCTGCGCGCCGTTGCCAGGCGCATCCATGCCCTTGCCGCGCGCATTCCTCTGCGTGGCGAGTGCGTCTTCACAGGTGGCCTTGCCGCCAGCCCCGCCTGCGGGCGCATGCTCTCGCAGGAGCTCGGCGTCGAGGTCAAAACGCCGGATTATCCCCAGTACACGGGAGCCCTCGGCGCGGCCATGCTCGCCGCCAGGCTCCGCTAGGAGGTTTTGCCATGGCCCATGCCAGTCTGGAAAAGTTCCGAGCGGTCACGGACCGCAACGTCCTGCGTCTGCAGGAGGCCAAGCAGGCCGGCCGCAAGGTCGTCGGCCAGTACTGCATCTACACCCCGCTGGAGATGGTGCTGGCCGCCGGCGCCATACCCGTGTCCCTGTGCGGCACCAAGAACGACTCCATCCCTGCGGCCGAGGCTATGCTTCCCCGCACGCTCTGCCCCCTTATAAAAAGCAGCTTCGGCTTTGCCCTGCAGGACAGCTGCCCCTATCTGGCAGCCTCGGATCTGGTCGTTGCCGACACCACCTGCGACGGCAAGAAGAAGATGTTCGAGCTATTGGCCAAGCGCAAGCCCGTCTTCGTCCTCCAGCTCCCACAGACCCAGGACGCCGATGCGCTCAGTTCCTGGCGCAGGCAGCTCGAGCTCTTCAAGGACCGTCTGGAGGAGGACTTTGGCGTCGAACTGACGGAGTCAGGGCTCCGGGACGCCATCGCCCTTTCTGACCGCTTCCGCCAGGCGCTCAAGCGGGTGCTCGATTTGGGCAGGCGCAAGCCTTCTCCGCTGACGGGCATGGAGCTCATGGAGGTTGCCTTCCGCGCGTCCTTCATGCCCGACTACGAAGAGCGCATCCAGGAGCTCGACGCCCTGGCAGACGCATTCGGGAGCGAGGGCGCTGAGGCCGCGCCGGCATCCGCACCCCGCATCGTGCTTACGGGCGTCCCGACGGGCATGGGCTCCCACAAGGTCGTCCAGCTTCTGCAGGACTGCGGGGCCAGCGTCGTCTGCATCGACAACTGTTCCTGCTACAAGAAGGTGCGCGACAATCCCGAGGCAGCGGGCGACGCGCTCGACGTGCTGGCCGCGCGCTCGCTCGACATCCCCTGCGCCGTCATGTCGCCAAATCCTGGGCGCTATGCGGCCGTCGGCAAGCTTGCCAGAGATTTTGCCGCCGACGCCGTCGTGGATCTTACCTGGCAGGGCTGCCAGACTTACGACGTGGAGTCCTACTCCCTGCGTGGCTTCGTGCACGAGGATCTGGGACTTCCCTTCCTGCAGATAGTGACGGACTACGCGGAGGCCGACACAGAGCAGCTCCGCATCCGCATTGAAGCCTTTCTCGAAATGCTTGCCTAACAGCGCGCGCTTGAGCGCCGCAAAGGAGGACCTATGGCCACAACCCTCGACTGTCGCGGACTCACCTGCCCGCAGCCGGTCATCAACACCAAGAAGCTCATTGCCGAATCCCATCCTGCCGAGCTCTTTGTCCTCGTGGACAATCCAGCCTCCCTGGAAAACGTGTCCCGCTTTCTTGCCCGCAACGGCTATGCCGTCTCCAGCGCCGAAGAGGGCGCCGGCGTCTGGCGCATCAAGGGCGAGGGGAGCGGAGCGCCGGTTGCGGAAATCAAGGACGCCGAGTATGTGGCCTGTCCCGCTCCGGTCGCCCAGCCCAAAACCCTCGTGCTCATCACCACGGACACGCTCGGTCGCGGCGACGACACGCTGGGCCAGGCTCTCATGGGCAACTTCCTTGCCACCCTGCCCGAGCTCGGCGCCCAGCTTTGGCGCATCGTGCTGCTCAACGGCGGCGTGAAGCTCGCCTCCACGGAAGGCAAGGCCCTCGACAGCCTGAAGGCCCTGGATGCTGCCGGCGTTTCCATCCTCGTCTGCGGAACCTGCCTCCAGCACTACAATCTGCTCGACAGGAAGCAGGTTGGCGAGACGACCAACATGCTCGACATCGTGACGAGCCTCAGCCTGGCGGACAAGGTTATCCGTCCGTAGGCGGGGTGCGGGTTCTTTCTTGGCGGAGCGGGCGTATCGCCCGCTCCGCAGTCTCTGCCCTTGACGTGGCGCTTGAAGGGAGGAATCGCGCTGTCGGAGAGTAGGGCAGGAGCCGCCGGCACAGGGGGCCCGGGAGAGCGCTATGGCGAGATGCAATCCCTTCGAGGCGGGCATCGATGCCGCTAGAGCCTACGATGCCTGGTTTGCCCGGCATCCTGCCATCTTCGATGCCGAGACGGCTTGCCTTGCCAGATGCTTCGAGCAGCACCGCAGGAGCGTCGAGATAGGCGCCGGCACAGGCATGTTCGCCAGGCGTCTCGGCATAGGGCTTAGCATCGAGCCGGCAGAGGCCATGGCAAGGCTCTGCCGGGAGAAGGGCGTGCCGGTTGTCCGGGGCGTGGCCGAAGCGCTGCCTCTGGACAGCGGGGCATTCGGACTGGTCGCCATGATCACGGTAGAGTGCTTTCTGGAAGACGTTGGAAGGGCCCTTGCGGAGGCGGCCAGAATACTGGAGGCGCAGGGCGTGTTCGTCCTCGCCTTCCTCAATAGGGACACGCCCCTTGGCAGAGCCTACGAACTGCGCAGTGCGGACGATCCCGTCTACCGCTTTGCCAGGTTCCGGACGGCGGCAGAGCTGAAGGCCCAGCTGGAGGCGCATGGCTTCCGCGTGGAGGCGGCTTGCCAGACCGTGAAGGACTTCGGGGACAGCGTCCACGAGGTGCACGACGGCACAGGAAGCGGCATCTTTACTGTTTTCAAGGCGATCAAGACCTGCCGGTAAGCCGGTAGGCATGCGGGCTGGAGGGGGCGGTTCCGGCCTTTGCCTTCGCGCTTGGAGCCCTTCAGCGCTTCGCCTGTTCTTGTGCCGGCATCCGTGGCCTTAAGGAAGCCTGAACGTGCTGGCTAGGGCTTGAGCCCTGGCATCGACGTCGAGATCCCCGAAGCGGTCCGGCAGGCTTCTGCTGGGCGGGGAAAGCCGGTCGAAGAGGCTGGGTGGTGCGGCCTTTTGGAGGGGACGTGTCCATCTTCCGCCAGCTTGACAGGAGGGCAGCAAGACCGTCAAATCGGGACGGGAGGCGCGCGGGATGTGCTGTTCGTTCAAGTACCAGGAAAGAGTCGTCAGACCGACGGACACGGCCACGGTGCTTGCTCCCGGCGGAGCGCTTGCGCTAGGCTTCGGGCTGCGGCTCGCCTCAGGCCGGCTTGTCCTGAACGCGAGGGCAGAAACCGTTCTTGAGAAGCCGCTATTCCGCCGGCTTGTCCTGGCTGGGCGGGTTGTCGTGCCTGCGCAGTGCTTCTACGAATGGGACAGGAACAGGGTGCGGCACGCCTTTTCGCGCTTCGACGGCAGGGACCTCATGCTGGCGGGCATTGGCGACGGGCATTCCTTCGCCATCCTGACCACGGCCGCCAACGCCGGCATGTCGTCTGTCCACAGTCGCATGCCGCTGGTGCTGGAGGCTGCCGGAGCATGGCTCGCCGAGGGCGGCGGCTTCGCGGATCTTCTGCGCGCACGCCCGGCGGAGCTGCGCGATGCCGTCAGGATGAGGGCAAAAAGCCTGCTTGATCTCTAGGCTGCAGTCATCTACGCTACGCATATGTGAAGAGCCCTGCTGCGGGCTGTGCGCGGCGCTGGCGTCGCGGCTAGTCCATGGCCGCTGCCGATGGGCTTCTGGCGTCCTGCGCCGGACTGCGGAGAGGCAGGGCGTTTTGACGGCATGTCCCTGGGGCGTATGCCGGCGAGGCATGCCAAGGAGGAGATATATGAAGAGACGCGACTTCCTGCTCTGCGCCTCGGCTGCCTGCGCGCTGTCGCTTGCAGGCGGGGCTTCGCCCGTCATGGCTGCCGGCGACGGCAAGACGGTTGTCCTGAAAAAGCCCGAGGCCGGCGGCAAGCCCCTCGTGCAGTGCCTTGCCGAGCGCGCCACTAACCGCGCCATTGACCGCGGAGACGTGGATCTCGACACCTTGGGCGCGTTGCTTTGGGCAGCCTGGGGCGTCAACAGGGACAACGGCAAGCACGTCGTGCCCACGGCCATGAACCGCCAGGAATGCCAAGTCTATGCCGTGCGCGGCGACGGCGTCTGGGAGTATCTGCCCAAGGAGCACGCCGTCAGGCGCGTGCTCGAAGGCGACCGCAGGGGGGCCTTCGACGGCTCTGGGCTGATCCTGCTCTACTGCGGGCCGAAGGACGAGCGCGGCTTTGCCGCCATGCACGCCGGTTCCATGTACCAGAACGTGGGACTCATGTGCGCCAGCCTCGGCCTCGCCAACTGCGTCAAATGGCAGAAGCACGATGCCCTAGACAGGGAGCTTCCCCTGCCCAAGGGCTGGCAGACCTTCATCACCCATTCCATCGGCAAGCCCGCGGCGTAGCGCCAGCGCTTCCCGCGGTCCAGCAAGGAGCATTCATGGCCACCGAAATCAGCATCCTCACTGCAGACGTCTTCAGCCTCTTTGACAGGGACTGGGCCCTGCTCACCGCAGGCACCCTCGAGGAAGGCTTCAATGCCATGACCATCAGCTGGGGCCAGCTTGGCTCCCTCTGGGGCAATCCTGGCAAGGCCAAAAAGATAGCGACGGTCTTCGTCAAGCCCGTGCGTTACACCTATAAATTCATGGAGAAGAGCGGGATCTTCACCATCTGCTGGTTTCCCGGGGAGTTCAGAAAGGATCTCGGCATCCTCGGCTCCAAGTCAGGCAGGGACGGCGACAAGCTGGCCCTGACGGGCCTGTCGCCCAAAGCCGTGGCCGGCGGCGTCGGCTACGAGCAGGCGAGCCTGACGCTGGTCTGCAGGAAGATCTACAGCGACAAGCTCGACAGGGATCGCATCCCTGCCGATGCGGTGCAGGGCTTCTACCTCGACGAGGAGCCGCACCACCTCTACATCGGCGAGATCGTCCACATGGAGCGCCAGGCGTAGCGCAGGTTCTGGTGCCACTACACGAGGTCGCTTTTTTCTCCGAAAAAAACGTGTAGGCAGAGAGCCATCAAGGGGAGCTGACAGCAGGGAACAGCGTCCGAAGCTCTTGCGCCACGGAGTCTGTTAATATCCGCCTGCCGTTGGTGCTGGCCTGTGCATGCACGGGCGCGCGTTCCCCGCACATGCGCGATGGGCCTCAGGACCGAACCCGCGCCCGAACCTTCACCCCGGCGCCTGGGGCGCGTGCCGAAGGACCGCCTGCCGGCGCGGCCCGGAAAGGACCAATGCAATGGAAACGCCGTTCAAAGCCTATGACGGGAACGAGCCCTGCATCTTTGTCAGCTATTCGCACAGCGACAGGGATGCGGTATTCAACTGCCTAGCCCACCTCGCAACCGGGGCTTCAGGATATGGTACGACGAAGGCATAGAGCCCGGCGCCAGCTGGTACGATGTCCTGGCTGAGCGCATCGCGTCCGCGGCCTGCATGCTGCTCTTCATGTCCAGCCATTCCCAACGCTCGCCGTACATTTCGAAGGAGATCACGTGCGTAATTGCCAAGAGGAAGCACATCGTGTGCGTCGTCCTGGACGGGTGCGAGGTGCAGGGCGCCTTCGAGCTCATGCTCTGCGACACGCAGATGATGAGCCGTAGCGACGGGGCGTTCTACGAAAAGCTCGAGAAGGCTCTGCAGCCGGAGCTGACGCGTGAAGGTGGAGCGGATCCCGTGGCCTCGTCCGGCTCTCCGGCTCTGCATCCGCTTTCAGGCCTGTGGTTCCCGTCGCCTGTCCGGGCTGCGGGAACAGCCCATGCCGGTGCTCTTCATGCCGCGCCATGTGCACCGTGCGCACGGCACGTCAAGCTTGACGCGGCCACCTCCCCTGCGAGAAAAGCCAAGGCAGGCCTGAAGAACGGAGGGAAGCCCGTGACGCTACAAGACTTGCTCGGCTGGGAAGGAGACATCGCCATCCAGTGCCACGACAATCCGGACGCCGACGCCCTGGCCTCGGGCTGGGGTCTCTGTCGCTACCTGGAGTCCAGAGGCAGGAAGCCCCTGCTTTTCTACGGTGGCAGGAGCCGGATTTCAAAGCCGAACCTCGTGAAGATGGTCGGCGCCTTTGGCATCCCTGTGCGGCACTGCCTCGGCATGGAGCGCTTTGCCGGCCTCCTTCTGAACGTGGACTGCCAGCACGGCGCCGGCAATGTCCAGCGCGTCGAGGCGGACCGCATTGCCGTCGTGGATCACCACGTGCAGGAGAAGCCCCTTCCGGAACTTTGCCTCTTCCAGCCGGGCGTCGGCAGCTGCTCTGTCCTTGTCTGGAGCCTGCTGGCCGATGCCGGCTTCCCGCTCTCCAGGAACCTGCAGACGGCGCTGCTCTACGGCCTGTACACGGACACCAACGGCTATTCCGAGAGCCGGCACCCGCTGGACCGGGACATGCGCGACGCCCTGACGGACATCGACGAGGACCTCTTCAGCATCCTCAGGCTCTCCAACATGTCCGAAGAGGGCATCCGCCTCGCGGGCAGGGCCTTGGAGACCCTTGCCGTCGACAGGGAGGCCCGTTGCGCCACGCTGGACGTCGAAGGTTGCGATCCCAACGTGCTCGGCTACATCAGCGACCTCGTCCTTGAGGTCGACGGCGTGGACGGCGTGGCGGTTTCGTCGTGGCAGGGCGACGGCGGATGCAAGTTCTCCGTGCGCAGCGCCGTCCGGGAGATGCCGGCGCCCCATCTGGCGCAGTTCATCGCCCAGGGGCTCGGCTCCGCCGGGGGGCACGAGGCCAAGGCAGGCGGGTGGATCTCAGGGGAGAAGTTCCGGGCGCTCTGCGCTGGCACGGGCGTCCAGGACTTCATGGCAGAGCGCATGCGCCTCTTCCGGCAGACGCATGCCGTCGTGGACTGCTCGCGGCCGGAGACCCTGCCTTCCCTGGAGGGTTTCCGGGAATACAGGAAGCTGAAGGCGGTCCGCGGCGCCGTCTTTGGCGAAGACCTGTGCCCGGCGCCCTCGAGGCTGCGAGTGCGCACGCTCGAGGGCGACATGGAAATAGCCTCCGCCGGCGCCGTCGTTGTCTTCGGCGTCGTGGGCGAAGTCTACGCCATGGGCCGGGAGAGCTTCGAAAAGACCTACGATTTGCTCGACGAGCCCTACAGCCGGCCGGAGACGCCGGTCAAGGGCTACCAGCCAAACGTGCTGGACACGGGCGCAGGCAGGCTCTTCAGCCTGGAGGAGCTCGTCTCCCTGGCCCATGCCTGCGTCAGCAGGGACGAGTCCGTGATCCGGGCAAGACGGCTTCGCGAAGGCGAGCATGTCCTTGTCTTCACCAGATGGGATCCCCGGCGGCCGTTCGCCGGCGGGCCCAGCGACTGGCTTGCCTGCTACGGCGAAGGCGACTTCGCCGTCATAGGCAGAGACATTTTTGAGCGGAGCTACCAGAGGATCTGATCTGCCCGGGCGGAGGGCCGCTCCGCAGGTGGCGGCACCGCTGCTGTGGCGTCTGAGCGCCGCAAAGCTTCAGGCCGCGCCGGCAGAAAGGCAAGGATTGGCCAGTTGAGACATGGGACGCCGGAGCGTCCGGCAGATGGCATCCCAAAGCGTAGACGCAGGCTCTTAAAGTGGCTCACTTGGCAAGACAAAAAACCGAGACTTTTTGAAGGCGCCCGACTGGCATCGGCCTAGGCAGACAAGCCCTTCCTTGAGTCGAGACTGTCCGCTGAACTGATGCCAGAACAGATTGTTCTCTCCCCCCTTATTGGGGAAAAGGATGGCCAGAAGCCTTTTTCCCGGAGCCACGCGTCGCGCGTCCGTTCGGCTTGACGACGAGGAAGAGCTGCTTCCCGTCGGAAACGCGGTACTCTTTCTCCTGCGGCTTCAGGCTCTTGATGGTCGCCGTTGTCAATTTCTGGCTTGCCATATGGTTACCATTCTCCCTTGTCCGAGGCTCTGGCAGACCTTCTGGTAACCATTTCGGTAACCATCGCGACCGTCGCTGGAAACGCCCACGGCTTGGGATTCTGGCAAAGATTTCAATAAAATCAAGAGGGCGCTTGGAAGCGCCCTCGCGAGAAGCCCACAAATTGGGGCTGAAATTTCATTGTGGCGGAAAGGGAGGGATTTGAACCCTCGATACAGGTTTAAGCCCGTATACTCGCTTAGCAGGCGAGCTCCTTCGGCCGACTCGGACACCTTTCCGCTTGACCTGTGACTTATAGGCTAAAGCTTTAGAAATGTCAAGAGCGTTTCACATTTGTTGACCGTAGCTTGCCTCGCGCGTAGAATATTCGCTTCAGATTTCACTCTCTCTGCGAGGAAGCCCCCTATGTCACAGGAAAAAGCGCAGGAAGCCCCTGCCAAAGAGAACGTTGACTTCATCCGCGCCAAGATCATTGCCGACAATGCCTCCGGCCGCTTCGGCGGCAAGGTGCACACGCGCTTTCCCCCCGAGCCCAACGGCTACCTCCATCTCGGCCATGCCAAGTCCATCTGTCTGAACTTCGGCGTCGCCAAGGAGTTTGGCGGCCTCTGCAACCTCCGCTTCGATGACACGAATCCGACCAAGGAGGAGACCGAGTACGTCGACTCCATCAAGGAGGACGTGCGCTGGCTCGGCGGCAGCTGGGACGACAGGGAGTTCTACGCCTCCAACTACTTCGAGCAGCTCTACGCCTATGCCGAGCAGCTCATCCAGATGGGCAAGGCCTACGTCGACGACCTGACGGCCGACGAGATCCGGGAGTACCGCGGAACCCTCAAGGAGCCGGGCCGGGAGAGCCCCTACCGGAACCGCTCCGTGGAGGAGAACCTCGACCTTTTCCGTCGCATGCGCGCCGGCGAGTTCCCAGACGGCAGCCACGTCCTGCGCGCCAAGATCGACATGGCCTCGCCCAACCTCACCATGCGCGATCCCACGCTCTACCGGATCCGCCATGCGGCCCACCACCGCACCGGCGATGCATGGTGCATCTATCCCATGTACGACTTCACGCATCCGCTGAGCGACTCCATCGAGGGCATCACCCACTCCCTGTGCACGCTGGAGTTCGTCAACAACCGGGACTTCTACAACTGGATCCTTGAGACGCTCGGCGTCTACCATCCCGAGCAGACGGAGTTCGCCCGCCTGAACCTGACCCACACCGTCCTCTCCAAGCGCAAGCTCATCCAGCTTGTCAAGGAAGGCTACGTAAAGGGCTGGGACGATCCCCGCATGCCCACCCTCTGCGCCCTGCGCCGCAAGGGCGTTCCGCCGGAGGCCCTGCACGACTTCTGTCGCCGCATCGGCCTTGCCAAGTCCGATTCCGTGGTGGACTACGGCCTGCTCGAGTTCTGCATCCGCGAGTACCTCAACGCCCACACGCCCCGCTGGATGGCCGTCCTGGATCCGGTCAAGGTGGTCATCGACAACTATCCCGAGGATCAGGAGGAAGTCTTTGAGATGCCCCTGCATCCGGAAGACGCCTCCTACGGCTCCAGAAAGGTGCCCTTTGCCAGGGAGCTCTACATCGACCGCGACGACTTCCGCATGGATCCGCCGAAGAAGTACTTCCGCCTGGCTCCAGGCCGCGAGGTGCGTCTGCGCTACGCCTACTTCGTCACCTGCACGGAGGTGAAGACCGACGAGGCCGGCAACGTGCTCGAGATCCACTGCACCTACGATCCGGCGTCCAAGGGCGGCAACAGCCCCGACGGCCGCAAGGTCAAGGGCACCATCCACTGGGTGAGCGCAAGGCATGCCATCCCCGCTGAGGTGCGCCTCTACGACCACCTTTTCCTGGACGATGATCCCAACGACGTGCCGGAAGGCAAGACCTTCCTCGATCTTGTCAACCCCGACTCCATGAAGACGGTCCAGGCTCGGCTTGAGCCGGCCATGGCCGCCGTCAAGGTAGGCGAGGCCGTGCAGTTCGAGCGGGTCGGCTACTTCTGCAAGGACAGGGACAGCACGGAGGAGCTTGCCGTGTTCAACCGCACGGCGACTCTGCGCGACAGCTGGGCCAAGATCGAGAAGAAGGGCTAAAACGCCTGCGCCGGAAGGCTTTGCATGTTTTCCTTGACATGCAGGGCCTTGGGGACTATCTCTCCAACGAGATACGGGTCGTTAACTCAGTAGGTAGAGTATCTGCCTTTTAAGCAGAGAGTCGCAGGTTCGATCCCCGCACGACCCACCAGAAATTTCGGGCATCCGGCACAGAGCTGGATGCCCTTTCGATTTCTAGTAGAAAATATACTAGAAATGCGGAAGCGCATGCTGCAAACGCTCCGGCAGACCAGCGGAGCCCCAGAGCGGGACCTACTGCCGCCGCACCGCATGGAGGCGCGTCACCGCGTAGCCCGAGGGCGATCCTGCTTCAGGCACGATGAAGGCTTCGATGGTGCCGGCGGGCCTGGGCTCGTCGTCGCCCGAGCTCTCGAAGCACAGCAGGGCGCCCTTGAGCAAGGAGCCCTGCCCCTGCGGCTCGATGCGCTCGAGCTTGGCCTGGCACATCCGGGGGCCGTCGGCCGCCATGCCGTAGACGTACTTCCCCTTGACGCCCTGCAGGGGCGCCCTGCGGCCGAGGTACCAGGCAGCGAGCTCCGCGGCCTCGGCGCGGGGCAGGGCGCAGTCGAATTCGGGGCCGGCGCCCTGGAAGGCCTCGGGATTGTCGTTCCTGTTGAGCAGCTGTCCCCTGGCGTTGAGGGCGAACTTGAGCGCGAGATTGTCGAGGATCTCGTCCGTGAGGGCCTCGTAGTTCGGCACCTCCTTCGTCTCCCAGGCTTCTGCCGCGCGGTCGAGCAGGGTCTGGGCGAGGGCGGGGACGGGCGGCTTGGCCATGGACTGGGTGCCGGCGAGCAGGAGCAGTGCCAGCAGAAAGGCGGTCGCAGTTCGGTTCATAGTTTCTCCATGAGGGCAGAGGTTGCAGAGTGCGGGGCCGTGGCAGTCGCAGACGGCTCCTGCGGCGGAAAGTCGTCCGGCAAGCCTAGAAGCCCGGGCGCCTGTCCGTCAATGCGCCTGCCAGCCCTGCCAGTCCCCCTCATCCTGCCCCCCCAGCCAGTGCTTCGTGGCGCTAGGCCTCGCCTTTCCGGCTGGCGGAGCGAGGCCAGACGTGGCATAAGGAGAGCGCGGGCAGACATTTCGGCCCTGGGCGCGCCGGCGCCGGGGCAAAGGAGCAGCGCATGAGCAGGATTGTCCACGCCGTCTATTTCAGTCCCACGCACTCTTCGAAGCGCATGGCGCTTCTGCTGGCGCAGGGCCTTGCCAGGAAGCTTCAGGCCGGCGTCCTCCCGCACGACTGGACCCTCCCGGCAGGGCGGCAGGAGCCGGTCAGCCTTGGCGCAGGCGACGTCCTTGTCTTCGGCTTTCCGGTCTACGGCGGTCGCGTGCCGGAGCTCTGCCTGCCCTGCCTGCAGACCCTTGAGGGCGCAGGCCGGCCGGCGATTGTCCTTGCGGTCTACGGCAACCGCCACTACGACGATGCGCTGCTCGAGGCAGGCGATCTGCTGGCGGCGCAGGGCTTCACGGTGGTGGCCGCAGGCGCCGTGATCGCCGAGCACTGCATTGCGCCGGCCGTGGCCACAGGCAGGCCGGATGCCCGCGATCTGGAACTGCTTGACGGCTTTGCCGCCAGGGCCGCTGAGGCCGTCGCGCAGGGCCGGGACGCCTTGCCGCGACTTCCGGGCGCGCATCCCTACAAGAGGCTTTCCCCCTCTGCCCCAGCGAAGCCTGCGACGCTTGCCTCCTGCACCCGTTGCGGCACCTGCGCCGGGCTCTGCCCCCTTGGCATCATCGACAGCGTCGACCCCTCTCTGGTAGGCGAGGGCTGCCTGCGCTGCTGCGCCTGCGTGAAGTTTTGCCCCCAGGGCGCCAAGACCTTTCAGGACGAGCGCCAGGAAGCGATCCGGAGCTGGCTCGAAGCCTCCTGCCAGAAGCGCCGGGAGCCGGAGTTCTTCCTGTAGGGAAGCTGCTGGCCCGCAGTTGACAAGCAGGCTGTTTCAGGCCTTTTTTCCCTGAAGCGCAGGCGCCCGCAGGGCCCTGCCTGCACCTCAAGTTTCAAGGAGCCTTCGCCATGCAGCAACGCGCAAGACATCCAGGTAGCCTTCTTCTGCATCGTGCAGGGAGGCCTGTCGCCAGAGCCTTCGCCTGCGCTTGCCTTCTTCTGGCGATGGCGCTGGCCCCCCGTGTCGCCATCTGCGGGGATCAGGCGGTGCTGCGCATCGGCGTGGCCGATGCGCTTTCGGGCCAGTTTGCCGTGGACAGCCCCTCCATAGGCCGGGCCGCGCAGATAGCCGTTGCGCAGATCAACGACAGGGGCGGCGTGCGGGGCATGCGCGTGGTGCTTGAGGAAATGGACGACCAGTGCAACCGCGTCAAGGCCGCTGAGGTCGCGAGGCGGCTGGCCGCCAAGCAGGTGGTTGCCGTGCTCGGCCACACCTGCACGGACGCCATGGAGGGCGCGCTTCCCGTCTACGCGAAGGCCGGCATCGTTGCCATCTCGCCCTCGGTAACCAAGGATGACATGGGGGATGCCAAGCTCAATCCCTGGTTCTTCAGGACCATCAACCCCCTGCGGGAGGAA
This sequence comes from Desulfovibrio sp., assembly GCA_016284885.1. Taxonomy (GTDB): domain Bacteria; phylum Desulfobacterota; class Desulfovibrionia; order Desulfovibrionales; family Desulfovibrionaceae; genus Desulfovibrio. The sequence goes on from JAEEPQ010000014.1 coordinate 17,665, forward strand.
GCGCGGGTCGCGGCCGAGTTTGCAAAAGACAAGCTCCGCGTCCATAGGGCAGCCTTCCTGCACGACGGCACGACCTTCGGCCGGGATTTCGCCATGGGGGTACGCGACCAGCTGGAGAAGATGGGCGTAGCAACAGTGCTCTGTGACAAGCTCAACCCTGTTTCCCTCGATTTCTCGGCCGCTGTTCGGTCGCTAGTGCGCTCCGGTGCAGACACGCTCTTCATCGGCGCCTACAAGGAGGTCTGCGAGCGCATCCTCACGCTCCTCGAGGCCAACAGGGCGACCGTGAATGTGGTCGGCCCTGACGTGCTCCACAACGTGGCCACCGTCGGCGCCATAAAGCTGAAAGACGTCAAGGTCTACGCGGTCTTCACGGACTTGACCCGCTCCAGAAGTCTGGGCTCCTCGCTGGCGGAACTGCACAGGAACTGGTACGGCACGCTTCCCGAACCCTACTTCTTCAGCGCCTATGCGGCCATGCAGGCTCTGCTCGGTGCGCTGGAAGCGGCAGAAAGCCTTACGCCGGGCGACATCGCAAAGAGTCTGCGGGAGGGGACCTGGAAGACTCCTCTTGGGCGGATAGGCTTTGACGAGAACGGCAATCCGACGGGTGTGGAGACGACAGTCTACCGCTTCCGCGAAGGCAGGTTTGAGAAATGCTGGTAGCGGGCCGGCACGCCACCTGCGCGTTCGCCCTGCTGCTGGTTCTGCTGGCGCCGTGCGCCGCGTCCAGTCATGGAGGCGTCTTCTGGGTTCACGGATTCTTTGCCGGGCAGACGCCCTTTTCGCGGCTGAACGCCGACGACGGTCCAGAGGGCCTTTGCCCGGCGCTTGTGGACGCGCTGGCCGGAGTGGCGGGGGCGAGGGTGCACCACCTGCCCCTGCGTCAGGAGGTAGCTCAGGACTTTCTGCGCGCCGGCATTGTCGATCTGTATTTCAGCTTCGTCGAGACCGGCGCAGCTCCGCCTGAAGGACTGGCCTTCGGGGAGGCTGTGCTGTCCTGTCCTCTTGCCGTCGTGTCCTGGGACAGGAAACTTGCCGGCAAGGCCGTTGTTTACTCGCCCAAGACAGTCGGCGTCATCGAAGGGAGCTGGGAGGAGCAGGTTCTTTCCTCCATGCGGATGCGCCTTCACGGCACCTGCCGGGTTCGGGCCTATCCTTCGAGGGATGCCCTGGTCAATGCGCTGTCCCGGAGCATGATTGCCAGCGCCCTCGTGCCGGCCCGCACAGCGGGCACGCTGAAGGACGCCGTTGGGGGCGTCGCCGTGTCGCTTCCGCTGCAGGACTGGGGGCAGGGGATGCTTGTGCCCGTCTTCAGGGAGGAAGATGCAGCCGGACGTGCGCGCTTTGCCGGCCTGCTGGGGCGCTTGCGGGCCTCGGAAGATTTGGACCGCATCCTTCGGATCTGGGCGCCGGAGAAGGCGCGCTGACGCGCCTGCGTCTCTGGCAGAGGAAAGCTGGCAGGCGGGGACGGGGGACTGCCGGATCAGGGTGCCGGCGCGCTCCGTGTCTTCCAGATGATATATTCGGCATCGGCCAGCACGTTCATCGGCAGGCGTATGCCAAGCATGGATGCCGTCTCTATGTTGACGGCGAGTTCTCCAGGCGCGACCAGAGGCGGAAGCTCCTTCCCCCTGCCGGAGAAGAGTATGCGCAGCATGCGGTAGGCGTTGCGCCGCTCCATGGTGTCGGCCCGCTGGTAGAAGGCCAGTAGCGCACCGGCAGAGGCTTCGCCGAGGGACTCGGTGCCGACGGCGGGAATGCCCGCATCGAGAAGCGGCTGGAGCAGTCCGCCGAGCTCTTCCGTGGAGGCGCAGCGCAGATGCCCGAGATAGACGGCATCGGGCTTGAGGGCGGCCAGCCTGCGCATGCCCTTGAGGCATTCGTCATAGCTGTCTTGGGGAATGCCGACGGCAACGGCTTCGCAGCCGAGCTCTGCGGCGGCTCTGGCCGCACGGGTGGGGAGCAGATCCTGGATATCGTCCAGCATGTCCACATGCAGGAAGCCGATTCGCCTTGCGCCGAGATAGCCGATAAGCGTGGCCAGCTTGGGGTTGGTGCTGGGGCTGGATGAATGGAAGTAGAGGTTTTTCAGCTTTTCGCCGGGAATTTCATCGAGAACCGTTTCTTCCACTGGCACTCCCTCCGGCACGAAGACGGGTGTGGCATCGGTGCGGGCCATCAGCACGCTCTTGAGCATGATGGCGTTGGTGCAGAGGATAAGGGAGGGCTTGCTGGCAAGGGCCTGCCGAGCGGTCCGGTCCGCCTCTGCTGGATCTGAGGCAAGGTGCTCGACGGCCGAGATCTGCCAGGCAAGGCCGGTGCGTTCCGCAAGTTCCTTCGAGGAAAGCAGGCCGAGTATGGCCCGGCTGTCGGCAACGCAGGGCGCGTCTTCCAGGTTTTCCCCGAGGCCGGCAACGGCAATGGCAAACGAGGGGGGCTCCGCCGCTGTTCCCGCCAAGGGCAGAAGCAGGAAGGAGGACAGCACCATGCCGGCGGACAGGAGGCTGGCCCTGCACCTGAGGCGCTGGAGGAGGGAATGTTTGTCAGCAGGCATGGGAACCTCCTTTGCGCCTGAGCGCGAGCATGGTGGCATCGTCCGCCTGGGGAAGTCCCTGGCCGAAGTCTTCCGCAAGCTTGAGCATGCCCTGGCAGAGTTCGTCGAGTGGCTTTATCCGCAGCTGCTCCAGGCCTGCGACTATGCCCTCCATGCCAAAGAAGCCTCCCTGCGTGCCAGGCGCCTCGGAAATGCCGTCGGTGAAGAAGAAAAGCGCGTCGCCGGGCGCCAGCGCAATGGCGTGGTCGTGGTAGCAGGCATCCTCCATGACGCCTGCGACCAGATCCGGGGCAAAGCCGCCGAGCATGTGGCAGGGAGCGCCGCTGCCAGGGATGAGAATCGGGGCGGGGTGCCCTGCCAGTGCGTAGGTGAAGAGCGAGCGTTCCGTGTCGAAGAGTCCAATGGCCAGGGTGACAAACATGTTCTCCGGATTTCTGGTGGCCAGTTCTCTGTTGATGGCGGAAAGGACGGTAGCCGGGCTTTCCATGCCGCGGGCGAGGCCGCGCAGGAGGGTGACGGCGGAACTCATGAAGAGGGCCGCCGGCACCCCCTTGCCGGAGACGTCGCCCAGGGCGACGCAGAGCTTTGTCTCGGAGACGAAGAAGACGTCGTAGAGGTCGCCGCCGACAACCTTTGCCGGCGTCACGGAAGCAAAGAGCTCGAAGGCGGGATGGTCTGCAATGTCCGGCGCCAGCGGTGGCAGAAACCCTTCCTGGATGCGCCGTGCCATGTCCAGTTCGCTCTCCATGCGCTCCTTGGCAGCCGTGGCCTTGAGCATGCCGTCGAGCGTTGTCTGCAGCATGCGTCCCATCTCCATGAGGGCGCGGGCGAGTATGCCGATTTCGTCGCTGCGCTTGAGAGGGAGTCTGTCGCCGAAGGCGAGGGGTTTGGTGAAGTCCTGGTGCGGGAAGGAACGCACGCAGGCGATGATTTCGCCAAGCGGACCGAACTGCGTGGCCGCGAGCCTGAACGCGACCGCAAAGGCCAGGACCGTAATGCCTGCGAACAGGGCGAGCTGCCTCACCATCATGCGCCAGTGGGGCATGGTCACTGCCGACTGGGGTACCGTCAAGGCGATGATCCAGGGGGCGCCAGGCACAGTGGTGACAAAGCAGTGCAGAATGTCGCCCGACGTGGGGATCTCTACGTAGTCGAGGCCGCTGTGCACAGCCTGCTGGATCAGGAAGCGCGGGCTGGGCTCGAGAGGGGTCTTCTCCCTGTGGAAGTCCTCGAGGGTGCGCTCATGGATGACGTGGATGCCGCCTGCGGGATAGATGGACAGCGAGTTGAGGTAGGCGTTGATGCCTTCGCGGTGCATCTCCTTCACAAGCCCGGCGAAGTCCGCGGCCTCGTCCAGGGGATAGAGCGCGCAGATTAGCCAGGAGGCGCCCTTGATGGGAACGAAGCAGGCAAGGTGGTTCCGCCCGGCCGAGTCGGCGACGGCGAAGTCGTCGGGCTCCCCGAGGACTGCCGTGGAGCGGGCCCGCGCCGTCAGGGCGGCAAGCAGAGCTGGCTCGGTCTTCTCGGATCCGGGACCGGGCACGATGTCTCGGCCTGTATGGAAAAGGATGAGGGGCGAGTCGGAATGCTGGCGCGTAATCTCGGTCGTTATCTTTGCAATGTGGCTGGGGTCGGCGGAGGAGAGCATCTGGGCGGCCACCATCGCGGCTCTGTGCATCTCGCGCCTGGTGGACAGGATGATGCCGGCCTCGATGGCGATGGTCTGCCTGAAGTGCTGCGCAATGTGCTCGCGGGCCGCCGTCAGCGTGGCGCGCGCCGTGTTGGACACAAGCTCACGGGCGTTCTGCTGGGCGAGGAAAAGGTCGTGCGCCATGAGCGGCAGCATGGCAACGGCCAGAACGAGGATGATGAAGCAGATGAGCTTGGTGCGGAGCGTGGTGCCGGCGTTCTTGTCCATGGCGGATGGAGCCCGGAGAGGGCGGTGGGGAGTGGGCGCCTTGAGGGCGATGTCTCAAGATGTAGCAGAATACCTCGTGGCTGGAAACCAGCGGAAGACGCCGAGGTGCCGGAATTCGTGGCTGGCGCGTGGCTTGAAAAGGTGGAGCCGTTTCAGTAGAATACTCCTTTACGGTCACTTGTCCCGCAGCCTCCGTCTGCCGAACGCCGGCGGACGATCGCAGGACGCCTGGCGGCGCAGAGGAGCGCAGGGAGCAGATGCAGATGCAGACGGAGCGGTGTTCCGCAGGGCGGGAGGTGCTGGCCGAGACGCCGGAAAGTGGCTGGTCCGGGCTCGTCGACAAGCTTGTCTCCTCCCTCAAGGGCTTTTCCAGGGAGCGCGTGGTGCTCGGCTTGGAAGCGCTCGTGTACTCGCTCAGCTTTGCGCCGCCTTCCATGACGGTGGACGCGAGCCTCGTGGAGCAGGTCATTGCCGGGATCGACTGCCGCCTCTCGGAACAGATGAATGCAATCCTGCACTACAGGGACTTCAGGAGCCTGGAGAGCGCCTGGCGGGGCATGCACTTTCTGGTATCGCGCCTGCGCTTCTCGGAAAATATCGTCGTCCAGTTGCTCAACGCCTCCAAGCAAGATCTGCTGGACGACTTCGAGGACGCCTCGGAAGTAGTCTACTCCGGCCTTTACCGGCACATCTACGTGGAGCAGTACGGCCAGTACGGAGGCACGCCCGTGGGCGCCATGCTGGGGCTCTACGAGTTCGGCGTCACCCCGCAGGACATGCGCCTGCTTTCCCGCATCGCGGCCGTCGCCGCCATGGCCCACGCCCCCTTTCTGGGCTCTGCCGGCAAGAGCTTCTTCAACATCCGCTCCTGGGAGGAACTGCCGAACATCAAGGATCTGGGCTTCATCTACGACATGCCGCAGTACGCGTCCTGGCGATCCTTCCGCGAGAGCGAGGACGCCCGCTACTGCGCCCTTCTCCTGCCCCGCTTCCTTCTGCGCGTCCCCTACAGCCCCGCCAGTTCCGCGGTCGAGTCCTTCTGCTTCAACGAGGATAGCTCGGATCCGGAGACGGCCTGCTGGGGCAGTCCCTGCCTGGCTCTGGGGGAGCGGCTCGGCGAGAGCTTCGCCAGATACCGCTGGTGCGTGAACATCGTCGGTCCCGAGGACGGCGCCGTGCGGGAGCTGCCCACCTACGCCTTTGAGAGCATGGACGTCATCCAGAAGAAGATCCCGCTTGAGGTTATCGTCTCGGAGCACAGGGAGTTCGAGCTCTCCCAGCTCGGCTTCTGCGCCCTTGCCATGCTCAAGGGCGCGGACAGCGCGGCCTTTCTCTCGGCCAGCTCCTGCCAGCGCCCCATGGAGGAGCGCGGGGGCGGGATCTCTGAGCAGGTCTTAAGCTGGAACCTCTCGCGGCAGCTCCCCTACATGTTCCTCATCACGCGCCTCGCCCACTACATCAAGGTCATCCAGCGCGAGAACATCGGCACCTGGAAGAGCGCTATGGAGCTCGAGCGCGAGATCAACGCCTGGCTTGCCCAGTACGTCACCGTCATGAATGATCCTGACAAGGAGACCCGCGGCCGCAGGCCCTTCAACTACGCGCGAGTCGAGGTCTCGGGCGACGACACCTCGGCGGGCTGGTACACGGTGCGCCTGCGGGTGCGCCCGCATTTTCGCTACATGGGCATGCACTTCACGCTGGCGCTGACGGGCAAGCTCGACCGCTGATCATCTCTCTGAAACGTCTGCGGGACGTGCGGTCTGGAAGGGGAACTTCGCCCTGCTTTCCGAAGCGCTTGCCTTGGCGCCGGATCGGAGCCTTGCCGAGGCGCACAGGCAGAAGGACGCTCTGCGGGGACGTCTGGCATCCCTGCCGGAGGTGCTGAAGGGCGGAACGGCACAGGCTGTGGCAGAGCCTTCGTCGAAGCGCGCTGCGCCGACGTGGACTGCTGGCAGGATCCGCGTCTTGCTGACAGCGTTCGTTCGGCCTGGGTCGCTGAGGCAGGGCGTGGCCACGTTCATGTCGCCTTTGTGCTCCGCCCCGGCAGGGGCGCTCTCGCTACGCCTCGACCGGCGGGAGCTCCAGCATGGCCGTGACGGCGTTCCAGCCGTCCTCGCGGCGGTAGGTCACGGAACTCGAGAGCGTCTTGACGAGGAGGATGCCGGCGCCGCCTAGCTGCATGCTTTCCAGGCGCTGCAGGCGGTTGGCGTCGTCGTAGGTCGTAGGGTCGAAGGGGGCCCCTTGGTCCATGACCTTGAGCTCGACGTAGTCCTGGGACGCCTTGATGGAGATGCGCACGGGGCCGGGCAGGACCCGGCTCCTGTAGGCGTGCATGGCCACGTTGTTGAAGAGCTCTTCCAGCACGACGAAGAAGCGCTGGCGCAGGGACGTTTCAGTTCCGCTGGCGATGAGCTCTTCGGCCGCGACGGCAAGAACGGGCCTGAGGTTGTCCAGTACGGCGGGACACTCGTATTCTTTCATGACGCTACCCGCCGAGCATCCTGCGGGCGTCGTCGCGCGTTGCCGCAGGAGGGAAGACCTGGGCGAAGCCCGAGGAGGTGAAGATTTCGAGCGCGAGCCCAGAGAGTCCGCAGGGCACCATGCGGCCGCCGGCAGCCATCATGGTCTTGCCTATGGTCATGAAGGCGCGCAGTCCCGTGCTCGTCAGATAGGGCATGGCCGAGCAGTCGATGACAACGTTCTTGGCCTGCACGGCCGCAACGCCGGCTAGCACGGCATCCTGGAATTTCGGCGCCTCGAGGGTGTCGATGGCGCCTTCGACGGTGAATTCGGGAACAGGGCTCCCAGGGTTGGTCAGGGTGATGTCCATGGCGCCGCCTTGGCTGGCCTTGCCGAAGCAAGGTCTGGATGCTGGGGGAAAGCGGAAGAGGCTGCGTGCCGGCCGCTCGGGACTACTGGACCTCGCGGGCGCGCTGGATGCTGATGCGCCCCGAGGGGGAGAGCACGGTCTGGAAGAAGACTGCCGCATCGGAAACCTGTCCGGCAAGGGTTCCCTGCAGGGAAAAGCTCATTTTCAGCGGATCGTCGTCCGACGGCGAGAAGACAACCTTGACGCCCGTGAGTCTCGGCTCGAAGCGCTCGACCACGGAGGCGAGGATGCTCTCGATGCGCGCCACGTTCTCCGCGCTGGGGGAGGTGGTCATGGCCGCCAGATCGGGCACGCCGAAGTCGGGGGAGATGATGGTGGAGCCCTGCCGGGTATTGAGGAGCTTGGTCAGATGCGCGAGAACGGATCGCTCGAGGCTGGGCTTGTCCTTGGCCTTGTCCTTGCGCTGGCCCTGCTCCGCGGTCATTTCGCGGATGCGCTCCAGAAGCCTTGTCTCGCCCATGCCTACCTCCTGTGTCCCGCCGGCCTGGCCTTGGCCCGGGGTTCTGCCACAGGCTGCCCTTGGCCATGCCCCTGATCCTGCTGAGCCTGGGTTTGGGCGATGCGGATGTAGAGAGTGTCTGCCGTATAGGTGATCTCCTCCTTGAGCACAGCACTGGGATCGGATGCCACCATGGAGATGCGCGCCCAGCCCTTGTGGCGGCCGACCTGCACCGAGGAGGCGATGCCGGCTCCGCTGGGGCGGACCGTGCCTTCCCAGGGCTTCCAGTCGCCTTGCAGGTCGATGCACCAGGAATTGACGTTGTGGGCTCTGAAGGCCTGGTACTCGCCAAGGCGTCCCCGGTAGGGAATGGCGATGGTGGCTGCGTCCTGGGAGTTGGTCGCATGCGGGATGCCCAGCGTGCCAGCTCCGGCCTTTTTTCCCCGGACAAGGGTGCTTCTGGCCGGCTCGGGCCTGGGCTGCGGCGTTGCCTGGACGGGCTTGGGGTCAGGCTGGGGCTCGGCCATGGCCGTAGTGGCCACCGGCGGCGCCGGGGCCGCCTCCGGGGGCTGGATGAAGAGGGAGAGTATGGAGGGGGATCTGCCGTCCCAGCCCGTGTCGCTGAGGGAAAAGCCGACGACAAGGACGAAGGAAAGCAGCCATACGAGGAAGATCCCCCTGCACAGGCGAAGGCGGCGCGGGTTCATGGCCACACCTCCGAAATGCGGTCTGGAATCTGGATTTCGCCGGTGAAGGCCTCGAGGATGTCGTCGGACTGGTCGACGAGCACCCTGAGGAGCATCCAGTCGAGGCGAAGCCGTTCAAAAGACTCCTTCTGGGCAGGGAAGTCGGCTGCCGTGAACTTGTGCTCGCCGGCGCGGAAGGCCTCCAGGAAGGCGTTGAAGTCGCTGTACTGGTAGGCGAGATCGAGCGTCGGGAAGCTGATGTGCAGATCAACGCCGTGGCAGTTTGCCGGTTCGTAGCTGAAGGCGGCGTCGGCGGGGTAGTTGCTGTTGCGCACGGTCTGGGAGCCACCCTTGCAGGAAAGGGTGAGCTCGTAGAACTGGAGGCGCTCGGCGGATTCAGGATTGACGTCGGCCGTGCGCGTGGAGACGGTGGTCTCGTACTTTTCCTTGGGGGGCTTGGCGCCTGCCTCCTGACCCTTCTGCAGGCAGGAGAGGAAGCTCTTGGTGAAGGGGAAGGCCACGCCGTTCTTCGTCCTTGCCTTGAAGCTTCCGACCTCCCGCTGGAGGAAGGGCTTGGCCGGGCCTTCGGCGAACTTTGCCACGATGCCGTCCTTGCCGAAGAAGAGCTCGGGGCTGGCGTGCTCGGGCAGGATGTCGGCCTGGGGGAGCACCTGGCTGTCCCAGGCCGCCTGAAGCTGGATGGCAGCCGTGTAGGCCGCCGTCTGGCATCCGAGCTGGATGCGACCGAGCAGGAGCTGGCGTCCCGGCGTCGAGGCAACGCCTGCGCGGCCTTTGACGGCGTCGGCGGAACCTGGCGTGCCGAGGGCCTGGAAGAGCTCAGTCATGGCGTCGCTGGCCTTGGTGGGCGCCGTGGCCTTGGGATCGCCGTAGTCCTTGCCGCCGAACTCGATGCTGGCAAGCTCCAGGGCGCCGTCGGGATTGAGAGCCGTTGCGCCGAGTTCGGCCAGAGCGCCCTCGTATCTGCCCCAGCACTCCACGGCCTGGGCCAGGTCCTTGGCCCTGGCGGGCGTGGCGAAGAGCTCCTTCAGGGTGGCAATCTCGTCCTTCGGCAGATCTCTGCTGCTCCAGGCGAGTTCAAGCACGCCCTTCCTGTCCTTCTCCTTGGCTGCCTGGGATGCCTCGGCGATGCGCGAGACGGCGTCGATGAGGAAGATCTCCTCGCCCCAGGCGGGGAGGTTCTTCTCCTGCTTCAGGGGGCCCAGCTGGACCGCCATCTCGGCGAGCAGCTTCATCTGCGGGGACTGGCGCCCGCCGGCGCCGGCGTTCGTGCGCCTGAGCTCTTCGACGCGTTCGGCCTTGCGCCAGGCATCGTCGCTCTTCATGACGAAGTCGGCCCACACCGAGGCATAGCGCTCGAGGTACATCTTCCACCAGGCGCTGTCGCGGAAGGAGGGGGCGCCCGTGTCGGCGTCCATGCGCTCGAGGCCGCCGGCTATCTCGGCGTAGCCTTGGGCCGTGTAGGCCGGCGGGACGCTGGCAAAGCGCTTGGATCCGCGCGGGACGTTGGGCCAGAAGCGGGATAGGGGAACGTCCCATTGCGGGGTGCGCGCGTTGACGAGCTCCACGAGGCGGTTGAAGACGGTCTCCTGATCGCCTCCGGTCAGGGTCTGGGTGCGCCAGGCAAGCTCCTGGTCAAGGCGTCGCAGCTGGTCGTCGGTGGCGAAGTGCAGATAGTCGAGGTAGAGGGAGGCAAAGCCGGTGTTCCAGAGGATATGGCCCTGCGTGGTCAGGGAGCCGTCCGTTCCCTGGACGACGGGGAAGGGTGCGTAGTCGCTGTCGTCCTTCTGCCGCTTGTCCAGGCAATCCTTGGGCCGGAGAGCGCGCTGGAGGGCGTCG
>JAEEPQ010000148.1 GCA_016284885.1 Desulfovibrio sp.
CCTACTTCTATGTCGAAGGCCGGCTGTCTCTTCCTGGCTGCCTGCCCTTTCCCGAGATGCGCTCAGCAATTGCCGGCATGCTCGCGCAGGAAAAGGGCGTGTCCGTCCGCGGAGGCAGGCTATGCGGTCCCAACGGCTGCCACCTATAGCGGCGGGCGGCATGCTTGAGATCATTCCCGTGCAGGGCGTCTTCGAAACCAACGCCTACCTGTATGCCGACGATGCCACAGGGCGGGGCTTCATCGTCGATCCCGGTGCCATGCCGGAGCGCCTGCTGGGTGCCGTCGAAGCCCGCGGCGTTGCCGTCGAGCACATCCTGCTCACCCACGGCCACTTCGACCACATGGGCGTGGCCGGCCAGCTTGCCCAGGCGCTTGGCGTCCCTGTCCGCATGGCCAGCGAGGGCAGGAGGTTCGCAGAGGATCCGCAGATGAACCTCTCTGCAGCGTGCGGCCTCGCCGTTGTCCTCGCCTCTCCCGCCTACTTCGATGCCGGCAGCCGGCCTGTGTTCACGGCCGGCATGCTCGGCCTGGAGGCAATTCCAGCTCCGGGGCACACGCCGGACAGCGTCGTCTACTATTCGCAACAGGACGGCATTGCCTTCGTGGGCGACACCATCTTCCGCGCCGGGGACGCCGGAATTTCCCGGGGGCGACGCGCTCGCCCTTCCCCAAACCCTCGCCGGGGCAGTCGCATCCCTGCCAGAGGGAACAGTGCTCTATTCTGGGCATTCCGGCCCCACGACGGTGGGGAAGGAGATGCGCGCCCCCTGGTTTCAGAAGTTGCTGGGACGGCGCTAGCCCGGCTGCCTGCGGGACCACTGGCGCACTGCCTCCAGGGAGTCGATCAGGCTTCTGCCTTGCTCCGTCAGAGAGTACTCCACGTGCGGAGGCACTTCGTTGAACTGCTCCCGCCGCATGACGCCGCAGGCAACGAAGTCCTTCAGACAGCCCGCCAGCGTCATGTCGGTAATGCCGGCAAGCTCGCGCTTGAGGGTGCTGAACCTGGCCGAACCGGCCTTGTGGACGGCCCAGAGCAGACGGATCTTCCACTTTCCGCCAAGCAGGCTCGACACTTTTTCTAGAGGACATGCGGGGATCTGGGGCTTGTGCATGGCCATAGTCTGTCACTGCCGGCTCGCGGCTGTCAACGGATGCGCCGGCAGGCAGGAACCGGCTCAGCAGAGCCCGCAGGGGGGTGTTGCGAAGAGGGGGCATGCGGCCTACCTTGCCGGATCTCCGGTCGCAGTCTGCCGCCGGGACCCAAGGAGGTGCTCCATGTTCCTCACGCCTGTCGTGTCGCGGCCGTCTCTGGCGCTCGCGAGAACCCTGCTGGCCCTGGCAGTCCTGGGCGGGGCAGGCTTTGCCCCTGCCGGGCCTGCATGCTGCGCTCCGCCTAGCTTCGCCACCGAGGACTTCCGCCGGCTCAAGACGAGCTGGCCGGAGTTTGCGGATGCCGTGGCCGAGCGCAACCGCCATCTCGGCAAGCTCGAGCAGATGCTCTCCCCTGCGGAGTGGGAGGAGCTCATGGCCGACGTCAAGGCCTGGCAGGCCAGGCGCACGGATGAAGTGGCGGCCCTCATGCAGGGAGGCATGTCATACCGGGACGCCTGCCTCAAGAGCCTGCTCGACCGCATCGTCGTGCTCCATGGCTATCTGCGCGAAGGGCGCCTTGGCAGCCCCTCCCGCTGGCTCGAGCCCGGCGCCTCCAACCTGCACTACCTCTACTACAGGATGAGCAGCCCCCGGTACCGCCAGGCATCGGACGAGCTCAACGCCCTGTGGAAGCGGCTCAGGACGGAGCTTCCTCCAGAGGAGTTCCAGCCACTCCTCGAGGAGCAGCGCGCCTGGCTCAAGCGCACGCCGGCCGCCGTTGCCGAACTGACGGGCCAGGGCTGGAGCGGCATAGAAGCCGGCATCAAGGTTTCGCGCGAAAGGACGCAGGAGCTTGTCTCCCGCTACGGGCTCAGCAGGGCTGCCGGCAGGCCGCTCGGAGCGGGAGCGCCCCGGGCGAAGCAGCCTCAGCCGGCATTTCGCCAGAACCCGCCGGAACCGGAACGCTCCGCCGGCGAAGGGGCGCAGGGATCGGCCGGCATTTCGCCCTTCGACTGGATGCGCCTGCAGGAGATCTCCAGCGACTATGCCGACATGGCCAGAGAGCACGGGCGTCTCCTGCGCCGCCTGCGCAGGGAGCTTGCGCCGCGAGACCAGGAGGCGCTTCAGGCAGAGGAGGAAGCCTGGACGGCCTCCCGCACCGCCATGGCCTCGCGCCTTGCGCAAGCCGGCGCTTCGCGCGTTGAGGCCTGCCAGCGCATCCTCATGGACCGGCTCGTCGTCCTGCAGGGCTATGTTGACGAGGGGCGCATGGGCCGCCAGCGGCATGCACTCGCCCCCGGAGCCACGAATCTCCACCATCTGCTCTACCGGCTGGAGTCGCCGGCCTACCGCAAGGCCTCGGACGAGCTCGAGGCTCTCTGGCGCCAGATCAAGGGGAGGCTCCCCCAGGCGGTGTTCAAGCCGGTTCTTGAGGAACAGCGCGCCTGGATTGCAGCCAATGGCAGGGAGGTGCTTGTCCTCATGGACCAGGGCTGCACCAACGTCGAGGCCTGCACCCGGGTGACCGAAGCCAGAATCGAGAACCTGAGCCGGCGCTTTGGCGTGTCCGAGGCCTCCTTCCGCATCCCTGCTGGACGGTATGGGCAGAGCTCCTTTGCCAGCCGCCAGACGGCGTCGCGCATCCAGGACAAGCCGGATCAGGAGGAACGCCCCCGCGTCCAGGCCCAGCCTGGCGGCGGGGAGGAGCTCTCCTGGCAGGCCTCCCGCGGAGACGAAGGCGCGGCGGCGCAGCCGGCTCCCCGGACCAACAACGAAGTCGACGACCACGACGTGCGCATGCTGCGGCTCGTGGAGGAGGCAGGCCAGGACTTTGCGCCCGAGTAGGCCTTGGGCGTGCCTGAAAAGATGGCAGATTTTCCTTGCCAAGCGCTCCGCCATGGGGTAAAAGGCTAGCTCCTTAAAAAGCACACTGGGGCAGCGGCTCGGGGTGCCCGGCCTGGGGCCGGGTGGATGAGTCAGGGCTCCGGTGGAAGAAGTCAACCCGTGGAGGATTGAACAATGGCTTATGTTACCATGAAGCAGATGCTGGAGACCGGCGTCCATTTCGGCCACCAGACCCGTCGCTGGAATCCCAAGATGCGTCCCTACATCTTCGGCGCCCGCAACGGCATCCATATCATTGACCTGCAGCAGACCGTGAAGCTCTTCCGCGTTGCCTACGACAAGGTCGTCGACACCGTCGCCAAGGGTGGCAAGGTGCTTTTCGTCGGCACCAAGCGCCAGGCCCAGGAAGCCGTGGCCGCCGAAGCCGGCCGCGCCCACCAGTTCTACGTGACCAACCGCTGGATGGGCGGCACGCTGACCAACTTCGTGACCATCCGCAAGAGCATCGACCGCCTCAAGAGCCTTGAGGGCATGTTCGCCGACGGCTCCATCAACCGCTACCAGAAGAAGGAAGTCCTCCTGCTCGAGCGCGAGATGCAGAAGCTGGAAGAGTCCCTGGGCGGCATCAAGAACATGGAAGGCCTGCCCCAGCTCGCCTTCATCATCGATCCCAACCGCGAAGACATCGCCGTCAAGGAATGCCGCAAGCTCGGCATCCCGATAGTTGCCGTCACCGACACCAACTGCGACCCCGACGTCATCGACTACATCATCCCCGGCAACGACGACGCCATCCGCGCCATCAAGCTCTTCGTGGGCTCCTTTGCCGAAGCCTGCCTCGAGGGCGAAGCCGCTTCCGAAAAGAACGAAGTGGCCGAGAGCGCCGAAGAGGCCATGCAGAAGGGTGCGGAGGCCGCCGAGGCTCCCGCCGCGGAATAAGCTGTTTCCTTTTCCCGCAATCTGAACGCAATGGAGGCAGCGCAGCCGCGGTGAACGGCCGCGCTGCCTTTTTCAAACATATTTTAGGAGAACAATATGGCCATTACCGCTGCTATGGTGAAAGAGCTCCGTGAAAAAACCGGCGCTGGCATGATGGACTGCAAGAAAGCCCTCGTCGAAGTGGACGGCGACCTCGAGAAGGCCGTCGACTACCTGCGCGAGAAGGGCATGGCCAAGGCCGCCAAGAAGGCCGGCCGCGCCACCTCCGAAGGCCTGGTCAAGATTGTCGCCTCTGACGACGGCAAGAAGGTCGCCCTGGCTTCCGTGCAGTGCGAGACCGACTTCGTGTCCCGCGGCGACGACTTCAAGGCCTTTGTGGACCAGGTTGCCCAGTGCGCCCTCGAGAAGGAGCCCGCCGACGACGCCGCCATGGCCGAACTGATGGGCGGCGCCCTCACCGAGCTCATCGCCAAGATCGGCGAGAACATGAAGCTCGGCAAGTTCGCCGTGAAGAAGTACGCCGCCAACCAGTGCGCCGGCCAGTACATCCACACCAACGGCAAGCTCGGCGTCCTCGTCGACCTGGAGTGCGGCAAGGCCGAATCCTGCGGCACCGAGACCGTGAAGAACCTGGGCAAGGAAATCGCCATGCAGGTCGCGGCCATGAAGCCCATGGCCCTCGACCGCTCCAGCCTTGATCCTGTCGCCATCGAGCGCGAGCGCAACGTCTACCGCGAAAAGGCCCGCAACGAAGGCAAGCCCGACAAGATCATCGACAAGATTGCCGAAGGCGCCGTGTCCAAGTTCTGCAAGGAAGTCTGCCTCATGGAGCAGGCCTGCATCCGCGACGACAAGAAGAGCGTCGAGCAGATGGTCAAGGAAGTGGCCAAGGAACTCGGCGACACCATCGCCGTCAAGGGCTACACCCGCATCGAGCTGACCGCTGAAGAGCCCAAGGCCGAATAGCCGCGCTCCAGCGCAGGCAGGAAAAAATCAAGGGAGCTGCAAGGCTCCCTTTTTTGATCCGCGCTCCGGTCCGGCCGGCTGAGCGCCTGCGCCCTACAGCGTGGCCTGGCGGAGCTCGTCGTTGGCGACGATGACGACGCTCGCCACCTTGCGGGACGTGCCCTCGTAGGCTTTGGCGTAGCCGCGCCTCCGGATTTTACTGATGCCTTCCTGCCGCTTGCTGTCCACGGCTTCGGCGTTTTCAGCGAGCTTGAACTCGATGACGATGATTTGCCTGTCCAGCTGCACGACGATGTCGCTGCGGCCTTTGGCGGTGTGCACTTCGGCATAGCCGATGATGCCCACGCACCGGAGCAGGAGCAGGAACAAGGCTCGGTACCAGTATTCGTTGCGTTTCCCAAGTCCGTCGTAGGGGATCTCGGCCAGGAACGTGTTGTAGAAGTCAACGATGCTTTGGAAGTCTTCCTTTTCAAGGGCATCCCAGATGCCTTTTCCGATCTTTATGTAATCTTTAATTTTGTATATGTCATTAAGATACATTCTCGAAAGCGAGATAAGAACTTCTTTATTTGGATAATCAAGAGTTATTGTGTCACCATCTATTTTTTCTATGGTTAAATATCCACTTTGATACAAAAAACTAGCAGGATCAGCATTTTCTATTTCATGCGACTCGGTAAAATTAATATCAACTTGGAAATGCCTGTATTCTTCTGGATTATAAATATGATGCTTTTGCATCCAGTGTACTATAAACGATGGAGAAGCAGAAGAATACCAGTAATTTTTAAACAATTCCTTGTCAAAAAAATTCAGCACAGAAAACGGATTGTACACTTTAGTTTTTCCATCAAAGCAAAATCCATCATAATAATCTTTCATGTTGAGCAAAAGATTATCTTCGCTAATGTTTTTGTTTTTTGCTGTGTGTTTTATCCAGTAATAAAAATACTTTTTGATTTCATCCTGAGTATACCCAGCGATTGAGCCATAGCTACTCGAAACTGATATATCGTTTAAATTATTCATTGATGAAAAGATGTCAATTTTACTAAATTTTGATATCCCTGTAATAAATGTAAATTTAAGAAGCGAATCGCAACTTTTAATCATTGAATAAAATGAGTGCAGTGTTTTTCTGATAAATCCAATTTTATCTGTGTTATTTATATTATCAAGTATTATTTTATCATATTCGTCTATTAACAGGACAACTTTTC
>JAEEPQ010000149.1 GCA_016284885.1 Desulfovibrio sp.
GGGCTGCAGGGGCTGAATCGGCGGCACAGGCGGGGCCGGCGGCTGGGCTTCCGGCTCGGGAACGGCTTCCTGCGCCCTGCCCAGGCCAAGGCGGGCTATGTCTTCCGGCACGGCGCCTTGGATGCCCGGGTGGAAGCCCCAGTTCACGAGCACAAGGTCGCCGTCCACCACAAAGAAGTCGCCGGCAGGATTAGGGTGCTGCAGGGCGACCTTGAGCATCTCGAGGCCTTCGAGCTTGGATTCGCTGGGCAGTCCCGGACCTCTTCCCTGGGCAGGCGTCTGGGAGAGCTGCTGGCTCTGGCGCTCGGCCCACTGGCCAAGGGCGGAAACGATCTGGGCTGCCTTGGCCAGGGCGCGCTCCTGGTCGGCTTGGGGAAGGGCCGCCACGGGAAGGGGCTGGCCTGCGCCCTCGGCATACCAGTCGACGGTGCCGCTGCGTTCGTCGATTTCCGGCTCTGCCAGGAAAGCCTGGGCGTTGGGAACGCCGAGCTTGGCCAGCTCGGGCGCCGACTGCTGGAGCAGAGCCTTGAGCTGGCCGTAGCAGGTGACGGCCCGCGTGCCGTGGAAGGCCAGCGGGCGCATGTCGTTGAGTCGGCTGGTGGCGAGAAGCACGCTCATCTACTTGCTCCCTGCTTCGGTGAAGGGCACGCCGTTGGCCTTGAGGAAGGCGCAGAGGACAGGCGAGGCGATGGCGAACGAGGACTGGCGGTAGGACTGGTTGTCCAGCTTGATCTGGGTGTTCACGCCTACGACCTCGCCGGCCTCGTTGACCAGGGGACCGCCGCTGTTGCCCTTGCTCGTCACCGCCGAGTGCACCACGGTGAGGGGCTTGCGGTCGAGCACCACGTTGACGACGCCGTCGGCAAAGACCACGTCCGGGGCCGCGTCGGCCTGGCCCTTGATGAGCTGGCGGAACTTGGGGTCTGCCGTGGTGAGGGTGCCGGGGTAGCCCCAAGCCGAGACCTTGGTCGTGATGGAGATCTTGTCGCTGCGGATCGCAAGCGGCTGGACCGGCATGGGGGCGCACTTGAGCACCGCAAAGTCGAGGCCCTGCTGGTCGATGCGCAGAACTACGGAGGCCTGGCGGGCCTGGCCTATCTTCTTGTTGATGATGATGGCCTGCGGGGCGTCCTTGACGACGTGGCAGTTGGTGACAATGCAGTCGCTGGCGATGAAGAAGCCCGTGCCCATGGAAAGGCCGTTGGGCAGGGGCACGAGAATCAAGACCGTGGCCTGCTGCATGAGCTCGGCCACGTTGGACGGCTTCTGCTGGCTCTGGGCGGGCTGCCCCTGTTCAGGCTGGACAGGCGCCTGGGGACCGGGAGCCGGCTGGACAGGCGTCTGGGGTGCCGGGGCCGGATCGTCTCCGGCCGGCCTTGCCGGTGCCGGCAGCACGGGGAGGTTGGATCCGCTCGGCGGCTGGACCGTGGAGAGGCCGCGCGCCACGTCGCAGGGATCCAGGGCCAGCACTTCCTTGAGCTTGGCCAGGTAGGCTTCGCGCTCGGCGTTCTTGGCCTTGAGGGCGGCCAGCTCCTCTTCCTGGCCGGCGGCCAGAACTTTTTCGCTGTTCCATTTCTGGACCAGAAGCCAGGCAAAGGCGAGGGCTGCCATCAGCGCCAGCACAAGGCTCCAGAAGAAGGGCTTGCGCCAGAAGGGCAGGGGCACCACGACCGGAGCGGGTCCGCCAGGACCCTGGGGCTGGCCGGGATACGGCCCCTGCTGGTAGGCCCCCTGCTGGTAGGGATCCTGCGGGTACGGCCCCTGCGCATACGGGTCGCCCGGCTGTCCCGGCTGTCCTGGGTACGGTCCCTGCGTGTTCATATTGCTGTGCGGATCAGCCATGCGGATGTCTCCTGCAGTAGTCTCATGGGTGCCACAGGCATGAGATGCCGTGGATCTCGGGTGTTGTAGCGTGAGAAGCCTGCGTGTGCAACGCGCGCTTTCCGGCCTTGCCGAGGGAGGCTGGAGGCGGCGCTGCCGGCAGGGAGCCTGGCATCAGGGCGAAGCCGTGGCGCCGGGCTTGGCGCCTGGCTTCGCAGAAGAGCGCTTGAAGGGCGCGTCCCAGCGGTTCTGCCGGCCTGTGCCAACGCGCTCCGTGCCCTTGCAGTTGGTGGAGTCGCCCTTGCCCGTGCATTCCACGCGCTGGGGAACGTAGCCCGAGCCGTCGCGCGAGCACTTGGCAGGTCCGGCATCGATGATCAGCCGGCCCTGGCTGAATCTGGCCGTGGCTGGGCCCGTGCAGTCCTGCCTCTTCTTGCTCTCCCGGATGAGGCGGGTTCCCCGTCCTTGGGCGTTGAAGCAGTATTCGGCGATGATGGGTTCGCGGGTTTCACGGTTCAGCAGGCCTGAGTCGCTGCGCCAGCAGCCTTCCAGGAAGGAGAGGTCGTTGTCGCGGGCGGCGCGGTCGGGAATGTGCAGGTCCTCATTGGGCTTGGGTTCAGGTTTGGGCTCGTCCGGCTGCTCGGGAAGGACGGCAGGCCGCTGCGCGGCTTCAGGTCCCTGCCCGGCAGGACGGCAGAGCAGGGCGCGGTCTTCCAGCCGCTTGAGCAGCGCCCGTTCCGCATCGCCGAGGCTTCTGGCTCGCAGCTCTTCCTGGGCCAGCGGGGAGGTCGCCAGACGCAGGCAGGACGCTGGCAGCGGCGAGGGAAGCCAGCCGAAGGCGGCCAGCGCCAGCCAGAGCAGCAGCAGGAGCAGGAGCAGCGGAATGAGCCAGGGCAGGCAGCCCGTCTTTTCCCTATAGACATAGGCCGGCGGAGGCGGTGGAACCGGTACTGGCCTCGCCTGCGTCCGGGGCTGCACGGGCTGGACCGGCGGAGGCGGCGGAGGAGGCGGTGGTGGCGGAGGCGGTGGTGGCGGGGCAGGCTGCGCCTGGGGAGGCGTTTCCTGCACGGGCTGGGCCGGCTCTGCGCCGCCGCGGCCAAAGCGCCGGATGTCTTCCGGCACGGCGCCGGCCGTTCCGGGGGCAAAGCCCCAGTTGACGACGACAAGGGCGCCGTCCACGAGGAAAAGGTCTTCCAGCCCCTTGGGGTGGCAGAGGGCGAGCTTGAGGAGTTCCAGTCCTGCCGAAGGCGCCTGCACTTCCTGATGGCCGTTCCGGCCCTGAACCGGCGCCTGGGCTATGGCGGCCACGGCACGGGAGGCTGCCTCCAGCATGCCCTGAGCCCGTGCCTGGTCGACAGGGGCAAGGCGCGAGACGGGCAACGCCTGGCCGTCGCCGTCGGCGTACCAGTCTATGGTGCCTGAGCGCTCGTCCAGCACGGGCTCGGCCAGCAGGCGCTCGGCGCCGGGGCAGCCGAAGGATGCGAAGATCTCCCTGTGCTTGAAGAGCAGGGCCCGCAGCTGGCTGTGGCAGGTGGAGCAGGCTATGCCCTGGAAGGCGAGGGGCCGCATGTCGTTTCTGCGGCTGGTGTCGAGGAGGACGCTCATGTTGATTTCCTTCAGGCGCTTGACGAGGCCGGCTACTTTCTGCGGAAGCGGTGGTTCCAGCGGTTGCCGCCGCGGTAGATTTCGTAGCCGTGGCAGTGGGTGGACGATCCCGTGCCCCGGCATTCGACGCGCTGGGGCACGTACTTGGTGCCGTTGGGGCAGGGAGCTTCCTGCGAGTCGATGTGGAGCCCTCCTCCGGTGAAGCGGGCCTGGACGCGCCCTGAGCAGCGCTGGCCGTTGGGCTCGCGCACGAAGCGGGTGCCGCCGCCCCTGCCGTTGAAGCAGTACTCGCCGACGATGGGCACGCCGTGGTTGTTGTGGAGACCCGTGTCTGAGACCCAGCAGCCCTTGAGGAAGGAGAGGTCGTTGCGCCTGGCCGCGTCTTCGGGGATCTTCAGGTCTTCGCCCCGGCGGGGGGCGGGTTGGGGCTTGGCTTCGGCTTTGGGTTCAGGCTTGGGTTCGGGCCTGGGCGCAGGCTTTGGCTCTTCCCTCGCGGGAACCGGCTTTTCCTTTGTCTGGACTGGCTTGGCCGGCACCGGCTTTTCCTTCGCCGCAGCCGGCTTTTCCTTCGTCGCCGCCGGCTTTTCCCGGACCGCGACAGGCTTTTCGCGGACCACGGCAGGCTTGGTGCGTGCCGGCTTTTCCTTCACTTCCGGCTCTTCGGGCACGAGAGGCGCCTCGCCGAAGAAGGGCGTCTGTTCAGGCGGAGTGTCCAGGGCCTCGTCCTTCTTCTCTTCCCTGGGTTCTTCCCTGGGTTCTTCCTTGGGCTCTTCCTTCGGCTCCAGCCTGGGCCTTTCCCGGACTGCGGGCAGGGGCGCCTCGGCCTTGAATTCCGGCTTGAGCTCGTGCCTGGGAAGGGGCCTGGGCTCGACCCTTGGCTCTTCCTTGGGCTCTTGCTTAGGTTCTTCCTTCGGCTCGTCCTTGGGAGGCTCCTTGGATTCTTCCTTTGCTTCTTCCTTCGGCTCTTCGGGCTTGGGCTCCTCGGGCTTGGCCTGGACGTCGGGCATCGGCTCAGGCTCGGGAGCGGAAAGGTCAGGGATGACGGCCTTGCGCTCGAGAGGCGCCTCCATCGGCGCCTGGCGTTCCGGCCGGCACTGGGCCGCGTGGGCCTGGAGGCTTGCCAGCAGACGCGCCTCTTCGTCGTCCAGCTGGGCTGTCTTGATGCGCTCGAGCCGGCCCTGGGGCGATTCCTGGCGCAGGAAGCCGTCCGGCAGGGGAGAGGGAGCAAGGCCAAGGCCGGCGAGGACAAGCCACAGGGCGAGGGCGCCAAGCCCCAGCGGGGCAAGCCAGGAGAGGGGCTTCGTGCGTTCCCGGCAGACGACCAGAGGAGGCTGCGTCAGGGGCGCCGGCCCGCTTCCGGCAGGCTGGGAAGCCGGCGGGAGAGGCGGCTGGGGAGGCTGCTGGGTGCCCTGCGCAAGCGGGACTGCAGGCGCTGGCTCGCCCGGCTTGCCAGACGGGATGCCCTGGTCCTGTGCGGGGGGCTCCTGAGGCGCCTTCGGCGGGGCCGCGGCTCCGCCAAGGCGCATGATGCTTTCGGGTCCAGAGTCCTGCGCGCCGAGGCCAAAGCCCCAGTTGACGAGCACGAGGTGTCCGTCGACCAGAAAGACGTCGGCAGCCCCCGAAGGGTGTGCCAGAGCCGCCTTGAGCAGACCGGCGCCCATGCCTGAGGACCGCGGATCGGTGCGCTCGCGCTCGGCAAGGGCCTCCACGGCTGCAGGATAGGTCGCCATGCGCTGGAGCACCGCCTCCTGCTCCGCCTTGGGGAAGCTTGCCAGGCAGACGGCGGAACCCGTTCCTTCGGCATACCAGTCTATGGTGCCGCTAGCCTCGTCGTAGACGGGTTCAGCCAGAAGCTGGGCGGCGTCCGGCATGCCCTTGTCGCCAAGGAAGGAAGCATGCCTTGCCAGCAGGGCGCGGAGCTGGGCGTGGCAGTCGGTGGCGTATACCCCCTGGACGGCCAGGGGCTTCATCTCGTTGCGCAGGCTGGTGGCGAGGCGGATGTCCATGCGGAATCCTTGGAAAGACGGTGAAGAACGGGCGCGGAGCTTGGGAAATGCGAAGGCGCCGCCTGGGGAAGGGGAAGCGGAAGGCCTGGCCAGCCGGTCCCCGGCTTCCGTTCAGGCGGCGCCGTCAGTGCGTTGTCGTAAGCCGCGGCGCGCGCGGCCTAGGTGTGCTGGGTGTCGGCCACAAGAGCCGCGATTTCGCGGTCCTTGGCGTCGACGTCGTTGTTTATCCTGTCGCGCTGGGCGGCCATCTCCTGGTGGGAGGACTGCCAGCGGTTGCGGGGCTTGGAGGAGGTGGTGTGGCGCTTTCTGGAGGTGGAGGCCGCGGGGGCCTGGACGTGGGCGCGCAGGGCCGGATTCTTGGCCAGAGCCTGCTCGTACTCGGCGTCCTTCTTCGCCATGGTGTCGTAGCGCTCGGTCAGGATGTAGGAGACTTCCTGAAGGCCGCTGCGGATTTCGGCGTAGCGTTCCTGGAACTGAGCCTTCGTTATCCTGCGGGCCTTGTAGTCGCGCTTGGCCTGGTCGAACTCTCTGTCGTAGCACTGCTGGGCAACCCGGGCCGCCGCCGTGGAGCGGGCCATGCCGCTGGCTTCGTAGCCCAGCTGCTCGCTGTAGGCCTGCACGAACTCGC
>JAEEPQ010000150.1 GCA_016284885.1 Desulfovibrio sp.
TCATGGCCGTGCCTGAGGAGCGCGAGATCTACTAGCATGTGAACGCCCAAGGCCCCGGCGGAAATTCCCGCCGGGGCCGTCCCGTCTCCGGCGCCGGGACGGGCCAGACTGGGCTCAAATGGCCAGCATGGCAGGGCAAAAGCCAGGGAGGCAGGATGTTCGGGGCAAAGCGCGAGGACGGGACAATGCAGGGATCGGAACCCGCCAAGACGGCGCAGGCTCCGGGAGCCTCGGCCGACGAGGCCGTCGACGAAGCAGAGCGCGGGCTCTCGCTCAGCTTTGCGCGCACCCTTTCCTGGCTCTCCCTGGTGGTCGTGCTCCTGACCAGCCTCGGCCTTTCCTTCTTCATCTCCAACTCGGCCAGGCAGACGCTCATGCACCGCCAGGAAAACTTCATCACGGTGCTCACCCAGAACCTCAACAACCAGATTTTCCAGCGCTTCGCCGTGCCGACCATCGTGGCCTACGGCCGCATCTCCCTGCGCGAGGCGCCCCAGTACGAGCGGCTGGACAAGGTGGTGAAGTCCGTCATCGAGGGCCTGCCCGTGACAAGGCTCAGGCTCTACGACTTCAGCCACGTGGTGGCCTATTCCACCACGCCCGGCGAGATAGGCAAGAAGGGGCTGGCGCCCATAGGCATCGAGAAAGTGCTGGCCGGAGAGATGTCGCAGCCTGAGATCGTGGCTGCCATGCCCGTGTGGCGGGCCCTCTTCAGCATGCCCCTCGATCCCGGCTCCTTCCAGCTGCGCGTGCTCTATCCCCTGCGCGGCGATGCCTTCAGGCTTGGCCGCACGCCCGTGCTCGGCGTGCTCGAGCTGACCCAGGACATCACGGCCGACTACGTGCAGGTGCTGGCCTTCCAGTGCATCATCGTGGTCATGTGCCTGCTCTCCTCGGTGGTGCTCTTCGCGCTGCTTCTGCTCATCATCCACCGCGCCGAGAAGAGCCTTGCCCTGCGCATGCAGAAGAACCGCCAGCTCGAGAAGGAGATCCAGAGCACCGAGCGGCTCGTGAGCATGGGCCGCGTGGTGGCGAGCATTGCCCACGAGATACGCAACCCCCTAGGCATCATCCGCTCCACGGCGGAGCTTCTGCAGCGCCGGGCCAGCAAGGTCCAGGACAAGGGCACCGTGCGCCTGCTCCAGGCCATCTACGACGAGTCCGTTCGCCTTTCCCAGACCGTGAACGACTTCCTCGACTACGCCAGGCCCCGCCAGCCTAGGCAGGATCCCGTGGATCTCGGACTTGTCCTCAGCCAGATCTTTGCCTTCGTCGAAGGGGAGTTTGCCCGGGCGGGCGTGGAAATCGACAAGGAGATGACCGGCCCCGTCTGGGTGCTCGGCGACAAGGATCTGCTCTACCGGGCCTTCTACAACGTCCTTGCCAACGCCAGGCAGGCCCTGGACGGCGGCGGACGCATCAAGGTCCGGGCGGCCTGCGACGGGGACTGGGCCGAGCTTGCCGTGACGGACTCGGGCAAGGGCTTCGATCTCGACGTCCTGCCCCATCTGCTCGAGCCCTTCTTCACCACCAAGGACGGCGGCACGGGGCTGGGCCTGCCCATTGTCAAGTCCATCGTTGAAAGCCACGGCGGAAGCATCGCCCTTGCCAACGCCCCGGAAGGCGGCGCCTGCGTGACCGTGCGCCTTCCCTTGGCCAGGGACGTCATGGAGGAGGCCCAGAAGGCTGGCGCTGTCGAGGAAGGAAAGGCCGCCGCTGCCGAGCCTGTCCTGCTGGCCGAAGCCGCTGCGTCGGCAGGAGAAGCTGCCAGAAACGCGCACGATGCCGCGGAAGGCGCGCAGGCCAGACCGTCTGCAGAGGCATCCCGGGCAGAAACCTCGCCAGCATGTCCGGCAGGCTCCTCTGGCGCTGTCCAGCAGGCCCAGGGCCCGGATGCCGAAGGCGCCTGACACGCCCCTTCCCGCCACGCACCATAGCCTGACCTTGTGCCAAGCTTGACCGTCCTTTCCCTGTGCTGGCGAGCTGGCCTGGCCTCCTTTCCTTTTCGGGGCATCGCGCCTATCATGGGGTCCGCCCGGCCCGGGTGGCCGGGCTGCGCCCCTGATCCCTTGCGGATCCGGCCCTTCCGACAGCAGCGCAAGGAGCGTCCCCCATGAGCGAAAGTGCACACATCCTGATCATCGACGACGAGAAGAACTACCTCCTTGTGCTGCAGACGCTGCTCGAGGACGAAGGCTACACCGTCACGGCCCTGAGCGACCCGGAGACGGCCCTGGCCTTCCTGCAGGAGAGCGAGGTGGACGTCGTGGTCACGGACATGAAGATGCCCCGCATCACGGGCCTCGAGGTGCTCGAGCAGATCAAGAAGCACTGGCAGCATATCCCCGTGCTCATCATGACCGCCTTCGGCAGCATAGAAAGCGCCGTGGAGACCATGAAGTACGGCGCCTTCGACTACATCACCAAGCCCTTCTCCAACGACGAGCTCCTGCTCTCCATCCACAACGCCGTGGAACTGGCCCAGGCCCACCGCGAGTACCAGCTCCTCCAGGAAGCCATGCAGGAGCGCTTCGGCCTGCACACCATCATTGGCCGCTCCAAGGCCATCTCCAAGGTGAAGCTGCTGGTCGAGCGGGCTGCACCCGGCCGCACCACCGTGCTCGTCACGGGCGAGTCCGGCACCGGCAAGGAGCTCGTGGCCAGGGCCGTGCACCTTGGCAGCCCCCGCAAGGACAAGCCCTTCGTGGTCGTGGACTGCGCAGCCCTCAAGGGCGAGGCGCTGGAGCGGGAGATCTTCGGCTCCGAAACCGCCTCCTCGGCCGGCGCCCCTGCCATACGCCGCGGGCGGCTGGAGCAGGCCGAGGGCGGCACCCTCTTCCTCGACGACCTGGGCGCGCTCCCCCTGGAGATCCAGGTCAAGCTCCTGCGCGTGCTCCAGGACCGCAAGTTCGAGCGCGTTGGCGGCAGCTCCGCCATCGAGGCGGACGTGCGCTTCGTCATGGCCACGGCCGCCGACCTTTCGGCCATGGTGGCGGAGGGCAGCTTCCGCGAGGATCTCTTCTACCGGGTCGGCGTGGTCCAGATCGACATGCCGCCCCTGCGCGAGCGGCGCGAGGACATTCCCCTGCTTGTGGCGAACTTCGTGGCCAAGTTCACGGCAGACAACGACATGAAGCAGCAGAAGAGCTTCTCCACCCAGGCCCTCAACTACCTCACGGGCTACGACTGGCCGGGCAACATACGCCAGCTCGAGAACGTGGTGGAGAGCTGCATGGTGCTGGTGCCGGGCGCGGTCATCGAAGAGGAGAACCTGCCGCCCGAGATCCGCGACGAGGAGTCGCAGTTCAAGAGCGCCGTGGATCTCCTGCCTGTCCAGCTCGACCTGGCAGACACCCTCCAGAAGATCGAGGCGGCCCTCATCCGCAGGGCCCTGGTGCGGGCCGAGCTTGTGCAGGTCAAGGCTGCGGAGCTTTTGAACATCTCCAAGAGCCTGCTCCAGTACAAGCTCAAAAAGTACGGCATCACGGGCCACTAGGCCTTTGGCGTCCTGATCCTTCGTCCCGCAGGCTTGCGCCATGGCCATGCGCCGTCCCGATCCCTCCGCCATCCCGCCGGGGCCAGGCGTCTACCTCTACCGCGACGGCGAAGGCACGGTCGTCTACGTCGGCAAGGCGCGCAGGCTGCGCAGGCGCGTGCTCTCCTACTTCCGGGCCGAGGGCCTGGCACCCAAGACCAGGGCGCTCATGGCAAGGGCCGAGAGCGTCGAGTTCCTTGCCACGACCACGGAGAAGGAGGCCTTTCTGCTCGAGGCGAGCCTCATCAAGAAGCACAGGCCCCGCTACAACATTCTTCTGCGCGACGACAAGCAGTACGCGCTCTTCCGCATCAACCTCAAGGCGCCGTACCCCCGCATCGAGATAGTGCGCCGGGCCGGCAAGGACGGCGCGCGCTACTTCGGGCCCTTCACCTCGGCGCTGGCCGCCAGGGAGACCTGGAAGCTCCTGCACCGGGCCTTCCCCTTGCGGCGCTGCGCAGACAAGGCCATGAAAAACCGCGTCAGGCCCTGCCTCTACCACCACATGGGCCAATGCCTTGCGCCCTGTACCGGCAAGGTGGGCGAGGAGGAATACCTCCGGCAGGCGGAAGGTGCCGTGCGCGTCCTTGAAGGCAAGTCGGACGCCCTCCTCAGGGAGCTTGAGGCTGCCATGCTCGAGGCCTCGGACAGGCTCGAGTTCGAGCGGGCAGCTGCCCTGCGCGACCAGATGCGGGCTGTGCGCCAGACCGTCGAGCGCCAGGCCGCCGTCCTGCCAGGCGGAGGCGACATGGACGTCGTGGGCCTTTCCCCCTCGGACAAGGGCTTGGCCCTTGCCGTCGTCTTCGTGCGCCAGGGCGCCGTCCAGGGCGGGCGGACCTACTTCTGGCCGGGACTGGCCTTTGAGGAGGCCTCGGAACTGCTCTGGAGCTTTCTTGGCCAGTTCTACGCCCAGTTCATGCCGCCTGGCCGCATTCTCCTGCCGTGGATGCCCCTCGATGCCGAAGAGGAAGAGGCCGAAGACCCCGAAGACGCGGAGCAGCTGGCCGGCACGCTGTCTGGGGTGCGCGAAGAACGTCCTGCCGAAGCAGGCGGCCTTGCCC
This sequence comes from Desulfovibrio sp., assembly GCA_016284885.1. GTDB lineage: Bacteria > Desulfobacterota > Desulfovibrionia > Desulfovibrionales > Desulfovibrionaceae > Desulfovibrio. Next base: position 4,597 of record JAEEPQ010000150.1, read on the forward strand.
GCGAGGCCATGGAGCAGACGCTGGCGGAGCGCAGGGGAGGACCCGTGCGCATCGTGGCCCCCCAGAACGCCCAGGACAACAAGCTGGTGGACATTGCAGCGGCCAATGCCCGTGAAGAGGCGAGGCTCAAGGAGCGGGGCGGCCCGGATGGCGTGCTTGCCAGAATAGGCGCTGCCCTGGGCCTTGCAGGGCCTCCTTCGCGCATCGAGTGCGTGGACGTCTCCCATACGGGCGGAAGCGCCACGAGGGTAGGGCTCGTGGTCTGGGTCGACGGCCTGCACCAGCCGGAAGCCAGCCGTGCCTACGCCCTCGAAGGGACGGGCGGAGACGACTACAAGGCCCTCTATGCCTGGGCTGGCCGGCGCATCGAAAGCGGTCCTCCCTGGCCGGATCTGCTCCTCGTCGACGGCGGCCGGGGACAGATAGCCGCCGTGGCCCGGGGACTTGCCGAACATGCTGAACAGGCCGAACAGGGACACGCGCCGAACTTTCCCCTTGCCGGCATTGCCAAGGCCAGGGACGAGCAGGGCCATGCCGACCGCAGGGCCGGCAACGTTGCGGACCGCATCTTCCTGCCTGGACGAAGCGACGCCGTGGCAGCCTTGCGCGAGGGCAGTCCTGAACTTCTCCTGCTCCAGAACGTGCGCGACTCGGCGCACCGCTTTGCCATCTCCAGACACAGGCGGGCGCGGGGCAAGGCGGCGCTCCAGGGCGAGCTCACGCGCCTGCCAGGCATAGGTCCCGCCACGGCGCGCCTGCTCTGGGACGCCTTCGGGAGCATCGAAGCCATGCGCAGGGCAAGCCTTGCCGAACTGGAAGCGCTTCCCGGCATAGGCCCCGCCAAGGCCAAAGGCCTGCATGGCCGCCTGCACGGCGGCGAGCCTGAAGCTGCGTTTCGGGAGGCCAGACAGACCTCGCCCAGGCAGAATTCTGGACAAGGGGTTGGTCAGGAGGCTGGTCAGGAGGCTGGGCAAGGCGCAGGGCGGCCGGCAGGCCGGAAGCAATGCTTGGCTGAGGACGCGCAGGAGGCCCGAGCGGCTGCCAGCAAGGAGGCCAGCAGGGTGGCCAGGACGGCGGGCGTGCCGGCGGATAGATCGTGTGCGGAGTCCGCTGCTGGACCGGACATGGCGCCAGATGCCGAGTCCGGATCTCGGTCCGATACCAGATCCCATGCCAAATCAGATGCTGGCTCCGCGGCGGATCAGGTTGCCGGCGGGCAGCCCTGAGGGCCAAGGCTGGCAGGGCTGACTGCAGGATTGTAGAGTTTCTGTTTATCCGGTTTAATTGATATTAGGATATCCACATATAGTGAATTATAGGCGCCGCTGCGCGCTTTTTGCGCGATTGCCAGCTTCCGTCTTGCGGGCAGGCGAGGCCCAAGATCGCCGGCAACGCGTGCGTGCAAGGGGCCGTGCTGTGCTCGCCATGCCCTCCGCCGAGGGGGCAAATCCTCTGCAGGCCTT
>JAEEPQ010000151.1 GCA_016284885.1 Desulfovibrio sp.
GGGGCCGTCCAGGCCAGGTCCGCACCCTGACCTTCCCGCCGGCGCCCCAGCCCTAAGCCGGCGCCGCCATCCCCTTTCTGCCGGCCCTGACGCGCTCCTTCCCAGCGCAGCAGGGCCGGTGCCTTTCCGGACTCTGGCCGTGGAGTGGAACGACACCGGCATCGTCATTGCCAAGGGGCTCTTCAAGGAGGCCGACCTGTGGCTGCGCATCCTCTTCAAGGAGCACGGCCTGGCCACGGCCTTCGCCTTCGGCGGCGCCCGGAGCCGCCGGCGCTTCGTCGGCTGCCTCGACGTCATGAACCTCATCTCGGTCCGGGTGAAGCAGCCGCGGGAAAACGCCTACCTTGGCCTTGAGGAGGCCCAGCTCCTGCGCGGGCCAAGGCGCCTGCGCGAGGATCCGAAGCGCGCGGGGATGGCAGCCTACTGCATCAAGTTTCTGGATGCCCTGGGCCTGCCCGAGGGGTCGGCCGGGGAGGGCTTTGCCCTGGCCGACGAGATGCTCGCCCGCCTGGAGCTGCCTGAGCCCCCGGGCTTCCTCTTTCCCTACAGCTTCCGGCTCAGGCTGGCAGGCCTGCTCGGCTACGCGCCCGACTTCGAGACCTGCGCGGACTGCGGCGCCGTACCGGCGGGGCCGGCCGTGTTCTATCCCAGGGACGGCCGCGTGCTCTGTCCGGCCTGCGCGGGGAGGCGACGCGAGGCGGGCGTGGCGCTTTCGCGGGCAGGGCTTGACGTCCTTGCCATTGTTCAGCAGAATTATCCACTTTCATGGCCTGCGGACGATCTGCCAGCCGCGGAAAGGCGCAAGCTTGCGCAGGCCATCGACGGCTTTGTCGAGTTCTATCTGGGATATACCTGGGATCGGGGGCGTTTCTCGCGCGCGTTGAGGAGAGGGCCCTCCGAAGGAGATGCTTCCTCATGTTCTTTCAAGACGTAATCATGACGCTTCAGGACTACTGGAGCAAGCAGGGCTGCGCCATAGAGCAGCCCATCGGCGTGGAATGCGGCGCCGGCACCTTCAATCCGCACACCTTCCTGCGCGTGCTCGGCCCCGAACCCTGGAGCTGCGCCTACGTGGAGCCCTGCCGCCGGCCCACCGACGGCCGCTACGGCGAGAACCCCAACCGCCTGCAGCGCTACTTCCAGTACCAGGTCATCATGAAGCCCAATCCCGGCAACTCTCAGGACCTCTATCTCGGCAGCCTCGAGGCCCTCGGCATAGACCAGAAGAAGCACGACATCCGCTTCGTCGAGGACGACTGGGAATCCCCGACCCTCGGCGCCTGGGGCCTCGGCTGGGAGGTGTGGCTCAACGGCATGGAGGTGAGCCAGTTCACCTACTTCCAGCAGGTGGGCGGCATCGACCTCTCCCCGGTGACCGTGGAGCTCACCTACGGCCTCGAGCGCATCACCATGTACCTGCAGGGCGTCGACAGCGTCTACGACATACGCTGGAACGAGAACGTCACCTACGGCGACATCTACCACCAGAACGAGGTGGAGCAGTCGCGCTACAACTTCGACTGCTCCAACCAGGCCATGCTCTTCCAGCATTTCGACGACCATGAGAAGGAGTGCCGCGCCCTGCTGGAGCAGGGCCTGCCGTGGCCTGCCTACGATCAGTGCATGAAGTGCTCGCACACCTTCAACCTGCTCGATGCCAGGGGCGCCATCTCCATCACGGAGCGCGCGGCCTACATCGGCAGAGTCCGCGCCCTCGCCTCCGGCGTCGCTAGGCTCTACGCCGCGCAGCGCGAGGAGATGGGCTATCCCATGCTCAAGAAGTAAGGAAGGTGAAGGCAATGGCTACATTCGTAATGGAAATCGGCAGCGAAGAGCTGCCTTCCCGCTTCCTGCCCGGCGAAGAGGCCTACCTCAAGCAGGGATTTGAAGCGAAGCTCGCGGAGAGCGGCCTGGAGTTCCAGTCCGTCTCCGTCTACTCCACCCCCCGCCGCGCCGTGGTCGCCGTCAAGGGCCTCGCCCCGGTCCAGGCCGAGAAGGAGGAGGAAATTTCAGGCCCCCCCGCCCGCGTGGCGTGGAAGGACGGCCAGCCCACCAAGGCTCTCGAGGGCTTTGCGCGCACCAACGGCGTGGACGTCAAGGACACCTACCTCGTCACCACCCCCAAGGGCGAGTACGTGGCCGTGAAGAAGCGCACCGGCGGCCGCCAGGCCGGCGAGGTGCTCGCCGAGATCTGTCCAGCCCTCGTGGCGGGCGTGCCCTTTGCCAAGCGCATGCACTGGGGCGCCTATGCCTATACCTATGCCCGTCCCATGCAGTGGGTGCTGGCCCTGCTCGACGGCGAGGTCGTACCCTTTGCCTGCGGCCCCGTCGAGAGCGGACGCGCCACCTTCGGCCACCGCATCCACGGCGCCGGCCCCTTCGAGGTTGCAAGTGCCGAAGCCTACTTTGACCTCATGGAGCGCCAGAGCGGCGTGGTGCTCGACGGCGCCGTCCGCCGCCAGGCCATCATCGAGGGCGGCAACGCCCAGGCCGAGGCCGCCGGCGGCCGCGTGCTCTGGAACGACGCCCTGCTGGACGAGGTCGTGGGCCTCGCCGAGCATCCGGTGCCGCTGCTGGCCGACTTCGACAAGGCCTATCTGGAGGTGCCGAGGGAAGTGCTCATCACGAGCATGCAGACCCACCAGAAGAGCTTCGGCGTCGAGGGGCCGGACGGATCGCTCCTGCCCCACTTCGTCACCGTGCTCAACGTCAGCCCCGAGGACGTGGAGCTCGTGAAGCACGGCTGGGAGCGCGTCCTGCGCGCCCGCCTCGAGGACGCCCGCTTCTTCTGGCGGGAGGACCTCAAGGGCAGCTTCGACCTCTGGCTCGAGAAGCTCGAGCACGTGGTCTTCATCCGCGGCCTCGGCAGCATGGGCGACAAGACCCGCCGCCTGAGCGAGCTGTGCCGCTTCATCGCCGCCAAGTGCGATCCTGCCGAAGCCGAGGACTGCGCCCGCGCCGGCCGCCTTTCCAAGGCCGACCTCGTCACCGGCGTCGTGGGCGAGTTCGACACCCTCCAGGGCGTCATGGGTGGCATCTACGCCGGTCGCATGGGTGAAAGCGAAGCCTGCGCCAAGGCCGTGGGCGAGCAGTACCTGCCCGCCGGCCCCGACTCCCCGCTGCCCCAGACCGCTGCCGGCGCCATCCTCTCCATCGCCGACAAGGCCGACACCATGGCCGGCTGCTTCGGCCTCGGCCTCATCCCCACGGGTGCCGCCGATCCCAACGGCCTGCGTCGCTGCGCTCTCGGCATCATCCGCATCGTGCGCGAGTTCGGCTTCCGCCTCGACATGCGCGAGCTCTTCAGCCAGGCCCAGGCCGGCTACGGCGAGCAGGAGTGGAAGATTGAACCGGCTGAATGCCTGGACAAGCTCATGGACTTCTTCGCCGGCCGCCTGCGCAACTTCTACCAGAATCTCGGCGTGGACACCCTGCTGGTGGATGCGGCCCTCGGCGCCGACCTGCGCGACGTGAAGGGCTGCGACAGCCGCCTGAACGCCCTCAGGGAGTTCAGCGCCGAGCCGGGCTACAGCGAGGCCGTCCAGACCTTCAAGCGCGTGGCCAACATCGTGCGCAAGCAGGAGCAGGCCCATGCCGAGATTCCTGCGGTCTGGCGCAAGTCCCTGCTCAAGGAGGAGCCCGAGAAGAGCCTTGCCAAGGTGCTCGAGGAGCTCCTGCCCCGCCTGGATCAGCAGTGGGAGGCCCAGGACCACAAGGGCGCCCTCGGCCTGCTCAGAGAGCTGCGCCCCACCGTCGACGCCTTCTTCGACGGCGTCATGGTGGCCTGCGAGGACGCGGAGCTCAGAGGCAACCGCCTCGCCATGCTCAAGTCCATGGCCGACCGCTTCGCCCGCCTCGCGGACTTTGCGGCGCTCCAGATCTAGCCTGGCTTTGCTCCGGACGCCTCTCTGCGCAGAGGCGTCCCGGGGCGGCGCCGAGACGCATTCTTGGCGCGCGCTGATTGTTTTGCTTGACAGCCTTTGGCTTGTCGGGTAAGAAACCCGTCTCACAAAGAGTAATGACAAGACCTGCCGGAACGCAGGTTTCACCATATTGGAGGATTATCGTGGCCAATCATAAATCAGCCCTTAAGCGTCACCGCCAGAGCCTTGTTCATGCCGGCCGCAACCGCGCCGCCCGCACCCGCGCCCGCAATGCCGTGAAGGCCGTGCGCCTCGCCATCGCCAACGGCGACAAGACGGCCGCCGCCGAAGCCCTGACCAAGGCCTCTTCCGTGCTCGCCAAAGCCGCCGGCAAGGGCGCCATCCACTGGCGTCAGGCCGCCCGCAAGGTTTCCCGCCTTGCCAAGGCCGTGAACGCCGTGAAAGCTGACGCATAGAAAATTTGCAGATTTCCCTTGACCTTCCTTGAAGCCAAGCGTAAGGTCACAGTTCGTGAGTGGGCTTGTAGCTCAGCTGGATAGAGCAACAGGCTACGAACCTGTGTGCCGGGAGTTCGAATCTCTCCAGGCCCACCATCACAACAATCGCATAGCTTTCCTTCGAGTGGGCTTGTAGCTCAGTTGGATAGAGCAACAGGCTACGAACCTGTGTGCCGGGAGTTCGAATCTCTCCAGGCCCACCATTTCAAGGAATCAACAAAGGCGCTTCCCTTTAGCAGGGTGGCGCCTTTTTTGATCGCCCTGCCGAACTGGCGCAGACCAGCTCGGACTGGCGCGGGCAGGCGGGGCGTCCGACCCCCGGCAGGCTTCCCGCCGGCGGGCTGGAAAGGGTGGGAAGCCCTCTGCTGCGGACGCTCTGCGCCTGCCTGCCGCAGCTTTACGCGCCGGCATTGACGCACAGGAGGGGCCGTGCCATCAGATAGGCCTGCATGTCCCCGTCCCGGGCTCCGCAGGCGTTCCCGCTGGAGCGCGCCCGCCCTCCGGACGCCGGCACAGCCGAGGCCGTCTCCTGCATCCATGCAGCCAGGCTCTTCCTTTTGCCGGGAAGGCTTGGTACATGTGAGGCGTACAGACTGGCTCCGGTCGCTCCTGTCGCGCTTGAGGGCATGTAGGCGGAGGGATCCGCATTCACGCTTGCCGCGCACGCCGGCAGGAACAAGGCAGGAGACAGCCATGGTGGACCATGAGAAGCTCAGAAGAGTGTACAAGCGGAAGCTTAAGCGCCTCCGCCTCATCGACGACAGCTTCATGACCCGGTTTTTCCGGGGAAACATCGAGGGAACGAAGCTGCTTGTCCGGACAATCCTGGAGCGCTCTGATCTCTCCATCGAGAGCGTGAGCACGCAGGAAACGCTGGTCAACCCGGGGCGCAGCGTCGGCCTCGACATTCTTGCTAGCGACGGCAGCGGCGCTCTCTACAATATCGAGGTGCAGCGGGACAATGCCAGGGCCGACTTCAGGCGCGCCTGCCTGCACGCCTCCTCGATCATGACGCACCACTGTAAGCCGCAAAGTGAACCTAAGGACTTTCCACAGACATATGTTATTTTCATAACAGAAGATGACTACTGGAAAAATGGATTACCGATTTCCCATGCAGAATGGATGTTACGTGAAGGCAAGGAAGAGATAAGCAACAGTTGTCAGCATATCATCTATGTAAACGGCAAGTGCAGAAGAGGAAAGAAGCCATTGGCTCTGCTCATGCATGACTTCTTCTGTCGTAATCCTAATAAGATGCACCACAAGATTTTGGCAGATAGGGCAAGATATCTCAAGGAAGACGAAGAAGGAGTGGATTTTATGTGCCGAGAATTTGAGGAAGTCCGAGAGATGGGCGTGAAGATGGGCGTGAAGATGGGTGTGAAGATAGGACGAGAGGAACAAGTTCGCGAAATTGTGGCGAATTCCGTAGCGAAAGGAAGGTCGCTGGAAGAGATAGCAGATTTCCTGAACAGTCCCCTCGCGACGGTCAGAAAGATTGTGGCCCAGCTGAATGATTGTCAGAGCGCCAGCCGGTAGACGTTGTCTGCTGAGATGCAAGGCCCCCAAGATTGGGGTTTCAGCGATGATTTTGTCGCATAGTTTTCTATTTTCAAGAAAATATCGTTTTGTTTAAATATATGATAGGACATTTATTCCACAACATAACCATA
>JAEEPQ010000152.1 GCA_016284885.1 Desulfovibrio sp.
GAGATCCAGCTCACCGACGCCATGGCCGCCATGTGCCAGGACAAGGGCATGATGGCCGTGAAGATCGCGGGCAAGCGCTTCGACGCCGGCAACTGGCCCGAGTTCCTCTCCGCCAACATCTACTTCGGCCTGCAGGACGAGAACGTGCGCTACCAGCTCATCGACGAGCTCAAGCAGTTCCTCCAGCTGAACTAGGCCTGATCTCGGACTCAGCTCGGGCTGAACTCGGCCTGTTCCCGGACTGGACCCGGCTCCAGGCCCCCCTTTCCCGAGCATCCGGGCTCCCTTTTTCCCGGCCCCGCCCCCTGCCAGCCGCCAGGGGCGGGGCCTGCCTTTTTCCTCCCGCCCCGTTCATCCCCATTGCCCCTACGCCTCCCGTGAACGCCGTCGTCGCCCTTCTCGAGCCGCCCTACCTGGACCTCACCTACGCCCTGCCGCCGGGATTTCCGGAGGGATTCTGGCGTCCGGCCCTGCGCTGCGCCGTGCCGGTGGGCGCAGGCCCCCTGCGTCCCGCCATCGTGCGCAGACTCACGGACGAGGTGCCCCTGAACCCCAAGGGCCAGCCCTTTGTCCTCAAAGACATCTGCTGGCCCCTGGAAGACAGGCCCCTGCTCTCCGAAGCGCTCTTCGCCATGCTGGAGGATCTGGCCTCCCGCCAGTGCGCGCCCTGCGGCCAGACCATCGCCCTCCTCATCCCCTTCCTCAGGGAGCTCAAGGTCTCCCTGCACCGTCCCAGGGCCGGCCAGGGAGAACCCAGGACCATAGCCCTCTCCCGCATCCGGAGCGCCACGCCCAGGGAGCGCCAAGCCTTGGCAAAAGAGCTTGCGGAAGGCCTTGCCCACATGCTCCCGCCCAGGAAGGATCCCGCCAGGAGCGAGCGCTGCGTTCTGGCCGTGGATCCGCCCTGGCCCGTGCGTCCCAACGCCTGCCAGCAGATCAAATGCCTCGAGCGGCTCGCCTTCCACGGCCCCTGCAACAGGCGCCAGCTGGCCAGGGAGCTCGGCGCCTCGGGCAGCAGCGTCATTGCCAGCCTGCTCGCGCAGGGCGCCATCGCCGTCGAGCGCGACGAGGAGGACGAGCCCGGCTTTGCGGTGAACGAGGCCTTGCTTGCGCCGGAAGACCTGGGCTTCGAGCTGAACGCCGACCAGCGGCACGCCGTGGACGAGATGACGGGCCTCCTGGCCCGGGGAGAGGCCGCCCACCGCCTGCTCTACGGCGTCACGGGCTCGGGCAAGACGGCGGTCTACCTGGAGCTGGCCAGGCGCTGCCTGGCCCAGGGGCGATCCGTCCTGCTGCTGGCCCCGGAAGTGGCCCTGGCCCACAAGCTGCGCCGCGACGCCGCCAAAGCCCTGCCCGGCACCGAGCCCGTGCTCTACCACGGCTACCAGTACCCCACGCGCCGGGAGGCCATCTTCCGGCGCCTTGCTGCCTCGAAGGGGCCCTGCCTCGCCGTGGGCACGCGATCCGCCCTCTTTCTGCCCCTGCCCCGCCTTGGCCTCGTCGTCCTGGACGAGGAGCACGACGCCTCCTTCAAGCAGGACGAAATCCTGCCCTACCAGGCCAAGGAACTGGCCTGGTTCCGCGCAGGCAGGGAGAAGGCCCTGCTGGTGCTTGGCTCGGCTACGCCCGACCTCAAGACCTGGCATGCGGTCCAGAACCAGGCCCTGCCCATGCTCGAGCTGCCCCGGCGCGTCTCGGGGCGGGAACTTCCGCCCATCGAGCTCGTCGACATCTCGCGCCTGCGCCTGCTCGGCCAGGAGGACGCCAGCCTGCTGGCGCCCCGGAGCATCGAGGCCCTGGAGGAGACCGTCGGGCGGGGCGAGCAGGCCATGGTGCTGCTCAACCGCAGGGGCTTTGCCCACCACGTCTACTGCCAGCCCTGCCGCGAAACCCTCGCCTGCCCCAACTGCGCCGTCGGCCTCTCCTACCACCGCGGCGAAGGCCGCCTCCTGTGCCACTACTGCGGCTGGTCCATGCCCTTTCCGGCGCCCTGCCCCAAGTGCGGCCACATGGACTACCTGCCCGTGGGCGACGGCACGGAAAAGCTCGCCGACTGGCTCTCGGCCAGGCTCAACCAGCCGGTGCTCAGGCTGGATCGGGACTCCACCCGCAGGCCGGGCGCGGTGGAGGAGCTGCTCGCCCGCTTCGCCAGGGGCGAGGCCCCTGTCATGGTGGGCACCCAGATGCTCTCCAAGGGCCACCACTTCCCCGAGGTGACCCTCGCCGTGGTGGCGGACGGCGACCTTGGCCTGAGCATTCCCGACTACAGGGCCGCCGAGAGCACCTTCCAGCTGCTCGTGCAGTCGGCGGGCCGCGCCGGCCGGGGCGACAAGCCGGGGCGCGTGCTCATCCAGACCCGCGACGTCGGGCACTACTGCTGGCAGTACGTGGCACGAAGCGACTACGAGGGCTTCTACCGCGAGGAAATCGTCCGCCGCCAGCGCTACGGCTACCCGCCCTTTGTCCGGCTTGCCATGATCCGCTTCTCCTACGAGCGGGAAAGCCGGGCCGGCGAGGAGGCCATGCAGGAGGCCTGCGCCTTCCTCAAGCGCGAAGCCAGGGCCAGGCAGATACGCCTGCTCGGGCCCGTGCCTTCCCCCATACCCTGGCTCTCAGGCCGCAAGCGCTGGCACTGCCTCGTCAAGGCCCAGGACTGGCAGAGCGCCCGCCAGCTCTACTGCGCCGTGCTTGCCCAGCCCCAGGCCGCCAGGCTGCGCATCCAGCTCGACCTCGACCCCATGTCCATGCTTTAGCTGATTTTTCCTATTTTTGCCAAAAAGCTCCGTTTTCTTAGAAAATGGGGCTTTTTTCATGCCTTCCTGCCCTGCAAGATCGTATGAAAATTGGATATGAGCTCTGCTAGCCACACTATGCACTTCTGAAATACTCTTGTTTTTTCATTTTTCCTTTTTCTTATGAGAAAATGTTTAGAAAAAGTCCAAAGCTTTTCCCGAAAACCAAGGCCTTCTGCGCTTTTTCTTCAAGCTTTGCTTGACATTATTGGCGCGCTGGGCAAAGCTTGGACCGTTCCCATCGGGCAGGGAACCAATGGAGGTAATCATCATGAAACGCATCATTGCTGCTCTGGCGCTCGTCTGCGCCCTCGCCCTTCCCGGCACCGCCTCCGCGGAAGGCACCGGCATGTACCTGGCTCCCAAGTTCCTGATGACCATGCAGAACCTCGGCACGGTGGAACACTCCGGCCTCGGCGGATTCGGCATCGACAACTACTCCCAGTTCACTCTCGGCGGCGCCCTGGCCGCCGGCTACGACTTCTGGCCGCAGCACATGATTCCCCTGCGCATCGAGCTGGAAGGCGCGCTTCGCGGCAACAGCGAGCGCAGCTGGACCGGCGCGCGCGGCGAGTGCAAGGAGACCTTCAACTCGACCACGCTGCTTGCCAACGTCTACTACGATTTCCACAACTCTTCGGCCTTCACCCCCTACGTGGGCGCGGGCCTCGGCTTTGCCTTCAACTACCTGGGCGTGGACGTGCACGACCGCAACGGCAACAGCATCGCCAGCCAGGACGAACGCCAGACCAACCTCGCCTGGAACGTCGGCCTTGGCGCGGCCTACCAGATCAACGACAACATGGCCATCGACGCCGGCTACCGCTACGTCGACTTCGGCTACACGGAAGTGGAGGGATCCTCGCCCTTCGGCAGCGGCTCCGTTGGCATCCGCCCCTACGCCCACGAGCTTTCTCTCGGCCTGCGCTGGGGCTTCTAACCCGCCTTACGCCCGCCTTGGCGGGCGATGACATAGATTCCCGAGACGCCCCGCCTGCGTGCGGGGCGTCTCCATTGTTCCGGCGCCCTGCGCAAGCGGGGCGCCTTGCCCTTTGCTCCAGGTTGAATCCCCGGCCCTCTCTCGTGTATGCTGCCCCCGGGCCCGCGGCTCCGGCGGCAGGGCCCACGCCCCACTCCAACCTCAACCCCCCATCGCGAGGCAGCTTTGAGCAACGAACCGGACAAGATTATCTACTCCATGATCCGCGTTTCCAAACGCCACGGTCAGAAGGAAGTGCTGAAGGACATCTCCCTTTCCTACTTCTACGGCGCCAAGATCGGCGTCCTGGGACTCAACGGAGCAGGCAAGTCCAGCCTGCTGAAGATCCTTGCCGGCGTCGACCAGAAGTTCGACGGCAAGACCGTGCTCGCCCCGGGCTACACCCTCGGCTACCTGGAGCAGGAGCCCCTGGCCGGCGAGACGCGCACCGTGCGCGAGGTGGTCGAGGACGGCGTCGCCGAGCTCAAAGCCATTGTCCAGGAGTTCGAGGACATCAACGCCAAGTTCGCCGAGCCCATGGACGACGATGCCATGAACGCCCTCATCGAGCGCCAGGCCAAGGTGCAGGAGGAAATGGACGCCAAGGATCTCTGGGATCTGGACGCGCGCCTCGACATGGCCATGGACGCCCTGCGCTGCCCGCCAGGCGACATGCCCGTGCCCCAGATCTCGGGCGGCGAAAGGCGCCGCGTGGCCCTGTGCCGGCTGCTCCTCAAGGCCCCGGACATCCTGCTGCTGGACGAGCCCACCAACCACCTCGACGCCGAATCCGTCCAGTGGCTGGAAGAGTACCTGCACACCTTCCCCGGCACCGTCATCGCCGTCACCCACGACCGCTACTTCCTCGACAACGTGGCCGGCTGGATCCTGGAGCTGGACCGCGGCCGCGGCATTCCCTGGAAGGGCAACTACTCCTCCTGGCTCGAGCAGAAGGAAAAGCGCCTGGCCAACGAGGAGAAGGCCGAGACCGAGCGCCAGAAGACCCTGGCCCGCGAGCTCGAGTGGATACGCATGTCTCCCAAGGGCCGCCACGCCAAGAGCAAGGCGCGCATCAACGCCTACGAGGCCATGCTCTCCCACGAGTCCGAGCGCCGCGCCAAGGATCTGCAGATCTACATTCCCCCGGGACCCAGGCTCGGCAAGACCGTCATCGAGCTTGACGGCGTGACCAAGGGCATGGGCGACAAGCTCCTCATGGAGAACTTCTCCTGCATCGTGCCGGCAGGCGCCATCGTCGGCATCATCGGCCCCAACGGCGCCGGCAAGACCACCCTCTTCAGGATGATAGCCGGCGAGGAGAAGCCCGACGCCGGCACCCTCAAGGTCGGCGAAAGCGTGAAGCTCGCCTACGTGGACCAGCACCGCGAGTCCCTCGAGCCCGGCAAGACCGTCTACGAGCTCGTGAGCCAGGGCCGCGACACCATTCAGCTCGGCAGCATGGAGGTCAACGCCCGCGCCTACTGCAACCGCTTCAACTTCAACGGCCAGGACCAGCAGAAGAAGGTGGACGTGCTCTCCGGCGGCGAGCGCAACCGCCTGCACCTGGCCATGATGCTCAAGTCGGGCGCCAACGTGCTCCTGCTGGACGAACCCACCAACGACATCGACGTCAACACCATGCGAGCCCTGGAGGACGCCCTGGACAACTTCGCCGGCTGCGTGCTCGTTATCAGCCACGACCGCTGGTTCCTGGACCGCGTCGCCACCCACATCATGGCCTTCGAGGACGACAGCCAGGTCGACTTCTTCGAGGGCAGCTACACCGAATACGAGCAGGACCGCAAGAAGCGCCTGGGCAAGGCTGCGGAGCAGCCCCACAGGCCCAAGTTCCGCAAGTTCTCGCGCTAAGTCCGCTCCTTGGCAGGGACAGTTCGGCGCCGCGCTCCGGATTTCCGGGCGCGGCGCCTTTGCGCAGGCCAGGGGGCCGGCAAGGCGGGCAAGGCGGAGGGGACGTGCCGGCGGAGCGCTGGCAGGCGCCGGCAAATGCGGATATAGTTCCGGCAAGCGACACGCATCAGCCAGGGCCTGCAGGGCCCAGGGAGTACCCCATGAAAAAGCTTCTTTCCGCGGCCTTTGCGCTGACCCTGCTCCTTGGAGGCTGCCAGGCAGGCTTCCAGCAGCGCGGCATCGACGCCCAGGGCTCCTACGTCTCCACCTCCCGTGCCGCCGTCCAGGTCGCTGTGCCGGGCCTGGCCTGGAAAGCCGGCGGCTTCGGCGCGGGCAGGCTCTACGACGCCAACATGGCGTCCTGG
>JAEEPQ010000153.1 GCA_016284885.1 Desulfovibrio sp.
AAGGGAGCGCAAGGCGGGAGGGAAGGCGCCGGGGCAATAGAAAAGCTTCCGGTCCCCGAAGCCTGTACCAATGTGGGGATCCCGGAAGCTTTCTGCTTTTGCCCTGTGCAGGAACGCGGCGCAGTCGTGCCTACGCGTTGCTCCCCGTGCAAAATTTCTAGTCCTTGCCGAACATGGCGTCCCCGCTCTGGAACTCGAAGGCGGGATGGAAGTCGAAGCGCACGGCGCCCACGGCAATGCCGGGGCCGACGGCCTTCTTGATGCGGGCAACGCCCTCCACGCCGAAGCCGGCGCACAGCTCGATGGCCGTGCAGCCCTTTTCCTTGACCAGCATCCTGGCGACCTCTTCGGCCTCTGCGTAGGTGGCGCAGCCGTAGACGTTCATGTTGATTTCGTCGCCTTTGACGCAGGCGTTCTGCTTGTCGGGGCTGCAGCCGGGGGCAACGTAGAGGAAGGCGCATTCGAACATGGAGGGGCTCCTTGGCCTCGCTGAGGCCGGTGCGGGTTTGCCGGGGGGGCTTGGAACACAGCTTTCACATACGTGAGGCCAAGGCGCCTTGTCAATGCAGGGGCGCAGAGGCGGAGCTGGGGGACTGGCGGAAGCGGACAGCCGGCCGTTCCGCGCAGGCAGCTGGCAGGGGCTGAGGCCGTGCAGGCTGTCCCCGCCCTTCGATGCACAGGGCAAGGCCGTCCTGAAGCCGTCCTGGAGCCGTCCATCCTCCACCCCTTCACCCCGCGCCCTTGACCAGCCCTGCTTGGCCAGAGGGAGGCTGAAGCGCCTTGGCTTATCCAGAAAAGCGGCGGCTTGCTTGGCGGAGAAGAACTGCACCCCGCCCGTGGACGGCTTCCTTCGCGGGAACCTGAAGTTCCAGCGGAAAAAGCGTCTGGAGCCGTCTGTTAGCCGTCTGTCTGCGCCTACTTCCCGAGCATGCGTTCAAGCTGATTTTTGGCGCCGACAAAGTCGCGGTCGCGCTTGCGCTTCTTGCTCCAGTAGCTCCACAGGGCCTCGGCCGCCGGCTTGAGGCGTTCCCGCGGCAGCTTCTTGAGCAGATCGACGAGCAGCTCCCACTCGTCGGACCGCTCGATGAGCGGGTTTCCCTTGGCGACGATCCTGGCCAGGAAGGTGGGCGAGGCACCCGTGCGCTCGCAGCACCAGAACCACAGCCCAAGGTAGATCTGGCAGGGGTAGCCTGCGCTGATCACGGCATTCTGGACCGCGCTGTTCTTGGAGACGGTCATGGGCTCGTCGCCGGCCAGGGCGATGATGGGGCGGGCGGGATCGTCCCCGGGCAGGATGTCCAGGAGCCAGCCGCGCAGGACGCCGTCGAGGGCGTGCCAGAAGCTGGCTGCGCGCAGATAGGTGTCGTGGACGGACTCGTCTTCGTAGTCTTCGGGATCGTACTTGGACTCCCAGTGCCTGTCCCAGCCTCTGAGGTGGTAGTCGTCGATCCAGGCAAAGGGCATGCCGAAGCCGAGCGTGACCGCCTCGCGGCAGAGCCTGGAGGCAAAGCCTGGCCGGCAGTCCGGCGCAAGGCGGTCCAGAATGGCCCTGAACATGTCCTTCACCTCTGCGGTCTGCTTTTCTCTGGTCCAGGCGAGGAAGCCCATGGCCAGGCTCTCAAGGCCCTGATCGTCGATGCGCAGGCTCTCTCCCCCGGGAAGCGGCGTGCCGGCGCCGAGGGCGCACACGAGGCGCGTCTTGGCGGGCAGGCCGGCCAGGGCTTCGGCAAAGCGGGTGCGCAGAGCGTGATCCCGGCGCAGAACGGCCAGTCCCGCGGCCTGTTCGAAGGCCGTGCACACGGCCTCCGGTTGGCGCGCGCCGCCGCGCAGGGGGCCAGACTTGGCCGCCACGTCGAGCAGCAGGCTGACGGTGTCGGCGATGCTGAAGAGTTCGGGCCGCCGGGAGCCTGTGCCGCGCCCTTCGCGCTCGACATCGGCGAGCGTGGTCTCCGTGCGCGGCAGCAGGGTGAAGTAGAGCAGGCCTGCGAGGCAGAACTCGCGGTCGCTGAGGATCTTTGGCGTCTGCAGGAGCTTCTTGAGGCCGAAGAGGAAGGGATCGAGCGCTTCCTGCCTGGCGGCCTCGGAAAGCGCGCTCCCAAAGCACTGCACCTGGGCGGATGTGCGCCGGTTCTCGTCCAGATGGATGCTGAACAGCAGGCGCATGCTGGCGGCGTTCCACTGCCTGCCGAACTTCTGCTGGCAGTAGTGGAGGAAGCGGGGCCACAGCTCGGAACAGGCGGTGAAGTTCGGGTTCTCCGTCATGGCGTGCACGCGCGCGGCTGCCTGCTCGTAGCTGGCGTAGGCGCTTCTGGCGCCCGCGGCCTCGCGCAGGGCGCCGGCGAAGAGGGCGAGATCCTGGATGCGGGGGTTGTCCCAGCGCTCCTCGGCAAAGCGCTCAGCCTGCTGGAGGAAGGCGGTGAAGGGCGCGACGCCCTTCGCCTGGGCCAGCTTCTCCCAGCTCTTCTGGAGCTTGGCCACCTGCGCCCGGTCTTCGTCCGGCGGCTGGGCAGGCGCGCGCTCGGCCGTCAGCTCCTCGTAGAGGGCCTTGAATGCCGGGGTTTCCGGCTTCGCCTTGTAGTGCAGCCGGCCCGTGACGGCATAGCGCCGCAGGCAGCCGCACAGGGTGATGCAGCGCGCGGTTTCGGGCTCGACGTAGTGCCTGATCACGCGCTGGATCTTTTCGAGCAGATCCAGGGAGAGCTCCAGGCCCTCGGGGTCGCGCTCCACGAAGACCTGGGTCTGAAGGAGGTTGCGCACGGCCTTGTTGAAGCGCTCCGTCGCGCCGGGCACCTGGCTGGCCTCCTCCGGACGGCGGGCAAAGACGTTCACGTAGCCGTCCCAGCGCCTGCGGGTCCAGTGCTTTTCCAGGATTTCGTCCAGCGAAAGCGAGCTCTGCTCCCTAGTCTGCTTCTCCCGCTGCCGCTTCTTGGCGCGCGAACCCATCATTCCGCTCCGTCGAGCTCGTCGAGCTTGTCCATGAGGGCGTCCTCGCAGTCGTCCACGTCGTCGGCATCGTCGGCCAGGGCCTTCTCGTAGGCGGCCAAAAGATCCGCCAGCTCCTTTTGGGCCTCGCCCTCGGGCAGGGACTCCAGCTTCTGGCGGGCGCGGTGGGTCACGAAGTTCACGGGCGCGGCCTTGGCGTCGGGCTCGGCCTGGGTCTCGGCTTCGGTCCTGACGGGATCGGCATCCACGTCCACCACCGTGCGGGAGCCGTCGGCCGTGATGCCCTTGGGATGGCGGCTGTCCAGGGTGATCTCCACCTTGCGGCCGTAGCCCTTGTGCTCGGCGCGCATGCGCACGATGCCGTCCAGGGTGTAGGTGTACTCGACGATGACGGGCGAGCCGGCAGGCGCCTTGGCAAGGATCAGATCCACCTCGCCGAGCAGGGTGTTTTCGGAAGGCTTGCGGCTCTCGCCCTGGAAGACCCTGAGATTGCACCTTTCCTGGTTGGTGGTCATGGTCCAGAACTGCTCGGCGCGGGTCACGGGAATCTGGGTGTTGCGGGGGATGATGGGGGCGCAGATCAGGTGCTCGCTGGGGTTGAAGAGGAAGTCGAACATGTCCATGTCGCCGTTCATGCCCGAGCGCCTCTGGCTGTCGCCTTCGAGGCATTCGACGCTCAGGGTGTGCGGCGTGACGTCCACGAGTATGCGGTCGCACTGCTCGCCGGTGATGATGCCGCCCTGGATGGCCGCGCCGCAGGCCACGGCACGGTCGGGATCGAGGGCGGGCCGTGCCGCGTTGCCGAAGACGTCCTGCACCACCCGCTTGATGGCGGGCATGCGCGTGACGCCGCCCACGAGCAGCACCTTGGCGATGGAGGCCCTCTCGAGGCTGGCCTCGGACACGGCCTGGTGCATGAAGTCGGCCGTGCGGGAGAGCAGGTCCTGGCAGAGCCGCTCGAGCTCAGAGCGCTCGATTTCGCGGTCTACGCTGAAGCGTCCGCCGTCCGGGGCCTGGATGTCGGCCTCGCGCACGTGCACGTAGGTCTCGCTCGAGAGCCGGATGCGCGCCTTTTCCGCGGCCAGGGCAAGGCGCACCCAGGCTGCCGGGCAGGCCTTGACCTGCTCCAGGCTGCAGCCTGTTCCTTCCAGAAGGAGGCCCACGAGCCTGGCGTCGAAGTCGTCGCCGCCGAGGTGGGTGTCGCCCGTGCTGGCAAGCACTTCGGAGATGGCGCCGGAGCGCAGCACCGAGACGTCGAAGGTGCCGCCGCCGAGGTCGTAGACGAGCAGGTTCTCGCTGGCCTGGCTCTCCTCGATCTGGCCGTAGAAGAGGGCGGCCGCCGTCGGCTCGTTGAGCAGGCGCAGCACGTTGAGGCCTGCCTGGCGGCCGGCGTCCAGCGTGGCGCGGCGCTGGCCGTCGCTGAAGTAGGCGGGCACCGTGATGACCACGTCCCTGACGTCCTCGCCGGTGAGGCGCTTGGCCTCGGTCGCCAGGTAGCGCAGGATCATGGCCGAGATCTCCTCGGGCGAG
This sequence comes from Desulfovibrio sp., assembly GCA_016284885.1. GTDB lineage: Bacteria > Desulfobacterota > Desulfovibrionia > Desulfovibrionales > Desulfovibrionaceae > Desulfovibrio. The sequence goes on from JAEEPQ010000153.1 coordinate 4,474, forward strand.
CAGGTGGTCTTCTGGCTGCCGTCGTCGAGGGTGAGCTCGTCGCTCGTGCCCATGTGGCGCTTCACCGAGGAGACGGTGCCTTCAGGGAATGCGCCTGCGCGGTTGCGGGCGCGCGTGCCCACGATGAAGGCGCCGTTTTCCAGGCCCACCACCGAGGGGACGATGCCGGAGGGATTGTCTGCGGGCAGAACTTCAGGTTTGCCGTTCCTGAGCACGGCGATGCAGGAGTTGGTGGTGCCGAGATCGATGCCGAAGACGGACATGGGGCTATTCCTCCATGGCGGCGAGCGGAGCCGCCTTGACGATGGCTTGCTTGAGAATGCGGGCGGGTGCTTCTCGGTAGAGGACGGCTGCCAGATCCAGCGGGGCCGGCTCCTTGACCGGACCGAGGTTCCACAGGACTGCCACCCACTCTGTTTCGCTGTGTGCCTTGAGCAGGGTCTGCCTGAGCTTGTCGAGAAAGTCCTTGTCCAGAACCAGGGCCTGGTAGGCATCCTTGATCTCGGCAAAGCGCTCGGGAAAGTTCTGGGGAGGGTAGCGGCGCGCCAGCCTGACGTAGGCCTTGTGGATCTCCTCGAAGCTGGCGTCCGGGGCGGCCTTGAGCCGTGCGAGCTGGCCTTCTAGCATGCCGGCCTCCGGTTCACCACCACGATGGCGGGCCGCACGGGGACGCCCTCGAGCAGGAAGCCGGGCTTGACGATGCTCGCCACGGCATTGTCCGGCAGATCGGGAGAAGACTCGCTGTCGCAGGCCTGGTGCACCTGGGGATCGAAGGGCACGCCAGGCTCGGCGACAAGCTCCAGGCCGAAGGCGTGCAGCGTCTCCTCCAGGCGTGCGCGAAGCATGGCTGCTTCGGGGCGCTGGTCCTGCTCCTCCAGGGAGCGCAGGGCGAAAGCCTCGGCAAAGTCCATGACGGCCTGCACGCCCTCCTTGCCGGCCTGGAGCAGGGCGCATGTGCGGGCTATGCCGGTCTGCTGGCTGAAGAGGGACTCCAGGGCCGTGCGCAGGCGGCGCATTTCGCGGCGCTGCTGGCGCAGCTCCTCCTCCAGGGCCTGGATGCGATCGCCGTTTTCCTGGGCCAGAATTTCGAGGGGGGAGGGGCCCTGGGGCGCCTCGGGTTCGGGATGGATGCCGGCGAGCTTGGCCAGCCACTTCTGCAGGGTGTTCAAGGTCCCTTCCTCCGATGCGGGGCACGCCGTGGTCTGCGCAGGAGCGGGGAGCGCCCGGCGCTGCGTTCCGCGGCCGCATGACTGCACGGGCAGAGCCGGCGACTGGAGGAGTGTGCTTGTTCGCAGGGGCAAAGTCAACACGGCAAAGCATAGCCGCAAAGCTTGCGCATGCGCCTGCCGCAGGCCGCGCCAGCGAAGGCTCGAGGAAAGATGCGGCCTTGCCGTTCAGAACCGTGCGCAGCGGCGTGCACTGCCGGAAGGCGGGCGCCGGAGGGCCATGTCTCCGGCGCCCTGAACCAAAGGAGGGTCCAGCCGCAGGGCGCCGATGGGAAGAGGGCGGCTTGGCGCCTGCCCCTCGGCGGATGCGGCTGGGGCAGGAGCAA
>JAEEPQ010000154.1 GCA_016284885.1 Desulfovibrio sp.
AGCAGGCCGGCGTAGGTCCGGTAGACGCTCTTCATGTGCGTATGGGAATGCGGTGGCATGGGCTTCAACCTTGCTGGGGGAGGGGCGGAGCGCCGCGTCCCGAAGCTTCCGGTCAGGACAGCCGGGCGGCCAGGGGCGCAATCGGCAGGCATTACAGGGAAAAAGCGCAGGGATGTCAATGCTGCACGGCCCTGGCCGCATTGTGCAGCCGTAGGCAGCAAGCTAGGTACCGGCTCTTCCTACTCAAGGCCTGTATGGTGTACAAGAAGGCGTCGGGCGCAGGCGTCCTCCATGCCGGCGCCACGCATCTTCTTCGGAGTGGAACATGAGAGACATCGACTGCAAAGACATAGCGGAGGCGGTGGCGAAGCTTGCCGTCGAGGCCTGCTGCATCCTGCCTGAGGACGTCGTGGAAAGCTTCAGGGCGCACCAGGCCGCGGAGCCCTCCCCCGTGGGCCGGAACATACTCCAGCAGCTCCTCGACAACGCCGGCATTGCGCAGGCCACGAAGACGCCCCTCTGCCAGGACACCGGCCTTGCCGTGATCTTCGCCGACGTGGGCCAGGAAGTGCACATCGTCGGCGGCGCCTTCGAGGACGCCGTCAACGAAGGCGTGCGCAAGGGCTACGTCGAAGGCTACCTGCGCAAGTCCTCGGTCGCGGAGCCGCTCTTCGAGCGCAAAAACACCGGCGACAACACGCCCGCCGTCCTGCACGTGCGCATCGTGCCGGGCGACAGGCTTGTCCTGCGGCTGGCCCCCAAGGGCGCCGGCTCCGAGAACAAGAGCGTCGTGAAGATGCTCGTCCCGGCGGACGGCATCGAAGGCGTGAAGAAGGTCGTGCTCGACGCCGTCAAGGTCGCAGGCCCCAACTCCTGTCCGCCCATGGTGGTGGGCGTCGGCCTCGGGGGCAACCTCGAGCTCTGCGCGGAGCTGGCCAAGCGCGCCTGCGCCCGCGACCTCGAGAGCGTCAATCCCGATCCGCGCTACGCGGCCTTCGAGCAGGAGCTTCTGGACATGATCAACAAGACCGGCATCGGCCCCCAGGGCCTTGGCGGGAAGACGACGGCCATCGCCGTCCACGTGGAGTGGGCAGCCACGCACATCGCCTCCCTGCCCGTTGCCGTGAACATCAACTGCCATTCCGCCCGCCACGCGCAGGCGGTGCTGTAGAGGTGCGCCATGGCGGAAGCAGCGAAGCGCATTCGCGCCCCCTTTGACGACGAGACCGCCCGCTCCCTGCGGGCCGGCGACCGCGTGCTCATCACCGGCACCATCCTGGCCGCCCGCGATGCGGCCCACAAGCGCCTGGTTGAAACCCTCGACCGCGGCGAGAAGCTTCCTGTGGACCTGAAGGGCCAGGTCGTCTACTACGTCGGCCCCAGCCCCGCACAGCCGGGCCAGGCCATAGGCGCGGCCGGCCCCACGACCTCCGGCCGCATGGACGCCTACACCCCGCGCCTGCTCGCCGAGGGCCTCAAGGGCATGATAGGCAAGGGCTACCGCAAGGAAGCCGTGGTCGAAGCCATGAAGCGGCACGGCGTGCCCTACCTGGCCGCCGTCGGCGGGGCAGGCGCCCTGATTTCGAAGAGCATACGCAAGTACACCGTGCTCGCCTATCCGGAGCTCGGCCCCGAGGCCGTGGCCGCCATGGAGGTGGAAGACTTCCCGGCCATCGTCGTCATCGACGCCACGGGCGACAACTACTACGAAACGGGACAGGCTCCCTACAGGGAGATCTAGCGCCCAGCCTAGGCGCAAGGAGGAAGCATGCTCATCCGGCACTGGATGGCGAAGCACGTCATCTCGGTCGACCCCAACGACTCCCTGCTCAAGTGCAGGGCCCTGTACCAGACCCACGGCATCTCGAGGCTTCCTGTTGTCGACAGGGAGAACCGCGTCGTCGGCATTCTCTCGCACAACGACATCGAGAAGTTCAAGCCCGCCAGCGAGACGGGCTACGAATACATCGAGACCATGGACATCCTCGACAAGACGCGCGTCAAGGAGTGCATGACGAAGGATCCGATCTGCGCCCACGTCAACGACACCATCGAGATGGCTGCCGAGAAGATGCTGGAGCACAGGGTGAGCTGCCTGCCCGTCCTGGACGACGATGCCCGGCTTGCCGGCATCGTCTCCGAGCGGGACATCTTCAAGAGCCTCGTCAGCATCACCGGCATCCACCAGCCGGGCGTCCAGCTCGCCTTCGAGCTGCCGAACCAGCGGGGCGAGCTGCGCCAGCTGATCAGCCTCGTCGTGGCGCACGACATGCGCCTGGTCTCTGTGCTCTCCATCCTCAAGGACAACGTCCGCATCGTCTCCATCCGCTGCCGCGGCGCAAGCGAACAGGCCGAAGACGCCATGATCGAGGACATGAAGGCCAAGGGGCTGCTCTACTGGGTCAGAGGCGGGAAGACCCACCTCGTCTGACGTCGCGTCTGATCTGGAGCCGTTCCTGCCTGAGGCAGGGATCTCGAGGGGCTGGGGCGGTTGAGGCACCGCGTCCATCTTGCTTGGCAGGGGATGTTCTGCTAGCCTTTCCAAACTTTTCTATCAGGACTGGCGGAGCTTCCCCGGCTTTGGGCGGTGCCCTTCCACCCCCGGCCCGGCGCTTCCGGCCCGCCCGCAATGGACGCGCCCTGAGCCGTGCGCGCTTCCCCCCCTCAGCGAGGTATATCCCTATGTTCAAAGCCGCAGTTCTTGGCCTCGGCAACATCGGCCGCAATGTCATCCAGTCGCTTGAAGTCGTGCCCGACGGCGAGTGCATCGGCGTGGTGCGCCGTCCCGCCTCCGTCGGCAAGACGCCCTACGACCTGCGCGGCGTGCCCGACTTCCCGAGCTTCGACGATCTGCTGGATCACGCCGGCAAGCCCGACGTCGTGATCCTCGGCCTGCCTTCCCGCCGCGTGCCCGGCGCGGCGGCAGAGCTCCTTTCCCGCGGCTTCTGCACCGTCGACAGCTTCGACATCCACGACCGCATCGTGGAAGTCGTGGGCTCCCTCGAGGAGGAGGCCAGCAAGGGTCATGCCGTCGCCGTCACGGCGGCAGGCTGGGATCCCGGCACGGACTCCATCCAGCGCACCCTCTTCCAGGCCATGGTGCCCGTGGGCACCACCTTCACCAACTTCGGACGCGGCCGCTCCATGGGCCACTCCGTCGCGGTGCGCGCCATGGAGGGCGTGGCCGACGCCACGGCCATCACCATCCCCCTGGGCGGCGGGCGCCACTCCCGCCAGGTCTACGTCGTGCTCAAGGAGGGCTACACCCTCGAGCAGGTCGAGAAGACCATCAAGGCAGATCCCTACTTCGCCTCTGATCCGCTGAATGTCACTGCCGTCAAGGACAGCGCGGCCCTGAGCATGGTGGCCGACGCCTCCCACGGCGTGCTCATGGAGCGCATCGGCGCTTCCGGCGGCGCCTGCAACCAGCAGATCCGCTTCGACATGCGCATCGACAACCCCGCGCTGACGGCCCAGATCCTCGTGGCCAGCGCCAGGGCCGCCGTGCACCTGCACGAGATGGAGCAGTACGGCTGCTACACCCTGATCGACATTCCGCCCATCATGCTGCTGCCCGGCGAGCGCATGGAGCTGCTCAGCCACCTGGTCTAGCCGCGCCTAGTCCAGCCAAGGGCGCATTCTCTCTTTCTGCGCAGTGCCGCACGGGGCAGACCCTCGTGCGGCACTGCCGTCTCAAGGCGGCCCGGCAGCCCCGGCCCCTTGCCGAGGAGTCCCCATGGAGCTTGCCCTCGCCACGGTCCTCATCGCGGCCGCTGCCTTCTTTGCGGCCGGCTTCGTCGATGCCATCGCCGGCGGGGGCGGCCTTGTCACCCTGCCGGTGCTCCTGCTCTGCGGGGTGCCCCCGCACATGGCCCTGGGCACCAACAAGATGGCCGTGTCCCTGGGATCCATGGCCGCCCTGTTCTCCTTTGCCAGCAAGGGGCTGGTGGAGCGGCGCGTGGCGCCCTGGGGAAGCCTTGCGGCCTTCCTCGGCGGGGCCTTGGGCTCCTGGCTCGCCCTGCTCGTCGACAGCGCGCTGCTGGGCAAGATCCTCGTCTTCCTTCTGCCCGTGGGCGTCCTCGTCTCCCTCGGCACGCGCTTCCGGGGCCGGGAAGACCGCCTTCCCGAACGCTGGCTCTGGCTCAAGGCCCTTGGCATCGGCCTTGCCATCGGCACCTACGACGGCTTCTTCGGTCCCGCCACGGGCAGCTTCTTCATCCTGGCCCAGCACCTTGTCCTGCACATGGGGCTCGTGCGGGCCTCGGGCACGGCCAAGGCCATGAACCTCGCCTCCAACGCCGGCGCGCTTGCCGGCTTTGCCGCCGGCGGCGCCGTCGTCTGGGCTCTCGGCGCGCCGCTGGCCCTGGCGAGCATTGCCGGCAACCTGCTCGGCGTGCGCCTTGCCGTGCGCATCGGCGCATCGGCTGTCAGGAACTTTCTCTACCTCGTCCTGGCAGGCCTGCTCGCTACCCTGATCTGGCGCTTCGTGATCTAGCCGGCGATCTCAGCGCCCTGCGGCGCGCGCGAGAGCACGACGTCCGCCTGAGCGAAGGCCGGCTCGTGGAAGAGGCAGGGCAGGTGCTGGAAGTCATGGGCCTTGGCAAGCCGGGCGCCGGCTTCGCCTGCCAGAAAGGCCTCCTGGCCCGCTGTGGGCGTCAGCACAAAGGTGCAGGCAAAGGCGGTCTTGGTGAGGTGCATCGAGAGGAAGCTGGCTAGGCCGGCGCGCGCCCTGCGCGTGGCGAGGATGCCGGCAACGGCGATTTCAGGCTCGCCCTCGAAATCCCGGATGCGGGAGAGCAGGAGTGGTGCGGCGTCGAGCGGGCGGGTGGCCTCGTAGATGCCGGCATAGCGCTGGGGCAGGGGGACGCCCTTTCTGCCAAAGCGGCGTTCGAAGAGCTCGCGCCGCACCTCCGTCTCCCGAACGACCGGGCAGGCAAGCGAGGCCAGATAGGCGTCCATGGCCGGCCCCGGCGCCCCGCAGACGAAGCGCAGGAGCGGGGGCTTCGGCATGCGGTCGGGAAAGGTCAAGGGAATCTCGGCGATCTTTGCCTGCACGTCGAGCAGCAGCGCGAGATCGTCCTTGAAGGCTTCGGTCGAGGGATCCATGACGCTGCCCGAAACATCGCAGTAGAAGAGGCGCGCCATCATGGCAAGGAGGCTGCGCCTGCCGTTGCAGAAGAAGCCGGCCTGTCCGCAGCCGTCAAGGCTGTAGAAGTCGATGTGCTTGGAGACGCAGAAGCAGATGTCGCAGATCTCGGCGTCGCTGACGCTGAAGGCCTTCTGGCAGTCCAGCAGGAAGTCCAGCGCCTCCTGCACGCCCCGGGGGCCGTGGTCGTAGAAGGAGATGCGGGGAAGTCCGCCTGCGCCTGTCCGCAGCCGTGCCGTGTCGGGCTTGCCGAAGTCGTGCACCAGGGCGCAGAGCATGTCGGCCAGGCTGAAGTCATCGCGCTCGAGCGCAGCCTGCAGGACAAGCATGACGTGGGTCCAGACGCCGTCTTCCATGTGGTAGGGGGTGGCGCCTCCTGGAGCGAGCTGGCGGGTTGCCTTCAGCCGCTCCACCAGCGCAGGCCGCGCCTGGCAGAGGTAGTCGACGAGGCGCCGCCGGAGGGCGAATCGTTCAAGGTTCATGATGCAGGATGCCGGGGCTGGAGGGGAATGGCGCGCCTTTCGGCGTGCCGAAGCAAAGCTGCGGGCTGCCTGGCCTGTTTGAGGACAAAGGCAATGCGGGGGCAAGATGCCCGCATGCTAAGCGGGTCCGCCCGGCAAGGCAAGGCGTCGCAAACCTGCAGGGGGCAGGCCTGCCTGCAGGAGGAATATGCGGATCGGATGCCCATGCCTGCCTGGCGAGCTGCGCTGTGTCCGCCTTCCTCCGCGGCGCAAAAAGGGGTGGGACAGGCCGAGGAGGCGAGGGGGGAGGAGAGGCGAGGGGCTTTA
>JAEEPQ010000155.1 GCA_016284885.1 Desulfovibrio sp.
CCGGCAACTCAGCTATGGCCTGTTGCGCCATCACGGTCTTGCCGGTGCGCCTCAGGCCGTTGAGGAGCATGACTTTGCCAGCACGCTTCCCAAGATAGCGCTTCAAGCCGGCAAAGCGTCCCGCCGGGGCAAGGCGTCTGCCTCCTCGATGTCGGCAAGGAGCATATCTCCGACAAGCACTTCAACGCCAGCAATAGGGTCGATGTTCATTTGTTAGTCCTTAATATAATGCTATATTGAAGAATATCATGCAAAAAGTCAAGAACGACTGCAGGAAAAGTTTGCATGTACATCGAGACAGCCCCTCGGCAGCCTCGTTGAAAAGCGTGCAGCTGCTGGCGGTGCGCCTGTCGCCTGAACAGGCGGCGTCGCTATCGCCAGCATGCCAGAAAGCAAGGATCGCCGGAGCGTCTGGACACGGCCTCCTTGGCGCCACCTGCCGCATCATGCCGTCCGGATCATGCTGTCCACGGCACGTCAAGCAGGCCCTGCAGGCTTGTCCAGGGTGCTGGACAAGTCGGGCAAAGGATTATACTTCCGGCGTGAAGCGGAGGTCGCGCCAGGCTTGCTGGCTTCGCGCGCTCCGCACGCCCCAGCCTGAGGAGGCTTTGCCATGATGCATTTCTGGAAGCACCTTTCGTCCCTGCAGCAGGGGCTCCCCGCCCTTGCCGGCGCGCTGGCCCTGTCGCTAGTCCTCGCGGTGCCGGCAGGCGCCGACATTGCTTCCCCCTATGGCAATTCCAGGCCGCGGGTGCCGGGGCCGGCTCCCGTTCCCGTTCAGCCAGCCCCAGGCCAGCAGGCCCTGCCGGCCGGGCTGTTCGACGGCGTCTGGACCGCCCAGACCCCCCAGGGGCCGCGCACCTTCCGCTTCAGCCAGGGGCGCTACGTCCAGACCATCAACGGCCAGCTCATCGACGAGGGCGTCTTCCAGGCAACCCCGGACGGCCGCTTCCTCTACCAGGTCACCGGCGGCCCCTATGCCGGCCAGCGGGGCGCAAACCGCTATGCCTTCAACGGCCAGACCTTTACCATGATCTGGGACCAGGGCCTTGCGGTGACCTTTGTCCGTCAGGGCCAGGGCCAGCCCTACCCGAACCCGCCCTCTCCCAATCAGCCGTATCCTTCTCAGCCCGCGCCGGACGGCCAGTGGGGTTCCAATGGCCCGATTGCGCCAGGCCAGGGCTTTGGCCAGCCCGCTCTAGGCGCCACGCCACTGGAAGGCCGCTGGGTCTGGGCCAAGCAGGGACAGGTGAGCTTCGGCTTCATCTTCCAGGGCAGCCGATTCCAGGGCTTCTACAATGGCCAGGTCATGGGCACAGGCACCTTCGAGCTGCAGGGCGTCATGCTTGTCCTGCACCACGAGACGGGCTCCGACGCCGGCAAGACCGACCGCTTTGCCTGCCAGATACAGGGCAACCGCATGCTGCTCTTCGTCTCGGACGATCCCAACAGCAATCCCATAGCCTACGTGCGCCAGTAGTCCTCTGCAGCGGACCTTTCCCCTCAAGCCCTTTCCTGCAGCCGTCTCTCTAGGAGGCCACCGTGAAGCGCCAGATTCCCGTTGCCTTGGCCCTGCTGCTCTGCGCCCCGCAGGCCGCTTCCCCTGCAGTCGCGCAGGCTCAAGCGGATCCCTCTGCCGTGCCCGCATCCTGCGAGGCCTACGCTGGCACCCCCCGCCATGCCACCTGCCTTGCTGCCGTGAAGCACGGACTCTCGCTCAATGCGGCGGCCGTGGTTGAAGGCCTGGCCGAGCGCGCCCATGCCGTCGAATTCTGCCGGGCCAAGCCCAATGCGGCCGAAGCCAGGCACACCGAGTCCATTCTGGCCGGCGGCGCCAGCTTCCGAGCCCTTTTCGACGAGCACAGGGCACGGCTGCAGGCCATAGACGTCGAGGATCCCGACGCATGGTGCGCCAAGCGGGGATTCGAGCGCCGCTAGGCCTTCTTCCCTGCTTCAGGCTGAGAAGCAGGTTCAGGTCTGGAGCTGTCGGCTGCGTCTGGCGCAGGCTTGCCTGAGGCAGGCCGCTCTGGGGCAGGCTCCCCAGCACCGGGCAAGCGCTCCTTGCCCGCGAGCATGCCTTCCAGAGTCTTGAAGAGCGTGTCTGGCTCCAGGGGCTTGGAGAGGTGGGCGTTGAGGCCTGCCTGCATGCTCAGCTGCACGTCCTCGTCAAAGGCGTTGGCCGTGAGGGCGATGATGGGAATGCTGGCTGCGTCCGGCCTGTCCTTGGCCATGGCGCGGATGCGGCGCGTTGCCTCGAGGCCGTCCATCTCGGGCATGCGCATGTCCATGAGGATGGCGTCGTAGGTGCCTGGCCCGCTCTTGCGGAAGAGGTCGACGGCGATGCGGCCGTTCTCCGCAACGTCGGCCGTGATGTCCCGCATGGCCAGCACCATGACCAGAATTTCGGCATTGACGGCCACGTCCTCGGCCACGAGCACGTGCCTGCCGCTGAGATCCGCCTTGCTGCCGGCCAGAGTCGCGTTCTTGGCCCTGAAGGCTTCCCGGAACTCCTCCATGACCGAGTCTGCGAAAAGGGGCTTGGACATGAAGTTGTCGACGCCCGCCGCCTTCGCGTCCTCGGCGATGTCGTCCCAGTTGAAGGCGGTCAGGATGACGATGGGGGTGCCTCCGCCCACGATGGAGCGGATCCGCTTCGTGGTCTCGACGCCGTCCATGTCCGCCATGCGCCAGTCGACCAGCACGAGGTCGTAGTCCTGGTCGCGGCCGTGCCGCAACGTGATCTTGTCTATGCCCTCGGCGCCCGATCCGGCCGTCTCGCAGGCTATGCCCAGCTGGCCGAGCACGATCTGCGCGTGCTCCAGGGCGATGGGGTCGTCGTCGATCACGAGCACGCCCATATCCTTGGGCAGAACGTCGCCGCCCTGGGCGCCGGCGCTCCGCCGGCCGGATTCGTCCAGCGTCGCCGTCACGGTGAAGGTCGTGCCCTTCCCCTTTTCGCTTTCCACCTCGATATGGCCGTTCATGAGTTCGACGATGCTCTTGGTGATGGACATGCCGAGGCCCGTGCTGCCGTAGCGGCTGGTGGACGAGGCGTCCTCCTGGCTGAAGGCGTCGAAAATGTGGGGGAGGAAGTCCTGGCTCATGCCGATGCCGGTGTCGCTGACGACGAACTTGAGCGTCGCCTTGCCCTCGTAGCGCGGCCCCTCCTCGACGAGGAAGCGCACCGTGCCGCCTGCGGGCGTGAACTTGACGGCATTGTCAAGAATGTTGACGAGTACCTGTCTGAGCTTCATGGCGTCGCCGAGGTAGTAGTCGTCGATCTGGCCCTTGACCTGGCAGTCGTAGTTCACGCCCTTGTCCCGGCACAGGTCGCCGATCATGTCGTTGACCTGTTCCAGGCTCCGGGCAAAGGAAAACTCCTCGCACTTGACGACCAGGCGGCCGGCCTCGATGCGGCTCATGTCCAGAACGTCGTTGATGATGCCGAGCAGGTGGTTGGCCGAGGCTCCTATCTTCTCCAGGTAGCCCTTGACCCGCTCGCCCGCCTCCGGATCGTTCAGGGCTATGCTGTTGAGGCCGATGATGGCGTTCATGGGCGTGCGGATTTCGTGGCTCATGCTGGCGAGAAAGACCGTCTTTGCCTTGCTGGCCTGCTCGGCGGCGGCGAGCGCGTCGCTGACCGCCTGCCGGCTCTGGGCCAGAGCCTCGTTTTGCTGGCGCTCGCGCACGACGGCCTTCTCCAGCTCTCTGCGGTACTCGTCCTTCTCGTCCTCGTCCACGAAGCTGTGGACCAGGCAGTTGCCCACCATGAGCCCCATGGCGTAGTAGGGCAGGAAGGGGAAGATGAGCTGCGTCGCGATGAGCACGGCCATGGCCAGCCCGAAGAGACCGATGGTCATGTAGCGGCGGCGCACCACGCCCATGGAGTTGAGGGCTGTGCCGACGGCGTAGACGAAGGTCAGCGCGAAGAGCCCGATCTGGACGGCCAGGGTTGCGGTGCGCGCCGGTCCCACGTGGTAGACGCAGGCCTCGTCGAGCCAGAAAAGGATGGGATCGAAGACGTTGACCGCCACGGTTGCCGTCTCGCAGACAAGGAAGGCGATGCCCCCGTAGTAGAGGAACTGGCCGAAGAGGTTGCGCTCCTCCAGATAGGTGATGACGTAGCGCGTCCAAAGCAGGACCGAAGCCGCCATGACGATGAAGTTGAGCGAAGTGTCGACGAAGAACGCCGTCCGCAGGTGGTACTGCCCCAGAAGGCCCCAGGTCGCGTCGATGGCGTAGTAGGCCATGGCGCCCCAGAGGAAGTGGCGGTAGCTCCTGAGGGCCGGATTCAGCTTCCCGTCTCTGTGCCAGAGCACGTTCTTGTTGATGATGATCAGGATGATGAAGGCCAGTATGCCAATGATGAAGTAGGTCATGTTCCCGTGCCCCAGCTTGCGCTCGATCTGCTGGCGCCGGCCGTGCGGCATGCCGCCACCAAAGGGATCCGGAACGAGCTATTTTGAAATTCAAGACTATCTTGCGCTTCGCTGTAAATCAATGTGTCTGTTCCCATGAAAAGTGGACACGGTGTCGAAGTCGTGAGGACGCAACAAAGCGCAGGGGCATGCGGTGGCATCCTCCCTGTGTCTTTCGGTGGCGACAAGCAAGCCTAATGCAAGCCCATGGCCGTTAGGCCACAGGGCCTGAAGGCCTTCAGATTCTTCCTATACTGCTTCTCCTGTTTCCCTGTTGATAATCTGGATGTCATACTTAGTCGTGCAACGACGGAGCTGGGCAGCGAAGCGCTGGAAGTTCTTCTCCGCATGCTGCTTCTGATAGTCGATCTTAGGATCAACGTATGGCTGGTTCTTTTTAAGCACGTAGTAGACATAGGTCAGGAGCTTGCGTCCCATGGCCATGATGGACTTCTTGTAGCCTTTGCCCCGCTGCATGAAGTGCTGGAACTTGCTCCGCATCGTTGTGCCTCTTGTCTTCACCGCCGACGAGGCGCATTCGCAGACGTCGCGCCGGAGGTACTTGTTGCCCTTGCGGGACTTGGCGGGCCTGCTCTTTCCTGCTGATTCGTTCTGTGACGGGCAGAGGCCAGCCCAGGCGCAAAGGGCTTCCGCAGACTCGAATGCCTCCAGCCCGCCACCCCCCAGCTCGGCGAGGAGCAGGCAGGCGGCGAGGGCGTCGATCCCCGGTATGGTCTGGAGAAGCTCGAGCTTCCTCTCTTCCTTATCTCTGACGATGCGCTCCAGCTCCCCGACGCACTCGCTGATCTTGCCCTCGAGATGGTCGATGGTCTCGAGCACGGACCGGGCCGCAAACAGGTCGCCATCCTCAAATTTGCCGCCCAGTGCGAGGAGCATCTCCCCGCGCGTGTGCTTGTAGCGTCCAGGCGCCGGCACCTTGCCGAGGATCTCTTCCGGCCTCTCTCCGTTCAGAACGCCCCTCACGCAGATCATTCCCCCTGTTCCGAACATGTCGGAAAAGACGGAGTTCAGCCGGTATCCGGCGGCGTTGAACAGCTTGCCCAGCCGGTTCTTCTCGCTGGAGAGCGTGCCCCGCAGGCTGGTGGCGTAGCGCGCCAGCGAGCGGAGCCCCCGGTACTCGCGACCGGGAACGTAGGATGGATGGAAAGAGCCGTGCTTTGCCACTCTGGCGAGCCAGTCTGCATCGTTCCTGTCGGTCTTGCGGCCCCTCATGCCCCTGATTTCATGAGCGTTGCCGATGGCGACGTTTATGCCTGCCTCCAGAAGTGCGTCGTAGGGAGCCATCCAGTAGACGCCGGTGCTTTCCATGAGAACCATTTCGACGTCGAGCGGGCTGAGAAATTCGACAAGAGACTTTAGTCCCTGCTCGGTGAAGGTGTCGAACTCGTTCCGCACGAACCTGCACTTCGACGGGTCGTCGCCTATGGGGACAATGGCGGACACGACGGCAAGCGACTGGTGGATGTCTATGCCTGCCGCTCTGG
>JAEEPQ010000156.1 GCA_016284885.1 Desulfovibrio sp.
TGGAGGCCGTCTACACCTTCCCCCTTTCCGTTGGCGCGGTGCTGCTCGACGTGTCCTGCCAGCTTGGCGATCGGACGCTGACGGCCAAGGTGAACGCCAAGGCCAAGGCCGAGGCCCGCTACGAGGAGGCCATGGCCGAAGGCCGCAGCGCCATGCTCCTCAAGGAGACGGCGCCGGGCCTCTACACCGTGAGCGTCGGCCAGCTCCACCCCCATGCCGTTGCCGTGCTCAGGTACCGTTACGCCCAGCTGCCGGTCTGGAACGGCCGCTCCCTGCGCCTGCGCCTGCCCACCGTCGTTGCCGAGCGCTACGGCGACCCGGCCGATGCCGGCTTTGCCCCCTGGGAAACGCCTTCGTCCAGCATCCACGCCGAGTACGGCTTTGCCCTCAGGCTGGAACTGTCTGGGGGCCTCGAGGCCTGTGAGCTTTCCTCGCCCACGCATGCGGACAAGACCCTGGTCGAGGAGGACGCAGGCCGCAAGACCGTACGCATCGAAGGCGCTGTGGCGGACCGCGACTGCGTGGTCTGCCTCGAGCGGCCTGAGGTCGCGCCTGCGCCGGCGCCCCTGGAAATAGCTGGCGAAGCCGACGGCGAAGGCGTGATCTGCCTGGCTTCGGTGCACGTTCCCGAGAGTGCCCAGGAGGATCCACTCAACCTCGAGGTGGTCGTGGACTGCTCGGGATCCATGTCGGGGGACAGCATTTTCCAGGCCAAGAAGGGCCTGCTCTGCCTGCTCGAGGAGCTCAGGCCGCGGGACCGCTTCAACCTGACCTGCTTCGGCTCCAGCCACCGCTCCATGGCAGAGCAGACCATCCCTGCAGATCCTGGCGGCATAGGGCAGGCCATGGCCTTCGTGCAGGGCATCGAGGCCGACATGGGCGGCACCGAGCTCGCCTCGGCCCTGGAAGCGGTCGCCAGGCGGAGCCAGGCTTCCCGCCACGGCGAAAGCGACCGCACCGACATTTTGCTGCTCACAGACGGCGAGGTTTGGGATGCAAGGGACTGGGGCAGGAAGCTTGCCAAGGCCGGCTGCCGGGTCTTTGCCCTGGGCGTTGGCAGCGCCGTGGCCGCCGACGTGCTGGAGCGCCTGGCGAAGGCCACCCAGGGCGCAGTCGAGCTGGCCACGCCAAACGAAAGCATGAATCAGGCTGTGCTGCGCCTCTTCCGGCGGCTTCGCCGCTTCCCCGAGATGCGCGATGTGGCCTGGCCGGGAAGTCCCGAGTGGATCTACCCCGATGCGCCTGTGCCCTGCTTTGGCGGGGACACGCTCTTCTTCTTCGCCCGCTATGCCGGCAAGGCGGAGGGCAGGGCCAGCCTCAAGGGCGGTCCTGCAGCCAGCGCCAGCCTGCCTGAGCCTGCCCAGGGGAAGGGCGGGGAGGCCCTGTCCGTGCTCGCCCGCCTTGGCGCGTCCAGGCTGCTGAGCGGCCTGGACGATGCAGCCCTGGGCGAGGAGCTCGCCCTGCGCTACCGCCTCGTGAGTCCCTGGACTTCCGCCGTCATGGTCGACGAGACGGAGGGGGCTGCCCGTCCCGGCCAGCTGCCGGAACTGCGCCAGGTGCCTCAGATGTCTGCCGCAGGCCAGTTCGGCTTCGGCAGCGCGGTCATCCATTCCTGCATGGCGGCCTCTCTCGGCGCGGGCATGCGCGGCGCGGGGAGAGGGGCCAGGAAGCTCTGCGCCCGCGACAGCCTTGTCACGGACAGCCTTGTCACGGACACCTGCGCCATGGAAGACGCCGCAGACGAAGGCGTGCCGGTGCAGGCGCCCTCCAGGCACGTCGCAGAGTCCCAGCGCCAGCTTTCCGATGTCGGCACGTCCAGGCCCCGAGGCAAGGGCGTGCTCGCCTCGCTTGCGGAGAAGCTTCTTCCTGGCCGGCGCGGTGATGCCGGCGGCAGGAAGCGCTCCGGCCGCGAAGCGGGAGCGGCGCCGCAAGCTTCGGCGCGGGACGCCTTCCAGAGCCAGGTCCCAAGGCTTGCCCGCCTGCGCAAGGCCCTTGCCGTCTGCGACGGGCTGCCGGCCGGGCGGCGCCTGCCGCTGCTGACCTTCCGGGGGCTCGTGCAGGCCGGCCTGCCGTCCAGGTGGCTTGAGCTGCTGGAGCGCATTGTAGCGCAGGGCTTTGACGAGCGCACGGTGGCCTGCGTCTTCCTCCGGCTCTTTGCCCACGAGGCTGAGGCGAAGCTGCCGGACGAGCTGCAGGAGGCCTTCAAGGCCTGCCCCGCTGACGCGGTCAAGGCCATCGAGGAGGCTCTGGCCAGCGGTGCAGCCAGCCTCTAGGCAATCCAGACTGCGCTGGGACGCCAAGGGAAGGAGACTTCCGCCTGGCCCCCACGCATGCCGGATTGCGCAAGTCCTGCCTGAAGTCCCTTGCCCGCCGGCCTCTCGGACGCAAGCCGGCGACCCCTGTCCTGCTCATGGAAGAGGGGCCGCTGGTCTTGCGCTGTCTGCCCCATGGAGCGCGCTGTCGGCACCGGTGAGCGCGCTGGCTGCGTGGGAAAAGGGGCGAGGCCAGCCTGCCGCATCGTCGTCCTGCCGCCATTCGCCTCGGCCAGACGCGTGCGGAAGAGTCGCGGACGCATGGCCTGCCTGTCTTCCTTCTGCCCGGGGCAGGCCGGCGCTGGTTAGGAAAAGCCGGTGACTTTCCACGGCAAGGAATGCTCTCTGCCGGCAGCGATCGTATACGGCGCGCATGCGCCCCTGTCTGGAAACGGGCCGTCTGCTGAGGGAATGCGTCCCGCCAGCTCGACTTGACCCGAGCCATAACCAGCCCTATTGTCTGAGCAAGCTCAAGGAGACAGCCATGGAAATCCGCATATTGCAGATGCTGGAGGGCGCGAAGCGCGCCTGCGGACTCACTGTCGTCATCGACGTGTTCCGGGCCTTTACCTGCGCCTCCCTGCTTTTGGAGCGGGGGGCCGCGGGCATCATCCCCGTGAGCTCCCTCGAGCGGGCCAAGGCTCTGCACGCAGAGCTGCCGGGCTCCCTGCTCGTCGGCGAGCGCGGAGGGCGCATCGTTCCCGGCTTCGACAGCGGAAATTCCCCTCACCAGATCATGTCGCTCGACGTGAAGGATCGTCTGGTGGTGCAGACCACCAGCGGCGGCACCCGCTGCCTTGAGGCCGCCATCTCCGCGCCGGAGCTCCTCCTGGGCTCCTTTACCACGGCGGACGCCATCATCCGCTACGTCCGGGCAAAGCAGCCTGGCGTGCTCTCTCTGGTGGCCTCCGGCACCAGAGCCGAGATCTCCGCTCCGGAAGACCTGCTCTGCGCGACCTTCATCGAATTTGCCCTCGAGGACCATCCTCTGGAGGTGCATGGCGTGGTCGACACCCTCCACCTCGTGCCCGGCGCGGCCCGCTTCTTCGATCCCGCCAACGCCTCCTGGGCGCCGGTGCAGGACTTCTGGCTCTGCGCCGACGTCGGGCGCTGCCCCTTTGTCATGCGGGCTGAGAAAAGACTGCCGGGTGGCGAGCTCGTCTTCCGCGCCGTGCCCGCCTAAGACCTGAGGCTCCGCACAGCTCAGAAATCAAGCTGCCGCAGCCGCCGTCTGGGTGCGGCGAGAGGGCGAAGCGCACTTCGACCAAGCGGAGGACGATCGTTGAACGTGTCCTGCGCTTGACGGGAAATGCCGATCCCTGCTTTTGTAGAGCCGCCAGAGAGGGATGCGGCATGCGTCCTTGGCCAAACCGCCAGCGCACATGCCTCCCAAATGCGTCCCAATGCCAATTCAGGCCCGCCAGGGCCTTCAGCTAGGAGGTCGAAATGAACATCAAGCAGCTGCGCCAGCAGGCCCGCGAGCGCATGAACGGCGTCTGCCGGGTCTGCCCTGTCTGCGACGGCAGAGCCTGCGCTGGGGAGCTCCCCGGCATGGGCGGCGTACGCTCGGGGGCTTCCTTCCGGGCCAACGTCGAGGCCCTGGACAAGGTCAAGCTCAAGATGCGCGTCCTGCACGGCGCAAGCTCGCCGGCCACAGCCTGCGAGGTGCTCGGCTTCTCCCTTGCCATGCCCGTGCTCGTCGCGCCCATGGCGGGCGCCCAGTTCAACATGGGCGGCTTCTTCTCCGAGGAGCGCTTTGCCGAGATTGCCGTTGCCGGCGCCAGAGAGGCCGGCATTGCCGCCTGCACGGGCGACGGCACGGACGAGGCCTTCCAGTGCGGGCTTTCCGCCTGCGCCAGAGCCGGAGGCTGGGGCATACCCGTGATCAAGCCCTGGAGCGGCGACTTCTTCTTCGGGCGCATGGACAAGGCTGCCGAGGCCGGCTGCCGGGCCGTCGGCATGGACATCGACACGGCCGCCTTCACGGCTCTTGGCAAGAGTCGCCGCCCCGTCTCGCCCAAGACGCCCGAGGAGCTGAAGGCCATCGTGGACGGCGCCCACGCCCGCGGCCTCAAGTTCCTGCTCAAGGGCGTCATGAGTCCAGAAGACGCCCGCCTCGCCGAGGAGGCCGGCTGCGACGCCATCGTGGTCTCAAACCACGGCGGACGCGTCTGGGAGGCCCTGCCCGGCACCGCCGAAGTCCTTCCCGATGTGGCGCGCAGCGTTTCCCGCATGCCCGTGCTGGCGGACGGCGGCGTACGCTCCGGCGCCGACGTGCTCAAGATGCTCGCCCTCGGCGCGAGCGCCGTCCTCGTCGGCCGGCCCTGCGCCATCGCCTGCATTGGCGCAGAGGAGGAAGGGCTTGTCATGTGGCTCAAGCGCCTCAGGCGCCAGCTCTTCGAAAGCTGCATCCTTGCCGGGCTTGCCGACGTCAGGGATGCCGGCCCGCACGTGATAGCGCAAGCCCCTTGGCTCAAGACCAGCGACTAGAGGCTTTTCTCTCACTTGTTTCCCCGTATGACGTCTGCCGCAAGGCAGGAAGGAGCAACCATGAAGCAACTTATGACCGTGTTCGTCCTTGCCGCCGGCCTTGTGCTGGGGGCGTTTGGCTCCGCCTTTGCCGGCGGTTCGTCCTTTGAGGCGCTTTTCCAGAAGCAGGGCGCCGACACGCTGACCTTCTACGGCTGCGAAGGCACGGACGGCGCCTGCCCATCCCTCGTCAAGACCTACTCCTTCATCTTCTCTAGGAACGGCCAGATAGCCATAGACCGCAACGGCCAGCGCAGCAGGGGAGCCTGGAAGGCCGCAGGCCAGCGCGTCACCGTGAAGGAGGCGGACTTCGCCACGACCTTCGAGCTCTACCATGACCAGTTTCTCTCCTACTGCCATGAGGAGTCGGGCGACATCCTGATGCTCAAGCTCGCAAAGTAGCGCCCAGCGTCCGGGGCCGGTATCGGTTCCTGCAGAATGCGGGGCCGCGCGGGGAAAGCCCTTGGGCTTTGCCTGGCCTGCTCTGGACGCAGAGCTGCAGCGGCGCTTTGGCGCAGCCTGAAGCGCTATCCCTGGGGTCTCGGCTGGCGAGTTCGCCCAGAGACCTGTCTTGATGCGCATCTCTGTCAAGGGGCCGTGCAGCGCAAGACTTGCGCTGCACGGCATGCCGGAGGAAGTGGCGAGGTGGGCTGTCGTTCGTTTTATATTAACTTTGACGCCATTGTACCTGATAAAAAAAAAGAGAAAGGTAGGAATCGACACCCGTCTCTTGCCAAGATGTCTGAAGATTTGCACGTGTGCACCCTTCCGGTCAATGATGTCGGCAAGTTAGCACGAGGCGACTGCATGCGGTGGCATCTCGGTTGCCTTTAGCTTGTCGCCGGCTGCACCTTTTACGTGTCGCCAGATGTACTTTGAACAGGTCGACTTGCACTGGCGTTTTATTGCCGTCTTCGTTTCAGCACGGAAGGTGTCATGAACCAAAGCACCCGCGCAGGCCGGAGCGGTGCGCGGGTGCGGAAATGCTGACTAAAAGATAATAGATGCAGTAGGTTCGCTG
>JAEEPQ010000157.1 GCA_016284885.1 Desulfovibrio sp.
CAGGGGCGCTTTCTCTTACTGTCGACCTCGATCCCAGAGGAGCACTCTGGGGACGCATCCCAAGGACGCAAGCCATGCAGACTCTCTCCATCTCCTTTCTCGGCCGGGACTGCCCCGGCATCGTCGCCAACGTGACCCAGACGCTGAGCGGCATGAACTGCAACATCACTCAGCTCACCCAGTCCATTCTCGGCGGCGAGTTCGCCGGCATCTTCATCGTGGACGTGCCGGACGGCATTTCCATGGCAGACCTCAAGACAGGGCTCGAGGCAAAGCTGGCGGAGCAGTCGCTCGACATTTCCGTGCTCATCAGAAAGGCCGAAGAGGAGCGCTGGGACAGCCGCCTCAGCCCCTGCGAGCCCTACGTCGTCACGGCAGAAGGGCCCGACGGTCCCGGCCTCATCGCTGCCCTTGCCCGCGTCTTCGCCCGCCACGGCATCAACATCGAGTCCCTCAAGTTCGTTACCAGGCAGGACAGGGAAATGAGCGCCCTCTTCCTCTTCGAAATCGAGGTGCCCGAGGACTGCGACGTCGGGCGCCTTCGCCGGGAGCTCGAGAGCGCAGCCCGCTCCAAGAGCCTTTCCGTCTCCATGCAGCACCGCGACATCTTCGAAGCCATGCACCGCATCGCCGCCTCCTAGGCGAGACTCCCCTCCCAGCCATCAGGACATTCCCATGCTCTCACTCCGCGAAGTCATCAGCACCCTCGACATGGTGCGCAACGAGCACCTCGATGTGCGCACGGTCACCCTCGGCGTCAGCCTCTTCGACTGCGTGAGCCACGACGTCGACCTCTTCATAGGCAACGTCAAGGCAAAGCTGGCCAAGTACGCGGCGAACCTCGTCGCCGTCTGCGACGAAATCGGAGGCAAGTACGGCATCCCCGTGGTCAACAAGCGCATCAGCGTAAGCCCCGTCGCCGTCGTGGGCGGCCCCTTCGGCCCCAGGGACATGGTCCGCGTCTGCCAGGCCCTCGACGAGGCCGCCAGCGAGGCTGGCGTCGACTTTCTGGGCGGCTTCTCCGCTCTGGTCGAAAAGGGCTTTGCCAACGGCGACCGCGCCCTCATTGAAGCCATCCCGGAAGCGCTCGCCACCACGGAGCGCGTCTGCTCCTCCATCAACGTCGCCAGTTCCCGCACAGGCATCAACATGGACGCCGTCGCCCTCATGGGGCGCCAGATCCTCAAGACCGCAGACGCGACGGCAGACCGGGGGGGGCTTGGCTGCGCCAAGCTCGTGGTCTTTGCCAACATCCCCCAGGACATCCCCTTCATGGCTGGCGCCTACCTTGGCATCGGCGAGCCCGACGTCGTCATCAACGTCGGCGTCTCCGGCCCCGGCGTCGTCAAGAAGGCCATCGACAGGGCCATCGAGAACGGGAAGCGGCGCGGAAAGCCCCTCGATCTGCTGGGCGTTGCCGAAGTCATCAAGCACACCGCCTACAAGGTCACCCGCGTGGGCGAAATGATAGGCAATGAAGTGGCGGCTCGGCTCGGGATCCCCTTCGGCGTCGCAGACCTCTCCCTGGCCCCGACGCCTGCCGTCGGCGACTCCGTCGGCGAGATCTTCCAGAGCTGCGGGCTCTCCGTCATGGGCGCTCCCGGCAGCACTGCCGTGCTCGCCATGCTCAACGATGCCGTGAAGAAGGGTGGCTCCTTTGCCTCCTCCTCGGTCGGCGGCCTTTCCGGCGCCTTCATTCCCGTGTCCGAGGACTCGAGCATCGAGGAGGCGGCCACCTCGGGCTTCCTCAGTATGGAGAAGCTGGAGGCGCTCACCAGCGTCTGCTCCGTGGGCCTCGACATGATTGCTGTCCCGGGCGACACGCCAGCCGCCAGCATAGCCGGCATCATCGCCGACGAGATGGCCATCGGCATGATCAACCACAAGACGACTGCTGTCCGGCTCATCCCCGTTCCCGGCAAGGGCGTGGGCGAGAAGGTGGCTTTCGGGGGACTTCTTGGCGAGTGCACCATCATCCCCGTGCCCAAGGGCGATGCCTCGGGCTTCATCAGCCTCGGCGGGCGCATCCCCGCCCCCATCCACAGCCTGAAAAACTGATTCCGCCGCTGCCGCCGCACCCGGACCAGCCCCGGCCTGGAGGCAGGCTCCATTAAAGAGCTTGACTGCCGCGCCGTAATGGACGATTATATTCCAGCGCATGTTCCGCTCATGCGTTCCCCCGGCGATGTTTACCTCCTTTTTGTCGCCGGGGCCTTTTTTATCCCCGCCTTCCACGCTCCCCCGTGCCGGCCGGTGCAAAAGCACGCGCCGGACTCTGCCGCGCAAAAGAGGAGGCGGCCTAACGGCCGCCTCCTCATGCGTCATGGTCCGATGGGAAGGCCTACATCTCCGGAGGCAATCCGTTGAGCTGAGCCTGGGTGAACACAGGTCCGTCCAGGCAGACATACTTGCTGCCGAGGTTGCAGCGCCCGCAGATGCCTATCCCGCACTTCATGCGGCGTTCGAGGGTGGTGACGATGTTCTCGTCCTTGAAGCCGAGCTCGCGGAAGGCCGCCAGCGTGAACTTGATCATGATGGGCGGGCCGCAGAGCACGGCGATGCAGTCATCAGGGCTGGGCTTGATTTCCTTGAGCACGTTGGGGATGAGCCCCACGCGGTGCTGCCAGTTGGGAGCTTCACGGTCGATGGTCAGGGTGGTGCTGAGCACCTTGCTTTCCAGCCAGCCGGGGATGTCGGCCTTGTAGGCCAGGTCCTCAGGCGATTTGGCGCCGTAGAGCAGGCTCAGCTTGCCGTAGTCCTGGGCGCGCTCCATCAGGTGCAGCATGATGGTGCGGATGGGCGCCATGCCGATGCCGCCGCCCACGAAGAACACGCTCTTGCCCTTCCACTGCTCCCAGGGGAAGTAATTGCCGAGCGGCGCGCGCACGCCGACCTTGTCCCCGGGACGGAGCTTGTGGATGGCCGTGGTCACTTCGCCGGCGCGCATCACGGAAAACTGGATGTAGCCGTTTTCCGCCTTGCTGGACGGCGGAGTGTTGATGACGAAGGTGGACTCGCCCACGCCGAAAACGGAGAGCTGGCCGACCTGCCCGGGCTGATGGGAGAATCTCTGCCAGGCCTCCTCGTTGTCAAAGCGCACGCGGAAAGACTTGATGGTCGGCGATTCCGTGATCACCTCAAGCACGGTGGCGACTTCAGGCAGGTAAGGATTCTTGCTGCAGCCGCAATTGTTCTCGCTCATATCTTCTCCTTACCTTTTTTGGACTTGCCCTTGGCGTTCTCGGTCTTTGGAGCTTCCGGCGCGGGTTTTGCGGCCGGCGCAGGCTGCGGCTCGACCTCCACGCCTTCGATGGCCGCCGTGACCATGTGGCGGATGTCCAGGGAGACCGGGCAGCTCACGACGCACCTGCCGCAGCCCACGCAGGAATAATATCCGCCGTAGCGCTCAGGGTAGAAGCTGAACTTGTGGCTGACCCTGTTGCGCATGCGCGCATGCTTGGCGGCGCGGGAGTTGTGGCCGCTGGTCTCCAGGGTGAACAGGGGGGTCATGCAGGAATCCCAGCTGCGCAGGCGGCGTCCGTCCAGCTGCGAGCCTTCGTCGGTGATGGTGAAGCACTGGCAGGTGGGACAGAGATAGGTGCAGGCGCCGCAGGAAAGGCACTTGACGGTCTCCTTCGTCCAGAAGGCCTCGTCCGTGAAGCGCTTGGCGATCTTCGCCGGAACATCCTGCAGGCCGGGCGCGGGGGCGAGGGACGCGGCAGCCGCGGCGTGGGCATCGTCCACGGCCTGCCTTTTTTCCTCTGCGGGGGCAAAGCCGGAACCTTCAAGAAGGGCGGCGCCCTTGTCCGTCAGGGCCTCCAGCGCGTAGCCGCCCTCGACGGCGGTGAACAGCACGTCGGAGCCCTCTCCGTCAGCGGGATGGCTCCCGACCCAGTTGCAGAAGCAGGTGGAGAATGCGGAGGGGCAGGCCTGGGTGACGATGACCGTGGCTTCCCGGCGTGCACCGTAATACGGGTCTTTGAGGGGGCCTTCGAGGTAGGGCCTGTCGAGCACCACGAAGCCGCGGGCGTCACAGGGACGGCAGCCGAAGAGCACCGTGGGCACGGCGGCTTCGGGCACGGTGAGCGTGGTGGTGAGCTTGGAGGCGTCTTCCGCGTCCTTCACGGACGAGAACTTCACGAGGACCTCGCTCTGGGGCAGGATGGCCTGCTTGGGCGAGGCCGTGGAACGCCGGAGAAGCGCGGCGGGATCCGCCTGGGCAAGCTGCTCGGCAGACTGCGGGCGGAAGACCACGGCGGGACCTTCCTGACGGGGGGCAAGCACGCGATAGCTGGCCGCCAGCTTCGCGAGCCACCCTGCCAGTTCCTTTGGTGTGGCAAAAAGAAGACTGCTCATGCCAGATCATGCTCCTTGATGGTTGGTTCATCCACCTGATAGGTAAGCAGCGGGGGCGTGGCGTTGACATCGAGGCCGGCGCCGAAGCCGAACACCTGCTTGATGATGCGGCCGAACTGCTGCTTGAGGGCGAACACCGGGATGTCCATGGGGCATGCCCGTTCGCATTCGTAGCAGCCGGTGCAGCGCCCGGCGAGGTGCTGGGCGTGGACGAGCTGGAAGAAAAGCTTCTGCTGAACGGTGTCTTCCTGCGTGACCCATTCCGGGTTGCGGGAATCTGAGACGCAATGGTCGCGGCAGACGCACATCGGGCAGGCGCCGCGGCAGGCATGGCAGGCGATGCAGCGTTCCATCTGCCCCTTCCAGAATCCCATGCGCTCGACCAGGCTCAGGGAGTCCAGGAAGCGCAGCGCCGGGCTGCGCCCGTCCTTCGGCTCTTCAGGCTCGGTGGTGGGGCTGCCGCAGAACACGTCCGAAAGCACGGCATTGGGCCTGGTGCAGATGCGGCATTTGTCCTGGGCGACTTCGGCCATGGTCATCTCATAGCTTGAGCCGCCGGCCTGGACGGTGATCTTACTGCCCTTGCAGGCGACGGACCCGATCGCGGCGCCTTCAGGCAGCCTGGCCAGGATGCGCTGGACGCTCACCGTGCCGTTGCAGCCCATGCCGAAGATGGTCACGTCTTCACGGGCGATGAGGCCTTCGGCAAGCAGTTCGACGACGCCCTTGCTGTCGCAGCCCTTGACCACCACGCCGATCTTCTTCCCCTTGTACAGGGGCAGCTGGACGGCAAGGTTCTGCACGTTGAAGGGGCCCCAGATCAGGGAATCCACTTCTTCAGGCGTGGTCATCAGCACGGGCTCGGCGTGGATGGCGTCAAAGCCCTGCTTCCAGCCGAGGACGCCCTCCAGCCCTTCCGCGAGCGCCTTTTTGATGGCCTCCTTGAGCTCGGGCAGCGAGGGATGCGCGCCGCAGCCAAGCGGGCGGATGGGCTCTGCGAGGTCGGCGGGCATGTCATAGCGGGCCGGAACGTCTTCCCATTTGGGAGCCGGTCCGAGCTCGTGGATGCGGGCGGTGAAGTTGGTCACCACGTTCTTCCAGCGCGGGCCTTCGGATGCGGAGACCCAGGTGTACTCGAAGCGGTTGGGATCGATGCCGATGACCGGCAGGAACTGCTTGAGCAGCTCCAGGCGGCGGCGGGCAAAGAAATTGCCCGCGGAATAGTGGCAGTCCCTGGGGTGGCAGCCGGAAACGAGCACGCCGTCGGCGCCGTTCATCAGCGCCTTGAGCACGAACAGCGGGTTGACGCGCCCGGAGCATGGGACACGGATGATACGGAGGTCCGTCGGCTGCGTGGCACGGGCAGTGCCGGCAGTGTCGGCGCCGCCGTAGGAACACCAGTTGCACAGGAACCCGACGATACGGAGCTCTTTGCCTTTTAGCACTGACATAGTGCGTTCGCCTCCGCGAGGATCTGATTGTCCGTGAAGTGGGAAAGCTGGATGG
>JAEEPQ010000158.1 GCA_016284885.1 Desulfovibrio sp.
CGGAAGTGGACCTCGGAGCTGGCCCCGGAGGGGGCATGCAGAGCAGGAGATGCAGCGCAGGCGACCTGCGGGGGGCGCTCATCTGAGACGGCGCCTGGGCTGGCTTCAGGCTTGCGTCTGATGCGCAGAAGGGGATCGGCCGGAAGAAAGCGTGGAAGAATGTCTGGGAGAAAGCCTGGAAAAAATCTGCGAAAATCTGGGAGTATGCCTGGCGCCCCCAGACAGGGACGCCCTGAACCTGGGGTCCAGGGCGTCCCGCACTAAGGGCTATCGCCAGGCCGTCATGGTCTGGGGTTATGCAAGGCTAGTAGTGATGGTGGTGAATCCCGTGGCTTCCGTGAGGAGCCTTAGGCTTTCCGTGATGGGCGCCATGGTGGGAGGGAGCAGCTTGGTGGGGCTTGCCGGCGTGCGGGGGCGGACCCGCATGATGCGGGCCATGGTGCGGTGGCGGAGCAACATTGTGATGCGGCGGCGGTGGCGGTCCGCCGTGATGGTGGTGCGGTGGCGGCGGCGCGCACGCGGCCAGGGAAAGGGCCATGCCGATGGCAGCAATGAGCAGCAGCTGTCTAATCATGGTTAGCCTCCTTGGCTAGGATAGGGTGTGGTTCCATTTACTCCTAAAGCGAAGCGATGTTCAAGAGGCGATGCCGGGAAATGCACCGCCCGCTAGGAACAGCGCCGGAACAGGGCTGAAAAGGGCCAGTACAGGACCGGAACAGGACCAGTGCGTGTGCAGGGCATGAGGGGCGCAGGTCCGGCGCAGGGCAGGTCCTGCGGCCTGCCATGTCTGCCATGACTGCCATGGCCCGGCTGGCCAGTGCCTGCGCTCTGCGAGGCCTGGCACCGCTTCGCCCCGCTGGGCATGCCTGAGCCCGCGGCCCTCTGCCTCAGCCCTGCCAGCGCCGGTCCGTCTGCCTGCGCAGCCGCTCCAGATGGCGCCGCACCTGGGCGATGTAGCGCTCACGGCGCCAGGGCGTGCGGGAGTGGTAGTGGCCCACGCCCTTCCACAGGGATCCCGCCTGCCTAGTCTGCATGGCCAGGAGAAAGCAGCCCATGAAGACGTTGTTCCTGGGCTCGAGGAGCAGGCGCGGGGGAATGCGGTAGCGGCGCATCCACTGGACGTTGATCTGCATGAGCCCCACGTCGAAGCTGCGCCCTTCCCGCCAGAGCCTGTCGACCAGGGCGCAGGCCTCGGCAAGGCTGGAGGGAAGCAGGTCCCTGCCCTCGACGTTGATCATGAGGGGGTGGCCGTCCGACTCCTGGCGGGCGATGGCCAGGGCCACGTCCTTGGGCAGGCCGAAGCGCCGGCAGGGCGCGTCGAAGAGCACGTGGTAGGCCTGCTCGCGCTGGGCGACGCCGGCCGCGCTGGCCAGCGCCGCGCCTGGCGCAAGCAGGGCCGCCAGGGCGTGCGGGATCAAGAAGGAAAGCAGGGCGAGCAGGGCTGGCAAGCCGGGCAAGCTGGGAAGGAGGCTAGGCTGAGCCAGGCAGGAGCGCCGGGGGAGAGGCCGGAGAGAGGGCTGGATGTGGAGTCGGCTCTGGGGCTGCCGGGGCGGCAGGCAGAGCAGAGCCAGGGAAACCATAGGCATGGGCGCATCTCCTATCAAAAGGGGCAGGACAAGACAGGACCGCCAGGACAAGACAGGGCAGGGCCGGCTAGAGGCAGGCCTGGATGGCCAGCCACTGGAAGCTCTGGTCCACGGGGCCTTCGAAGAGGGCCCGGAAGACCCGGGTGGTGCCGAGGCTGAGTTCAGCTTCCAGGCTGCGGCTTTCGGCAGCCGCAGGGGTGTAGAACACGGCGGGCCTCCTGCCGGCAGGGCAGGCCAGCGGCTCGCCGGGCGGGGTCTCGCCTGCGGCAAAGGACGCGATGCCGGCAAGGCTGGGGCGGTCCTCCCTGGCAAGCAGGGGCAGGAGCCGGCGCTGGCGGCAGATGAAGAGCTGCTCTTGCCCGCGCGCGAGCACGCCTTCAAGGCTGCCGTCCAGACAGGCCTGCTCCACGGCGTCCAGACCAGCTTCGGCAAGCGCCTGCAGGCGCACGGCCTGGCTTGCTCCTGCCTCGCCCGTCTGCTGGCCTGTCTGCTGATCTGCCTGCTCGCCTGTCTGCTCGCCAGCCAGCGCAGCCTGCTGCACGCTCTCCGGCGCGGCGCTGCTGGCGCCGGCTTCGAGCAGGCCAAGGCCAAGGCTTGCGGTCGCCAGCAGGCTGTGGCCCTGCAGGTCAAGGGGCTGGCGCATGGCGGGGACGGCAGGCCCATTGGCCTGCACGCTTGCGCCTTGTGCGCCTGAAGACGCCGGCTGGGCGCTCAGAGCCGAGGGAGGGCTCCAGGTCCGGCGCACGAAATGGCGGGCGCCGGCCGCTTCCCTGCGCTGGGCGAGCTGGACGGCCAGAGGCAGGGCGCTGGCAGGAACCTGGACGAGGAGCTCCGTGCCGAAGGCGCCGGGAAGGGGCGAGGGCAAGGTCTGGCCAGCTTGCCCAGCGCATGCAGGCGCAAGGCTGGTTCGCGAGCTTGCGCCGGCATTGGGCCAGACAAGGCGGCCTTGGCCGTCGGCGTGCCAGCCGCGGGGCAGGGCCAGGGCTGCTCTGGCTGCCAGCGCGGGGTCTGCGCCCTCAAGCCAGACGAAGAGGCGAAGGCGCGGTCTGGGGCTGGCAGGCTCGGCTGGGCTGGCATTGACGTCATTGCCTGTTCCCGCTGCGACGCGGCATGCGGCAAGGGCGACGTGCAGGCTTCGGCCTTCCGGCGGCTGGGCCAGGCCGGGCAGGATGCTTGCCTCAAGGGGCAGCAGACATGTCTCGGAGGCGTCCCCAGACGCATCTCCAGGGGCATCCCCGGGATCGTTCAGGCGCTCTGCCAGCTCGCCGGCATGGGCCTTGACGTAGGCAAGGGCCTGCCTGGCGGCCCCTTGGAGCAGCTCCGCCTCCTGAAGCGCCTGGGTGCGGGCGCGCAGATCGTGGGCGCACAGGGCGAGGGCGGCAGCGCAGGCCAGGCCCGCCAGCAGGGCGAGCAGGGTTTCCAGCAGGTTCATGGTCTTGATCCTCCAGCGGCTGCGACGGCAGCAGTCGCGGGTGCCAGCGCGGCAGTCTGGCCGGCATTGGCGCTGGCCTCAAGCTGGCCTTCGGGGACGCAGGAGCGCAGGGCGAGGACGCTGGCCCCGGCGTCCTCCTCCCATTCGGCCTCGCGGACAAGGCAGGACTGGCAGAGCATGCCCCGCCAGGAGGCCAGAGGCTTCCAGTTGGCAAGGCTTTTGCCTGAGCTGGTGCGCCGGCGTTCGATGCGGACCCGCCAGGCTTCGCCTTCGTCCGAGGCGCTGGCCCTGAAGCCTTCGAGGCGCGCGTCCTCGAGCGAAGGGACGGTGCTGAGGACTATGCCGCTGGCAGAGCTGCCCGTGCTGCCTGCACTGGCGGTGAAGCGTGTCAGCACATGGGTGCCGGGCGCAGAGCCCACGCCGCTTTCCGAGGCCGCAGGGAGCAGATCCAGGCGGGGCCGGCTTCCCCGGGGGCACCAGGGCTTGGGGACAAGGCCACCCTGCTGGACCTGGCGCGCGTCCCGGGGCTGGAAGAGCGCCGGCGTGGCTTGCAGGGTGCGGGGCTTCGAGGCCAGACAGGCGAGCAGATCACCGGCCTGGCCTGTCTGGCCTGTTTGGCCTGTTCCGCTGTCTTCCTCCCCTTCGTCGCTCCCCCCTGAGGGCGGTGCCGCCGCAGGCTGGTGCCGGGCGGCCGTCCAGGCAAAGGCCAGCCTGCCGTCCAGGGAGGCAAGGGAGCCTGCGGCATCGGCAGAGGCTTCCTGGCAGGCCTCGGCAAAGGCCGCGGGGCCGGCGATGAGGCGGCCTGCCTGCACGAGCCTGCCCTGCTGCAGGGGCAGAAGCTGGAGGCCGGCCGCGCCGCTGGCTGCCTGGCCCTGCAGGGAAAGCGGGGCGGCCATGGCCGAGCGGTCTTCGAGCCCCGGCGTGCAGACGCGGCGAAGGTAGTCGGCGTCCTCGCCGCAGGCTGTGCCTGCGAGCAGGACAAAGACAGAGCCGGGTCCGGGATGCGCCAGGCCGAAGTCCGCCAGCATCTGGGCAGGCTCGCTGGCGCCAGAGGCCGTGCCGCTCTGGCTGGTGACTGGCTGCATGGCTGCCGCAGGCAGTTCCGCAGGAGGCAGGGCAAAGCTCTGGTCCAGAGCCTTGCTGACGGGCAGGGCATAGCGCAGGTAGAGGCTAAGCTGGACATCTGGGTCGGCCTCAGGCCCTGCCTCGCCACGGGGCTTGCGGGGAAGGCCCCTGGCCAGGGCTATGCCGTAGGTCCTTCCCTCCTTGAGGCAGGCGTAGGCCTCGAGCGCCTGGCCAAGACTGTTGACGGCAGGAAGCTCTGGCACCAGCTGTCCCTGCTGGCGGAGCGCCTCGGCGTCAAGACGCTGGCAGGGACTCTCCCCTGCAGCCAGATCCTCCCGTAGTGCCTCGGCAGAACGCAGGGCGCCTGCGCCCAGCTGGGCCAGCTGCCAGGCGCAGCGCCTGGCTTCATGGCCGCTCTGCTCCTCGTGCCGCTGGGCCGTTGCCAGCCCGCAGGCGAGGGCCAGCCCCAGACAGGCTATGACTGCATCGAAAAGCTGCATTCCGTTATTCCTCCTTGCCGCCAGGTTCGTGCGCCGGTTTCGTGCCGCTGCAGGCTGCCGGTGAAGGCAGGGCGGCTTGCGGCCCCAGCGCGCAGCGAGGTCTGGATGAACTTGGGATGAAGGCTGCATGAAGACTGGATAAGGACTGGGTGAGGGCTGGCTCAGGCCTGAATCAGGGCTGGCCCTCTCAGGCGCCAGGCTGCCTAGGCTGCCCAGCCGGAGACGCCTGCGCCATGCCGATCCAGCCTGGCAGCGCCCCTCACAGCTGCCTTGGCCGGCAGAGGGTGAAGTGGACCAGGCCCTGCGAGACAGGCATGCCGTCGACGGTGCTTGCCGGCATCATGTCCTCCCGGCCGAGGTAGGCGTGCAGGCGAAGCGGGGACTGGCCCGCTGGGCCTGCCACCATGCGCCGCGCAAAGCCGCCGCCCCGGCAGGCCTGGCAGAGCTCCCTGTCGTAGCGGGCCCGGCTCCAGGGCGTGGCCGCCTCGCCGAAGAAGCCGCCGAAGAGGGTCTGGTACTCGTCTTCCTCGTCCCACCAGACGCGCTTCTTGGCGAGGCTCTGCCAGATCTGCAGAGTCCGGCCCTGGGGCTCCAGACCGCAGAAGTAGTCGGCAACGCCGTAGTAGCTGGAAGGCCCGCAGCGCGTGGCAAGGTCGCTCTGGAGCTGGACGAAGGCGGGATCCTCGTCCTCGGCCTCGAAGACGGCAGGAAGGCTGAAATGTTCGGGACTCGTTCCCCGGGGGCAGAGGGCGTCGCCGTTGACGCCTGTGCCCGGCGCGTCGAAGCCGATGTAGGCAAAGGCCAGGGTGTTGCCGGCGTCGTGGACAAGGGCTGGCTGGCCCTGGCTGCAGACAAGGAGGCCCTGCTCGGCATCGAAGGCGATGAGGCCGTCGGCATCGGGCTGGGCGCAGGCCTGCTCGAGAGACGCCATGGCAGAAGGCGCGGCGCCCGCTTCGCCTGTTCCTGCCGACTCTGTGCCCCCTGCCGACCCTGCCTTCGGGTCTGCGCCGGAGGCCTGCTCAGCCCTGCCGCCATCCTGCCCAGCCAGGGGCACGAGCTGGAGGGCCGCAGCCTCGGCCAGGCTGTGCCCGCCAAGGGAGAGAGCTGTCTCCATGGCCGCCCCCTCAGACAGGGATGCCTTGGCCTCCCGCTGCAGGAAGGCGCTGGCAGGGGAGCTGCCGGCATGCCGTCTGGCGGATCCGCCGGCCTCGACGGCAAGGC
>JAEEPQ010000159.1 GCA_016284885.1 Desulfovibrio sp.
TTTGGGGGCTTGGCAAGGTGCCGGAAGATCCGCGTCCCACGGGGCTGAGGCCGTTTGGCAGGAGCAGAGCCTGCGGCACCGCCTGCCAGGGAGATAAGCGCTGGGCACAGGCCGTCAAGGGGCAGGCTCCCATGCCTTCCCAGTGGCAGGGCCGGTGCAGCCTGCATCAGGCAGGCGTCTGCGGAGAGCCGGGCTGCAGGCGGCTCTGCCAGCTTTGTGCAAGCGTTGTGACGACCATCACAGGCAGCCGGGGCTCTGCGCGGCACAGTGCTTCTGACGGGGGGAGGGCGTCCCCGCGGCCGTCTGCGCCAAGCCGGCGGGAGCAGCCCAGGGAGTGCGGAATGAAACGGAAGATCGTGCATATCGACAGCGAGAGGTGCACCGGCTGCGGCCTATGCGCCAAGGCCTGCCACGAAGGCGCCATTGCCATGCAGGACGGCAAGGCCGTGCTTATCAAGGACGACTACTGCGACGGCCTTGGCGACTGCCTGCCGGCCTGTCCGGCAGACGCCATCTCCATTCAGGAGCGGGAGGCTGCGCCCTACGACGAGGCGGCCGTCAAGGCCCGCCTGGCTGCCCAGGGAAAGCGCCTGCCTGCACGCGAACCCGGTGCAGGCCGCGGCTGCCCCGGCTTGAAGCCGCAGACGCTCAAGCCTCTCGCTTCCCTTGCCGGCCAGCCTGCCCACGCATCGAACGCGATGCCGTCCGCCGGCCTGCCGGGTCTTGCCGGCCAGCTTGGCCAGACGGGGCAGGGCCAGGTCTCCTGCCTTGCCCAGTGGCCCGTGCAGCTGCGTCTGGCACCGGTGAAGGCGCCGTACTTCGAGGGCGCGCGCCTGCTTGTGGCGGCCGACTGCGCGGCCTATGCCTACCCCGGCTTCCACCAGGACTTCATGAAGGGCAGGGTCACGCTCATCGGCTGTCCCAAGCTCGATCCGGTCGACTACAGCGAGAAGCTGGCCGAGATCCTCAAGGCCAACGCGATCAGAAGCATCCTTGTGGCGCGCATGCAGGTGCCCTGCTGCCAGGGGATAGCAAACGCCGTGCAGCGGGCCCTTGATGCGTGCGGGCGCTGCCTGCCCTGGAGCATTGCCGTCATCGACGCGCAGGGGCGCATCGTCGACTTCTAGTCCAGGCCGGCGGAAGCTCCCGCCAGCGGAGCCAGGCGGCATGCCGCTCCTTGACGGAGGCAATGCAGGGGCGGCAGCAGGAACGGAACGCAGAACGGCGCCTGCCCCGCGCTGAGCCGCGTCCCTGAAGCCCTTTCCTGAAGTCCTTTGCAGGAGCCCTTCCGTGAAGACCGCCGTGCTCCTTGCCTTTCTCGCGGGCATCGCAGCCTGCCTCGTCCTCGGCGCATCCCTGCTCTGGGGCCTCGGCTTCGGCCTTGCGCTCTTTGCCGGCGCCGCCTGCGCCAAGGGCGCAGGCGCCAGAGGAACGCTGGTGCTCATCGCCCGGGGCGTCCGCCAGGTGGCGGGCATCATTGCCATCATCCTGCTCATCGGCGTCCTTGCCGGGATGTGGCGGGCATCCGGCACCATTCCCTACCTGGTCTGGGCCGGCATGCGCTTCGTCGATGCCTCCCTCTTCCCCCTCTGCGCCTTCCTGCTGTGCTGCGCCATGAGCTTCCTTGTCGGGTCCTCCTTCGGCACGGCGGGCACCCTCGGCGTGGTCCTCATGACGGCAGCCAGGGCGGCCGGCCTCGACGAGGCGGTCTGCGCCGGCGCCATCCTCTCCGGCATCTACTTCGGCGACCGCTGCTCGCCCGTCTCCTCGAGCGCCGCCCTCTGCGCAGGCCTCACCCAGACCAGCGTGGCGGAGAACATCGGCCCCATGCTGCGCACGGGCGCCGTGCCCTTTGCCCTCGCCTGCGCGCTCTACCTCTGCCTTTCGCTCCGCAGCTCCGCCGGCGCAGGGCCCGCTTGCGACGGCGGAGCGGACTTTCTTGCCTCAGCCTTCGTTCTCTCGCCCTGGACCCTGGCGCCGGCAGCCGTGCTGCTGGCGGCCATGTTCTGCCGGCTCGGCGTCAAGGCCGCCCTGGCCGCAAGCATCCTGGCCGCCGTTCCTTTGGCAGGGCTCGTGCAGGGAATGGCTTGGACGGAGGTGCTCTTCTGCGCCGTCCTTGGCCTGCCCGAGACAAGGGCAGGGGCGGCCATGGCGGGCGGCGGCCTCAAGGGCATGCTCGAGGTGGCCGGCGTCATCGCCGTCACGGGAAGCTATGCCGGCCTCTTCAAGACCGCAGGCCTCCTGTCGGAGGCAGAGGCGCTCCTTCGGCGCATGGCAAGCCGCATCGGCGCCTTCACGTCCGCAGCCCTGGCCGGATTGCCGCTGGCTGCGCTGTGCTGCAACCAGGCCCTGCCCTGCATCCTCATGCACCAGCTGGCAGGCGGCCTCTTTCCGACGCGCCGGCAGCGCATGCTTGCCCTGGAGAACAGCGTCGTCGTGCTCGCGCCGCTCATCCCCTGGAACATCGCCGGCTCCGTGCCGAGAACCCTGCTCGGCGCAGGAACGGGCTGCCTTGCCTTTGCCTGCTACCTCTATCTTGTGCCGCTCTGCAGCATGGCTGCCGAAGCCTGGCGCAGGCGCCGCGGAGAGGATGGCCGCGCCTGATCCCTGCCCAGCATGCCTGCGCATCCCTGTGCCTGCATTTCCCGCCTCGGCGCAGCTTTGCGCACCCTCCTTGCAGGGGGATTGCGGGCAGGGTGTTGTGCCTTCATGGAAACAGCGGCGAGCCGTTAGAACTTTGAAGGAGGTGCATTCCATGCTTGCTGAAAACATGGACCGCTGAATTCAAGAGACTAAGGCAGAGGGCCGGGCAGAAGGCAGGGCTGAGAACGTCATAGAGACGACCCGCAAGAATCTGCTTTCCTTTCTGGAGATCAAGCTGGAAAGCGTGCCGGCCTGGCTCAGGCGCCTTCTCCAGGAATCGGCTGATGAAGACATCCTGAATCAGGCTCTGCTGACGGCATGCCACGAGCAGGACGTGCGGGACAGCCTGCCCAAGCTGGGCCGCGTGCTGGAAGGCAAGTCTTCCAGAGACGCAATCCGCGCACTCATCCCATCCCCTAGTTCCGGCATCCGGAGAGGGGCCTTGGCCGGCTTCTGCGGGACGGGCGGCCAGGAAGGCGGATGAGTGCCCGGATTGAGGAAGCAAAGCGCTAGTAGAATTCGTCCTGCTCAGTATCGTTCATCATTTTCTGGCAGAACGCTTCATTGGGATCATCTGCTTCGAGCACCTCTTCGCGCACCAGATGGCGTCCGTAGGGAACTTTTTCGCTGCCGAAGGCAAGCTGGCCCTCGATGCAGCGCAGATAGCCAATCCTGACCTCCAGCATGAAGGCGCAGGCTTCCGGTCGCGACTTCAGCCCCTTGACGCGCATGATGCGCTGCATGATGTCTTCACGTCTGCGCAGCCAGTCGCGCTGATCGCTGCGCAGCAGGTCCTTCCCCTGCGGCTTCATCTTGGCGAGCGCCTGCTTCCATTCCTGGTTCAGCCGCTTGTCCAGGGCCGCTATCTGGGGGCTGCTTTCAAGCAAGGCGCTGTATTCGGCTTCGCTGAGCGCCGAGGCATTCCCCGGCAGGGAGGCGGCTGCAAGCGCAGCCAGGGCCAGGGATGTAAAGAATGCGTTTCATGGTTCCTCCTTGCACGATGCGTGCGGGCGCCAGTTTCCTGGGCCCTCATTGCGAAATGCGTCCACGAACCGAGAGACTGCATGGATGCCGGGGATCGTCAGGCCAGACAACCATGCCGGTGACCATGCCGGCGTTCTGGGGAACGATGCTTCCCTGGTCCCTGTCCTGCTTCCTGTCCTGGTTCCTTTCTTGGCTGCTGTCCTGGCTCTGGCCGTCGGTCGTCGCTCTGGGAATCTTTGCGTCCTGTCCGGCAGGAGCCTGCACTCTCTGCCCAGCAGGAGCCTGCGTCTGGGCCGGCACGGCGGCAGGCAGAGGGCCTGCGTTCATGACCTCCCTTCCGCCCTCGTCGCCCATGCCGCTTCCAGCGTCCTTGCTCCCTGCCTTCGCCAGGCGCTTTGCCTGCTTTCCGGCCCAGAGGCCAGCCAGCCCGACGCGCGAGCAGAGGCGGTAGATGCCAAGCGCCTGGCCGCCGGACCCCCGCCTGCCCTGGGAGGTGACGTAGAGGCGGGTGCCGTCCGGCGAGATGCCGAGTCCCACGGGGTAGCGCTTGGCGGGGATGCTTCCCAGGAGCCTCAAAGGCTGGGTGGAGAGCACGTCGACGGTGCAGGCCTGGTTGCAGGCCGCAAAGACGAATCTGCCGTCCGGCGAAAGGACGATGGTGCGCGTGCCCTTGCCGGTCTTGACGCGCTCCCAGCCGGCAAGAGAAACTGATCCTCCCGATCCTCCCGATCCGCCCGGCCCTCCAGCTCCTTCCCTGAGCCTTTCGCAGGCTGCGAGCACCTCAGTCAGCGGAATGCGCCAGACGTAGCCTGCCACGTTGACCGAGGCGTAGAGCCGGTTCCTGCCGATGGCGAGGTGGCGGACGTTCGAAATGCCTCCGCCGAGAATGCCCCGGCAGGATCTGGCCTCAACGTCGATGGCGGCAATGCCGGATCCGGACATGCGCCCCACCAGCAGCCAGCGGCTGTCGGGGGTGAAGACCGTGCCGCGCAGGCAGGATCCGCAGTGCCGGTCCCGGTTCACGTGCCCGCCCCGGAAGCAGAGGTTGAGCCGCTCGCCCACGGCCACTTCGGCCAGATGCCGCCAGTCGCGGGGACGGGGGCTGGCGATGTCGACGAGGCCCACGGTGTTGGCGCCCCAGTGCGTGACGGCAAGGTACCTGCCGTCCGGGGAGGCCGCGAGCATCTTGGGCAGGGGGCCCGTCTCCATGAGGCGCACGATCTCGTCGGCGGCGGTGTCCACGACGCACACGGCGGACGGATCCTGGGCGTTGCGGTCCCAGTCGCGGCGGTAGTAGGAGATCCAGAGGTAGCGGCCCTGGTGGGTGAAGACCATCTCGACGGGCTTGCCGGCAAAGCTGTCCACGCCGGCGTCCAGGCGGAACTGGAAGGGGTAGAGCCCGGAGGGCTTGGCCCAGAGCCCGGCCTGGGCGGGGCCGAAGGCATGGCGTATGACCTTGAGCTTGGCGTTGTCGGATGTGCGGTAGACCACGGTGGCGCAGCCTTCCAGCGAGTTCACGTAGTACTTCGACCCGTCCGGGTGCACGATCACGGACTTGGGCGAGTTGATGTCGGTGTCCCAGCCCTCGGCCGCGCCCGAATAGTGCTGCTTGAGCCCGGCGGGCAGGAGGAAGCGTCCGCCCGGCAGCGCAAGGCGCGCCCCTGCGGCCCTTGCCCTGGCGGGATCGGATCCTGCCAGCCCCCTGCGCTCTCCCTGCCGCGAAAGGGACTGCAGCCGGGACTGCTGAACGGGGCCTGCCTTGGCCTTCTGGGCGAGATGGCCCGCGGAAGGCAAAAGCGAGGGCGCTGCCGTGCAGGCGCACGGGTCCTGGAAGAGCAGGGCCAGCCCCAGAACGGGGCCTGCCAGGCGGAGCAGGAGGGACAGGAGAGGCGTGCAGGACGGGCCGGACATGGGGGGAACTCCTTGCAGGGTTGCGTGCAGAGCGACACGCTGTCTGCGGGCGCGCTTCGTTCCCTGTGTCTAGCCTAAAAGCGCCGGGGGCTTCAACAGGGTCGTTTTCCAGGGCTGCAGGCATCTTGGAAACGGGGGCGATTCAGGCTATGATTAACAATTCGGCGCGCGCAAGCTTCCTCGCGCCAGCTTTCTGCAACGCAACATTCTTTCTGCCGGAGCCTCCCGTGTCCATTCTGCCAGCCCCATC
>JAEEPQ010000160.1 GCA_016284885.1 Desulfovibrio sp.
CTACGGCAAGGACGGGAGATTCGTGATTCGCTACCCAGACGGCACCGTCGAGTATCACGAGAGCCCCTGTTCGCCCGCCCCTGAGCATTGCACACCCGTTAGGAAACGCCACTGTGCCTGACCTGTACATGATTTGCGGGCCGAACATGCCGGGACCGTGAATAAAGGATAGGGCATCCGGTAGGCGATGTCTTTGTCCCTCTGCTTCGCATGCTTGGCTCATCGTGCCGGTGCTATCGCTCCGCCGTTCGCTTATCATCCTCCTGGCTGGCTTCCGCCTTGGGGAGCAGGGGCGCCAGGACGACGATGCCGACGCCCATGGCAGCCAGCGGCAGTAGAGCGGATCGCAGGCCGAAGCACTCGGCAAGGAAGCCCGTCAGAGCAGGCGAGCACAGGATGCCGAAAAAGCCGATGGTGGAGATGAGGGAGATGCCGACGGAGGGCTCCACGCGCCGGCTCTTGGCCGTGAGCGAGTAGCACAGGGGAATGGCGGGCGACATGCCGAGCCCCACCAGGGCAAAGCCTGCCGTGGACCAGAGGACGCTCGGCCGCAGGCAGGCGATGACTATGCCGCAGGCCACGAAGACGCCGCCGGCCTGAAGCACCCTGACGGGGCCGAAGCGGGCAACCAGGCGGTCGCCCAGGAAGCGCCCCGTCACCATGGCGCACATGCAGGCCACGAAGCCGGCCCTGACCAGATGCTCTGCCGGCTGGACCACCTGCGCAAAGTAGACGGCGCTCCAGTCGTACATGGTTCCCTCGGTTGCCATGTTGGCAAAGGCGATGAAGCCGAGGAGCAGAATGAAGGCGCCGGGGCTGGCAAGGCGTCCGCGCCTGCGGGACGCCTGCCCTTGTGCTTTGCGGGGCGGATCCTGCTGCAGGATCCTGTCGCTGAGGAGCAGGGCGGCGGCCGTGGCCGTGGCGGCGGCAGCCAGAAAGTGCCAGGCAGGCGGGATGCCGAGCGAGGCGGCCGCGGAGCCGGCAATGCCGCCGGCAACCCCGCCGAGGCTCCACATGCCGTGGAAGGAGGACATGACGGGCCTTTTGTGCATGACCTCCACGGCCACGGCCTGGGCGTTCAAGGCGATGTTGTAGTAGTTGCAGGCAAAGCCGAAGCCGAAGAGGGCGGCTGCCAGCCAGGCAAAGGAGGGGGCTGCGCCCACGAGCGCCAGGGTCGCGCCGTAGAGTGGAAGGCCCATGACCATGACGGCCTTGGAGCCGATGCGCCGGATGACGAGCGCCGTGACGGTGATGGCGCAGAACTCCCCTGCCGGACCTGCGAAGAGCGCCAGCCCCAGCGCGCCGTCGGAAAGCGCCAGGGCGCGTTTGACGTCTGGAATGCGCGACGCCCAGGCGCCGAAGACGCTGCCCATGGCAAAAAAGAGGATGCGCATGGACAGACGAAGCGTGGCGAGGCTTGGCGTGCGGACGGAGTCGTGCTGCAGGTCCATGGCAGGGGCAGATACAGCGTTTGGGCGGCAAAGGGAAGCATGCTAGGCCGGTCCTGTCGGCCTGCTGCCTGCAGAGGCTTAGCTTGCGCGCTCCTGCATGGCGCAGCTGGCTGGCGGAGTGCACGTTTGGCACTTCCTTCCGTCCAGCCTCGGCCGGTGGTAGCCTTGCCCGGCGCAGGCTGGCTTCTTCCGGCGCCCGCCGGCGTAAGTCCATCGCAAGTCCGTGTGCCGAGGAGGCAAAGCCATGATCTTCGCTGTCGCGCGCGAAGCCGGGGGCCTGTGCCGGCTGCGCATCGAGTTTTCTGCAGCCGAGGTTGCCGGCGTCTTCGCCGAGGATGCCGGTTGCTTGGAGCCGAGCGACGCTCGTCTGGCGGCTGAGCGCGTGCAGGAAAAGCTTGTTCGCGGGGGCATGGCAAAGGCGCTTGCCGACGCAGGGCTGGAGCCTGTCTGCAGGCCTTCTCCCCTGGGGGTCCCGCCGCTGCCCAGGCAAGGAGCCCCGTTCGCGTTCGAGGCGGACGCATCTGTTGTGCCGGACATCCCTCTGCCAGCCGAGCTGGCCTCCCTTGGCATGCCTCAGGTGGATGCCGAGCCCGCTCCCCTTGACCTGCAGGAAGCCTACGACCAGCTGACCCGCCGCGCTGTCAGCCTGGGCGAGGTCGCAGAATTCCGCGTTCCTCGGCCCGGGGACGTCGCCGACGTTGACGTGGATGCCGAGGCGGAAGGCTCTCCCCTGCCTGAGCTGCATCGGCGGAAAGCCAGGCGCTGGCTTGGCCAGATCCTGCCCGAGGGGCTGTGGGGTCCCGTCGAGAAGGCGCTCTTCGGGCTCAGGCAAGGCGAGTCCTGCGAGCTTGCCTTCCCCTGTCCGGAAGATCATGCCGATCCCCTCCTGCGCGGCCGGCCCGTGCATGCCAAGGTCGTGCTGGCGCGGCTCTGGGAGCGGCTTCCCAAGGACGAAAACACGCTTGCGCGCTCGCTGGGCTTCAAGGACGCCAAGGCCCTGCGCGGGACCGCGGCCATGCGGGCGCGGGGCAAGGCCGCTGCCAGAGCCTTCCTGAAGGCCCAGGAAATCCTGGTGGACAGCCTGCTCGAAGGTTTGGACTTCCACGTGCCGGAGGGGCTTGTCGCCTGGTTTCTTGGCCAGGCGGTGCAGAGGACGGAGCTGTGGTACGCCAACTTCCAGGCCTCGCCCGGCATCGCTTCCCGCAGGGACAAGGCCATGGCGCTTGCCCAAAGGCTGGCCCGCCCGGCGGCGGTGCAGGAAGCCAGGCGCCACTTGCTGCTTCTTGCCCTGGCAGGGCGTCTGGGGCTTGCCGTCTCTCAGGCAGAGCTCGAGGAGGCCGTGCGGGGGAGTCTGCACCTCGGGCAGGACGCGGCCCAGGCCATGGCCTGGCTCGAGGAGCAGGGCGAGCTCAGCCTGAGAAGGAATGCCCTGCTTGCCGGCAAGGCCCTGGAGGCCCTCTGCGCCGGGATCCGAAGCTGACGGTCCGACAGGCGCGACTGTCCGAAGGTACGGGTACAGTTTGCGCTTTGCCCTGCGGAAAGCCTGTCCGGCCGTCGGCCGCACGCCACTGCGGGAAGACCTTGCGGCGAACGCCGGCGGCGCCGGGGCAGCCGCCTGCCGTCCCCCCTTCTGGAGAACGGCAGAGCGGCACAGCTATATGCGCGGCTGGCGGCATGGCTGGGCCGGCGCGCCAGCCCTTTGCCCGCCTGCAGCGACGTTCACTCGGAACTACTTGCTGTCCAAAGCGACGATGCTGGGAAGCTGCTTGCCTTCGAAGAGCTCCAGGAACGCGCCGCCGCCAGTGGAAATGTAGCCCATCTTCGAGGCCAGGCCGTAGCTTTCAACCGCTGCGACGGAGTCGCCGCCGCCGACGACGACAAAGGACTTGCCCTGCTGCGCGGCCAGGGCTTCGCCGATGGCTTTCGTGCCCGCCCCGAAGGGATCCGTCTCGAAGGCGCCGACGGGGCCGTTCCACACGACCGTGGCCGCACCGGCGAGCAGCTCCTGGTAGACGGCGACCGTCTTGGGGCCGACGTCCAGGATCATCTTGTCGCCAGGCACCTCGTCCACGCCGCAGGTGACGGCATGCTGGCCGGGAGCCAGCTTTTCGGCCACCACGACGTCGACGGGAAGGGGCATTTTGCGGCCAAGCTTTTCGGCCTTGGCAAGGATTTCCTTGGAGGCCTCGACGAGATCCGGCTCATACAGGGAGGCGCCGACGTCCTTGCCCGTGGCTGCGAGGAAGGTGTTGGCGATGCCGCCGCCGACGATGAGCGCATCGACGCGCTCGAGCAGGTTGTTGAGCAGCTCCAGCTTCGTCGACACCTTGGAACCGCCGATGATGGCCACCAGCGGACGTTTGGGGGCGTCCAGCACCTTGGCGAAGGCTTCGAGCTCGGCCTGCAGCAGGGGGCCGGCGCAGGCTTCCCGGGCGCAGCGGATGGCGCCTTCGGTCGAGGCCTGGGCGCGGTGGGCCGTGGCAAAGGCGTCCATGACGTAGACGTCGCCTAAGGCTGCGTACTGGGCCGCCAGTTCAGGGCTGTTCTTCTTCTCGCCCTTGTTGAAGCGCACGTTCTCGAGGACGCAGACTTCGCCCGGCTTCACCTTGGCTTCCG
The DNA here is from genome assembly GCA_016284885.1 of Desulfovibrio sp. Taxonomy (GTDB): domain Bacteria; phylum Desulfobacterota; class Desulfovibrionia; order Desulfovibrionales; family Desulfovibrionaceae; genus Desulfovibrio. Next base: position 4,068 of record JAEEPQ010000160.1, read on the forward strand.
CAAAGGTTTTGGCCAGCTTGACCTCAAGGCCGAGATCCTTGCTCAGGCGCTCGGCCACGGGCTTGAGGGAGAACTCTTCGGCGTATTCGCCCTCGGTGGGCCGGCCAAGGTGGGAGAGCACGACGACGCCGGCGCCTTTCTCCAGCGCCAGCTTCAGGGTCGGCAGCGCCGCGCGGATGCGCTTGTCGTTGGATATCTTGCCGTCCTTCATGGGGACGTTCAAATCTTCGCGGACGACAACGGTCTTGCCGCTGAGGTCAAGGTCTTTCATCGGCTTGATGGCCATGGGCTTGCTCCTTGGATACGAAGGGACAGAGAAATCCAGCCGCGCTCCTGCACGGGCGGAATTGTCCGGCGGGGCGGCGCAGGTCGCCTGCCTCGCGCGGGCAAAATAAAATATCAGCGGACAGCTATGCCTTCAAGTGGCTGGCTGCCTGCCTCCGGGGCTGTTCCAGGCGTGCGGGCCGGACACGCGGCGCTTGCTTTTCTGAAGGCTCGCTGTACTCTGCTTCATGCGGGCCTCCGCCTGCCGGGATCCTCCGGGATGCCTGCGAAGGGAGCGCACCGACGCCTGCAGGCGAGCCGTCCGGCTGGCCTGTTCCGCCCCGCTCCGGGCGGCTTCACGGGGGAAAAGATGAAGATTGCCATACTCGACGGCCAGGTGCTCAATCCCGGCGACCTCGACTGGTCGCCCATCAGCTCCATCGGCCCCACCGACATCTACGGCGAGACGCGCCTCGAGCAGATGGCCGAGCGCACCCGGGACGTGGACGTGGTGGTGCACAACAAGATTCCCCTGCGCGGGGAGTGGCTCGAGGCCATGTCGCCCAGCGTGAAGCTGGTGGCCCTGCTCGCCACGGGCTACGACAACGTGGACATCCAGGCCTGCGCCAGGCGGGGCATCCCCGTCTGCAACGTCATCGCCTACGGCACGGACGACGTGGCCCAGCACACCATGGCCCTCCTGCTCGAGCTCTGCCGGGGCGTCGCCGGCCAGTCCGACGAGGTGCGCCGCGGCGGCTGGACCCGCCGCAACGTGTGGTGCTACTGGCTCAAGACGCCGGTCAACCTGGCGGGCCTCACCATGGGCATCGTCGGCTTTGGCGCCATAGGCCGGAAGGTGGGCGAGCTGGCCCACGCCTTCGGCATGAAGGTGCTCGCCTGCTGCCGCACGCCCAAGAATCCGCCAAGCTACACCCCCTTCGCCTTCGCTTCCATGGATCAGATCTTCGCAGAGTCGGACGTGATTTCCCTGCACTGTCCGCTCACGCCGGAAACGAAGGGCCTCGTCTGCGCGCGGCGCATTGCCAGGATGAAGGACGGCGCCTTCGTCGTGAACGCAGCCCGCGGCGGCCTTGTCTGCGACGCCGACATGGCGAGGGCGCTCGTCGACGGCAAGGTGGCAGGCTTTGCCACGGACGTGCTCTCCACGGAGCCGCCGGCCGAGGACAACCCCCTGCTGGCTGCGCCCAACGCCGTGGTCACGCCCCACATCGCCTGGGCCTCGGCCCAGTCCCGCCAGCGCATCATCCGCATGGTCGGCGAAAACATCAGGCGCTGGATGGCGGGCACGCCCGTCAACGTCGTCAACAAGCCGGTGCGGCAGGCCTAGGAGCGCTCCGGCGGAATGCTGCGCATC
>JAEEPQ010000161.1 GCA_016284885.1 Desulfovibrio sp.
CCCTCGAGGAAGCCGGCTGCCAGGTCCCGCTTCTCCCGGTGCATGGCAAGAATCTTCTCCTCGACGGTGCCTCCCATGATGAAGCGGTAGATGGTGACGGGCCGGAGCTGGCCGATGCGGTGGGCGCGGTCCGAAGCCTGGTCCTCGGCCGCGGGATTCCACCAGGGATCAAGGTGCACGACGTAGTCGGCGGCCGTGAGGTTGATGCCCGTGCCGCCAGCCTTGAGGGAGAGCAGGAAGACGGAGCAGGCGCCGTTCTGGAAGTCGTCCACGAGCCGGCGGCGCTCCTTCTCCGGCGTCTGGCCGTCGAGGTAGAGGAAGGCTATGCCGGCCTTTTTCAAGGCCTGCTGCACAAGCGCGAGGAAGCTCGTGAACTGGCTGAAGACAAGGGCCTTGTGGCCGCCGGCAATGAGTTCCTCCAGGGTCTCCCGCAGGCGGTCTATCTTGCTGCCGAACTTGAGGCCGCCCCGCCTGGCGCCGGCCTTGATGTCCTCGCTGGCGAGCGAGGGGCTGCAGCAGGCCAGGCGCATGCGGGTGAGCCAGGCAAGGATGAGGAAGCGCCGCTGCCTGGGTTCGGCCTGCTCGATGCTCTCCACGGCCTTGCGGCGCATGATCTCGTAGAAGGCCTTCTCGTCGTCCGTGGGGTCGATGACAATGTTCTGCTCCGTTCGCTCGGGCAGCTCGTCGAGCACGGCGCTCTTGAGGCGGCGGAGCAGGAAGGGGCGGGTCAGCTGGCGCAGGGCCTTGCCCTGGGGCGAGCCCGGAGAGGCCTGGCCGAAACGCCGCTTGAAGCGCTCGAAGCTGCCAAGCAAGCCGGGATTGATGATGGCGAAGATGCTCCAGAGGTCGTCGAGGCGGTTTTCGATGGGCGTGCCCGTGAGGGCGACGCGGAAGTCCGCCTTGACGTTCCTGGCAGCGGCCGCGCGCTTGGTGAGGGGGTTCTTGAGGGCCTGGGCTTCGTCGTAGACCGCCATGGCCCAGCTTCTGGACGCAAGCTCCTCCGCGACGTTGGGCAGAAGCCCGTAGCCCACGACCAGCACCTCGCCCCGGCCCATGGCCTTTACGGCTTCGTTCCTTGCGGCCAGCCCCAGGCGCTTCGTCTCGAGCCTGGGCGCAAAGCGGGCAATCTCGCGCTCCCAGTTGGCGCACACGGTGGTCGGCGCAACCACGAGGCAGGGCCCCTTGGACGACTGGTTGAGCATGGCGGCTATGGTCTGCACGGTCTTGCCGAGGCCCATGTCGTCGGCCAGGCAGGCGCCCACGCCCCAGACGGCCAGGCGCTGCAGCCACTCGTAGCCCTCGCGCTGGTAGTCGCGCAGGTCCGCCATGAGCCCGTCCGGCTTGGCCGGCGTCTCGTTGAAGGCCTTGTGCATGCGCTCGAGCGAGGCTTCGAAGGCCGCGTCCGCCTAGATGTCCATGCCCTGGGCCATCTGCTCCACGGCAGGGGCCGCCAGGCCGCTGAACTGCAGCTCTCCTCCTTTCGCCTGCCCCGCCATCATGGCCTTCATGCCGGCCAGCTTGCGGCGCAGCTCGTCGGTGAGGGCCAGGTACTCGCCATCGCCGAGGGACACGAAGCGACTGCCTTCCAGCGACTGCAGCAGAGCCTCCACCGTGACCACCCGCCCCTCGTCGATGCTCGCCTCGCCCGAAAGGGAGAACCAGTCCCTGCCTGGCCCTCGGGACACGGAGAGCTTGACGTTGGCAGGCTTGAGCATGCCGGCGAGGCGCACGGCACGGCCCCGGGGCCACTCCACGCGCGAGGACTGCGCGCAGGCCTTGAGCTCTTCCAAAAGCTCCAGCACCTCCTCGGGCCCCTGGCTGTGCCAGGTATGGCCGTCGAGTCCGCTTGCAAGGCAGGGGCAGGTCGCGACCAGGACGGCCAGCGCCGCCTTCTCGGCATCGAAGTCGCGTCTGGCGCGCATGGGAACAGTTTCAGCTGCAGGAGGCGCCACGACGCTGCCGGACTCGCCTGCCTCGGCGGGCGCGGCAGGGGCCTCGGCAGAGCCTGCCCCGGCGTTGCCGGATTCGCCTGACTCGGCGGGCGCGGCAGGGACTTTGGCAGGCGCAGGGCGCGGGACGGCAGCCAGGGGAAGGGGCGCGCCCTCGCCTACAGGGTAGAAGGGCGTGTCCGGCAACCCGAAGGGACGAACGCCAACCAGTGCGGAGAAGCCCCCGCCCTCGTCCTGTTCGAGCTGGAGCACGGGCGTGGCGTCGGCATCGATCTCCTCTGCATCGATCTCGGCTTGCAGAGGGACGCCTGCGTCCTGCAGGGAGATGTCGAGCACGCGCTGGATGGCGCTTTTGGGAAAGTCGATGCCGGCGCCGACGATGCCCGCTATCCTGCGCTCCCGCAGGGAGAGCTTAAAGTAGTAGATGATGCCGTTCTTGAGGAGGAAAACCTTGTCTCCTTCCTCGAGGTTGGCCGCGCTCAGATCGAAGCCATCGATGGCGAGCCGGCAGCCCTCGCCCTGGCAGGTGAGCTTGAGCTTGAGGGCGCCGCGCCGCACATGCACGGGCTCGAGGCCCGAGTCCGTCATGCGGCAGACGTTGCCAAGCCCCTCCAGAACCTCGCAGCAACGCTCAAGGGACAGGATCAGCGGCGAGCCGCCCCACTGGTCGCGCGACTCGGCGCAGGCGAGGACGCGCCGGTCCCCCGGCGAAAGCCAGCCGTAGTCGTCCTGCCTGTCGCGCAGGCGCTTGAGGGCTGCCGGCCTGAGGGTGCCCCAGCCCCGCGCCGTTCTGGTCTGCTCCCTAGCCTCGACAAGGCGCATGTCCTTGTCCACGGCCCAGAACAGGCGCTTTTTCTCCGTCTGGTCCTCCCTGGATTCCTCCTCGTTCCTGGCGGCCTGCTCCAGCGCTCCCAGTTGGACCTGCCAGAAAGAGTCCTCCGCGACGAGGAGGGAGAAGTCGAGCATGCCTTCGCAGACGGGATCGGGCGCGAAGGCGGCGCCCTGCTCCGGCGGCAGGGCCTTGGCGAGGATGCCCCCGGCTATGCCCTGGGCAGCCGGCAGTCCGGCCAGCATGGCGTGCCAGCCCTCGAGGGTTCCGATGGCGCCGCTCCAGCCTTCCCGCAGGATGCCGAGGCGCTGGTGGGCGCCGAAGCAGACCATGGCTGCCAGAAAGTGCGGCTCGGCGCCCCGGAGGCGGCAGAGCAGGAATCGCGCCTTGGCGTCCTGGGCTTGGCGCAGCCAGTCGAGGGCCCGCAGGGCATGAAGGCCTCTGGCCACGTTCCAGCGCTGGCTAAGGAGGTAGTCTTTGCCCGACGCGATGTCCGCCTCCCTGCGCAGCGCCTCCTGCTCCTGGGGAGAGCCAAAGAGAAAGACGGCCAGCTGCCTGGCGAAGCTAGGGACGCTGGGCAGGGCGGGAAAGGGCGTGAAGGGCGCCGTGCGGTACACCTCGGCGCAACGCCGGAAGCAGGCAAGACAGTCCGCATTGCCGTGCAGGAGCAGAGGCAGTCCCCGCAGGTAGTGCGTCTGCCAGTACTCTTCGGCCTGGGCTAGGCCCGCCAGTTCCGCCTCCGCCTCCTGCCAGCGGCCCGCCCACAGGAGCAGCCCCGCCTTGGAGACCGGATGGATGTTGTCGACGGCGACATCGCCGCCCTCGAGCAGGCGCTGGCTGGTCCAGCCGAGCACTGGACTGGCGGCGCCGTCGAAGATGAATCTCTTCACGGCATCGTCGCAGACGATCTTCCGTATCAGCGGCTTGCGCGAAGCGAGCCACTCCTCTGTCGGGACGGCCAGCCGCTAGTGGATGCGCCGCTGGGCCAGCGCCGGCTTGAGGCGGTAGAGCTGGACGAAGAGGGCATCATCGTTGGCATGCATGGCTGCCACCTGCGCCAGGGCGAGCCAGTTCTCGCTCTCGCGCACCCGCTGGTTCCTGGAACCCAGGCCCTTGAGGAGCGGGGCAATGTCCGGATCCGCAACGGCCATGCGGCAGAGCTCAAAGCGCAACGCAGGCGACATGTTGCACCAGAACTCCGTGCCGAGGTAGCCTGCGCCGAGCCCCATGAGCTCCCGGCGCTGGCTCTCCATCCAGTCGTAGAACGCAAGCGGCTTGCGCTTGGCGCCCAGCTGGGCGAGCAGGCCCGTCATCAGGATGTCGGCTGCGGAGGAGCTCTCGGCGCAGGCAAGCGCGTCGAGCAGGACAAAGAGCCGATTGTCGCGGTCGAGGTCCTCCACGCAGGCGAGGGCCCGGCGGACGGTGTCGGTAAGGGATGTGGCTTCGGGGGCGGCAGGCAGGTCTGGCACAGGCGGACTCCGGCGGGTCGGACGTTGGCAATGGAAAAAGGGGTCGCGCAGGGAAAAACGAGACTCAAAAAAAGCTTTTCTACCCCAGAATGCGCCACTTTTCTAGATCGTGGCGCACGCTCGTCTGTTCATTCCCCTTGCTGTACAGGGGCTGCGCACTATGTCCCAGCATCTGGCAAAAAGGCTGCCCAGACTGTCCCATCGGGACTGCCCGCTTTGTCCCAAGCCTTCTTTCGCCTCCCCTCTCAGTGATGCGCCAAACCAAGCCGTTTTTTGATTAACTGATTAATATTGTTAAAACTTTTTGAAAGCACCTGTCACGGAAGGCAAGGGTCCGGGAGAATCCGACTGCCCTTTCGGGACAAGCCACGCAGCCCCTTGAGGGGACAAAGCGGAAGCCTATGCCGCGCCCTGGCATGCGAACTGGCATGCGCACAGGCATGAGCCAAGGCCAGCGCTGCAGGCTTCCCTTGGCATGCGGGGGCAGTGCGCAGCCTGCGACGCGATCCCGAAGGGAGCCTCGAGCGGCTCTGAAAGGAGCAAGGCGAGAAAGGCTGGCAGTCTTCCGGCAGGCAGGGCATAGCCTGCGGCCTTGCGCCAGCCCGTGCAGGCGCGGCCGTGCGGGGACAAGGCGGAAGAGGACGGATGCCCCAGTCCGCCCAGACTGTCCAAGCTGCCCAGTCAACCCAGTTCATGCCTGCACGGGCGCTGTCTTGCCCAGGACAGGAAGGACGGCATGAACGTCCCCGGCTCCCCTGCAGGCGCTGGACCGGGAGGGGAAGCCGGGGATGCTCAATGCCGGAGGCCATTCCCGCAGCGCCTTTGCGCTCTGCGTGCAGGAAGGCAGAGGAAGGTCTAGAGGCCTGCGCCCGCCATGCGGTTCTTGGCCTCGGCGGCCTCGCGCTCGATGGCGGCCTGGCGGTCGCGGGGCATGCCGAAGCTTCCCGCCAGTTCGTCGAGGTAGGCGCGCTCGGCGGGATGATCGATGTCGATGGCCATGCAGGACATCATGTAGACGTCCTCGGCCTCTTCCATGGATTTGACCTGGGCCGCCAGGGCTTTGGCGTCGACGGGCTCGCGCAGGAGGGAATTGACGAGCTTTTGCAGATCCTGGCCCGGGAAGAGCTGCTTCATGGCGTCGACGATGCGGACCTGCTCGGCCTCGTCGATGTGGCCGTCTGCGCGGGCCGCGTAGACAAGGGAGCGCACGACGAGCTGGGCCGTGGGATCGCCGGTGGAAGCCTGGAAGTCGGCGCTGAAGGGATTGGTGCCGGCGCCGGCGCCCGCGCCCGCATAGGCGCCCTCCTGCTGGCGCTGGGCTGACCATTTCTTGAAGAAGCTCCAGGCCGCCAGGCCCGCGCCCACGAGGGCGACGTTGCGCGCCATGCCACCGCCGCCGCCCCGGGCGCCCGCGCCCATGCCGG